>CAYUIF010000018.1:0-63516 GCA_964444755.1 uncultured Alphaproteobacteria bacterium | reverse complement strand
CGGGGATGACGATTGCGGTGACAGCAAAGGATGAAGGACGAAGGATGAGGGATGAAGCGGAAAGATACGTGCCTCAAGATACGGCGTGGACAGTGCGGGGTCATGCGGTGATGGTGAGGTTGGTGGGGGCAAATCCAGACTTCGAACTGGTGCCGGAGGACAAACTCGTCAGCTACAGCAACTATTTCAAGGGACGGGATCAGAGCCAGTGGAAGAGCCGGGTGCCTAACTACGGCAGAGTGATTGCCAAGGAAGTGTGGCCGGGGATTGATGTGGAGTACAAGGCCGATCCGCGCGGCGTGGAAACCTTATTCCATGTGAAGCCGGGAGCCGATGTTAATCGGATTGTGGTTCAATATGACGGTTTAAATGCACCGTTGCGGATAGACATTGACGGCAATTTGGTCTTGGTTACGTCGGTGGGGGATCTATACGAACAAGCCCCTTTTGCCTATCAGATCGAGAACCGCATGCAAGCCAACATTCCCGTATGGTATCGGTTGTTGGGAGATAATCGGTACGGGCTGATTTGCGAGGAGTACAACCGCACTGTCGAACTGGTAATTGATCCGCTGGTGTACAGCACGTTTATTGCCGGATCATTCCGCGATGAAGTCCATGATATGACAACAGATGAATCACATAATAAAATTCTGGGCGGCTATGCCGGACGACCGGGTTTCCCGACGACTCCCGGTGCCTTCCAAGAGGATATTGGATTCGGTGGTTTTGTCATGAAGTTCACACCGAATGCCGATTCCCTGATTTTCTCAACTTATATATCGGGTGGAGGTAGCTTATGGGGGAATATCCGAGTTGCTCCTGATAGTACGATTCTTTTTATCGAACAAGTCTATTTGAATTGGCCGACCACACCCGAGGCCTATGACACATCCTACAACGGTGAAGACGAGATCGGAATCGTTCATCTTTCCGCTGACGGTAGCCAATTACTATATGGTACTTACTTGGGCAGTAGTGATGATGATTTTGTCCGCGATTGCGAAGTGGATTCGCTGGGACAAGTATATATCTATGGCGAAACAAGATCGGTTGACTTCCCGGTAACTCCGAATGCCCTCTACGGCGAGTTCGTGGACTATAAATGCATCTTCTTATCAATTCTCAATCCCGAAGGGCAACTGGTTTACTCCACGTTTTACAGTCCACTACTCTATGCCCATCGGTATGCCGGCGATTTAGTAGTTATCGAACCGAATCGCGTTTGGATTGATATTTCCGACAATAATGGAATGGGAGGAATGCCGATAACTCCAGATGCTCTGGTATCTGAGACTACTGGTTACACTTCCGGGTACTTTGCACGATTGAATCTAACCACCGGAGTTGTTGAATATGCATCCTATTTGGGCGCCCCACATAGCGGATACGAGGAAGAACAATTACAAAGAATTATTCCAGTCGGATTAAATCGTCTACTCTTGTTAGGCTGGACAGATAATTCGACATTTCCGATGCCACCGGGTGGATTTAATTCGGGACCACCTGTGGATCTTGATGGTTATCTTTTAGAGCTTCAACTACCCAATCAATTGCTGCGAGGCACGTTCTTTGGCGGAATCGAATGGGAGACGGCAAACAACATTAAGGTTGAACCGTCCGGGACAATTCTGGTCGCTGGCTTAACGATGAGCGCCGACTTCCCGGTTACACCCGATGCATTCGATAGCACCCTTAACGAAGGTCCAGACTATCCAGTTGACGTGTACATTTGTCGTTTTTCAGCCGATCTTGCAACACTCGTATATGGCACTTTTTTAGGTGGAGAGGGCGAGGAGGTTAAATCCGTTTTGGTTTACGATAGCCCGAATGCGATCTGGTTGGCCGGAAATACCTATTCGTTCTATTTTCCGCTAACGTACGATGCAATGTTTTGGCAGATCTCGACGGGCTTTATGTTGCGGATGGACTTGTCCACTCAATCGGTTGATGATCCCTTCATCCCTCATCCTTCATCCTTCACCCTTTCGTCCTTCCCCAATCCCTTCAATCCCACCGCGACTCTATCCTTTACATTACCGAAATCGGTACCAGTGACCGTGAGTGTATTCAACGTACTCGGCCAATCTGTCTATGAAGAAGATCTCGGGCGGTTGAATGCGGGAGAACATCAGCATCAATTCGATGCAAGCGAACTACCATCGGGAGTATATCTGGCGCGAGTGCAGGCGGGAGAGGAGTCGCAGATGCGGAAGATAGTACTGTTGAAATAAACTTAAAACTCAAAACTTCAAACTTAAAATTCCCGCCGAGCTGTGGTTAAGGACGCAGACCGCAACCCGGCCGGAATGTAACGCTTTGTAGGGCCATAATTCATTATGGCCGTCTTCCGTAGGGGCGCACCTATGTATGTGCCCGTCTTTTCCCGGAACCGGAAACTAATTCACACCATGAACGTTCTAATACATATAGTCATCACAAACTTCTTCTATTGACCCACGTGAGAACATCATGAGCTTTCTGGGAAAACTGTTCGGATCCACCCCCAAGCCCGGCAAACCGCTACCCGTAACCGATGAAACCTTCGAAACCGCAGTACTGCAATCCGACCTTCCCGCGGTTGTGGATTTCTGGTCCCGTACGTGTGCCCCCTGTCAGGTTATGGGCGGATTACTTAGCGAACTCGGCCCCGAATTCGCCAATCGGGTCAAAATCTTCAAACTGAATGTCGAAGAAGGGCTGGATGTCGCGGAACAATATCGCATTCGCGGCGTTCCAACCTTGATCTTCTTCAAGAAGGGCCGGGAAGTGGATCGCGTGGTTGGCCTTTTGCCGCTGAATCCGCTTCGCCAAAAACTGGAAAACCTCGCCCGATAGCCTCACGGGGGATTAGTCGTATTATATTGTATATAATAAAATAAAATGAATTCGCAGGATCGGAATCCATTCAAATTTCTGCACAACCCCTTGATTTGAAAGTTCCGATGTTGTATATTCTTGTTCTCATAGACAACGAAATCTGAGCTTAGAATGAAAGAAAAATTCCACCCCGCTTACCACATGATCACCATCCAGTGTGCCTGTGGTCATAGCTTCCAAACCCGTTCGACCCACCCGAAGGATACTCTCAAGGTGGATATCTGTTCGGAATGCCATCCGTTTTTCACCGGGCAGCAGAAACTCGTGGACACCGCGGGTCGTGTGGATAAGTTCCTTCGCAAGTACAAGAAGACTGCCCAAGCCTAAACGGTTTTCTGCGAGAATATGGGCGGGCGGTGCCGAAGGGTACCGCCCGTTTTTCAAGAAGGGAATCCGGTGCCGAAGAACTCAGATAATCACGAAGCCCCTGCTTCCAAGTCCGAACTGTCCACCGAACTGGCGATGGGCGGACAGGCCGTCATTGAAGGCGTGATGATGCGCAGCCCTCATCGGGTGGCTGTAGCCGTCCGTCGACCGGATGGAGAAATTGCTGTAAATACCTACCCATATATTCCCATTACACGGCGTATTAAATGGCTGGGCTGGCCGGTCATTCGGGGTGGGGTGGGGCTGGTCGAATCTATGAAGATCGGTATCGGTGCGCTGAACTGGTCCGCCGAACAAGCCGCCCCCGCCGAGGAAGAAGACAAGAAGAAGTCCTCCAAGACTGCTGACCGCTTGGGCATGATCGGTTCAATGCTTTTGGGTCTGGGATTGGCTTTGCTGCTGTTTTTGTTTTTCCCGTTGTGGGTGGGACGGCTTGCCACCGGGGTTCAGGGCGAGTTATCCACATCCGGCCAGATTGTCGTGAATATCGTGGCCGGAGCGGTGCGGGTGATTCTACTGCTGGCCTATATGTGGGTGATCTCCTTCTGGAAGGAAATCCATCGTGTTTTCCAATATCACGGTTCGGAACATAAATCCATCTATGCCTTCGAGGCGGGGGATGTTATGACCGCCGACAACGTGATCAAACATACCCGCTTCCATCCTCGCTGCGGCACCAGCTTCCTGCTCATTGTTGCCTTGTCCGCTATCGTTTTCTTCGCCATTGTTGACAGCATTGT
Organism: uncultured Alphaproteobacteria bacterium; assembly: GCA_964444755.1. Taxonomy (GTDB): domain Bacteria; phylum Electryoneota; class RPQS01; order RPQS01; family RPQS01; genus JAHJDG01. The sequence continues at coordinate 59,509 of CAYUIF010000018.1, read as the reverse complement.
CACCGCCGTTTTCGGCGATTACCCCAGCACTTTGGCCCGGTTTGCGGTCCACTTGCCGCTGGTTCCGCTGGTTGCCGGGCTTTCCTATGAAGTGTTAAAGTTCTCGGCTAAAAACACCGACAATCGGCTGGTTAGAATAATGATTCAACCCGGTTTGTGGCTCCAGCGGATCACCACCCAGGAACCCGAACCGGCCATGTGTGAAGTCGCGGTTGTAGCCCTGAAAACCGCCCTTAGTAAGGACGGCCAAATTGCGGACACACCAGTCGCCATTCCCGTTGCCACTGACCAAGCCGCTTAAACGGCTCAAGAATTGCACAAGAATCTTCTGTTGAATGTTCAAGGTCACTTGCGTTTTTCGTTGTCTTGTGTTATTTTTGAGCTTTCCACGTGAAACATAGCTAAAGGGTTGATCCATGCGATCCTTTTTCCTGACTTTAGGTTTGGCATTGGCATTTACGGTCGCCTTTGCCGGTGGTAACTGCGGCCGTAAGTGCGGCAAGTCCTGTTCAACCCCGTGCGATAAGGGACCGGACTGGGCTTACACCTACAACAGCGCGTTCTACATGCCGGACTGCGCCCCGAAAGAGTTGCACGATTTTCAGGACAAGCTGATTCCGCTCATCGAAGCGCGCCGCACCATGGAAGAAGCGTACGTTCGCGAGAATGTGGCTTGCCTGTACAAGATGGCCAAGGCCGTCCAGAAAGCGGATCCCTGCTGCGAGCAGATGCGATCCAAGCACTATCGCCGCGCGGCTAAAGAGTTGGTGCGCGACTGCAAGCGGCTCAAAGAGCTGGCCTACGGCGGCCCCACTTCCGCTTTGTATTCCAACATCAAGGAAGTGGAAGAAGACTTCATCCAGCTCGCCAACCTGTGTGACTGATCCAATCTGATTTACATTAAAGCCCGTCCGATCCGGACGGGCTTTTTTGTTGGCCTTTCCCCCTGCTTCAGCGGGGGGACGGAAGGGGGGCTCTGGTTGGGGCGGTTTGCGAACCGCCTATGTCCTGTCGGGGCCGATTCATCGTGCTCAGCTTCAACGCGTGGGATGTGGTTGTATCGGTCCGGTTATTAATCCGAGGACCTGATTCATGATTAGCGCGATTTTGTTGAGACTTCCCAGGCCGCCTTGGATAACGCCGCGGGCATATGCACCAGATGACACTTAAAACAGCTTTCCTGTCCGATACCCATGCTCAATCCCTGAATCCGTTGTGGATCGGGGGTTGGCGATGCGATAGCCTGGCCCAGCTCGGCGATCATTCCCTGAACACTCTCATCGACATAGTAGTTGCGCTCTGTGTTGTGGCAGTTGCCGCAGCTCTCCCGCAGGGTTTGAAAGCGACGGTCGAAATCCGCGTGAAGCTTGGCGGCGTTCTGCGGTTGTCCTTCCTGAAGATTCACGGCAATGCCTTCAAACGACATCGCCAGAAAGTGCATGTATTGACGGTACGGTACGGTTTGCCCCGTCACCGGATCATCGATCATCATGTCCCGCGTATCCGGCCAGTGATACTTATGCTGCACTTTCGTTAACGACGCGATATGACAACGGCTGCAAACCTGATCCACTTCGCCAATGGCGGCCATCACATCCTCCTGCTTTCCGCCTTTGAGCGCCGCCCCGAGTTTGTCTACCGGTGCCATGGGATAGCGATCCGTCCACTCGGGAATCATCTTCGCGAGTTCGGAATATTTCGCCCGAAACTTCTCATACTGTGCTGCCGCGTTCGGGAAATCGCTTTCGAATAGGTTGACGCCAATGCCCGTCATGGCGCCCGCCAATTCGATCATTCCAATCTGAAAAACCGGAGCGGGTGATTTCGGGGGATAGAAGTTATCGAGCGATGCCGGTGGCGGCGTCGCGACCGATTCAGCAGCGGTGGATGGCGACTTTCCGTCGAGCTTCTCTGCCAAGACAAATGATAACACTCCAAGAACCAGAATAAGCGACCAGAATAGTGCACGCATTTCGGCCTCCAATCAATAGACGACTAAAAGATCATTTAACTCAAATATATTAAAAGGCACGAATTTTGTCAAGTGTTTTATTTTATGTCTATTTATTTCATTGCATTAGTAGTAATATTGTGGTTGAGTTAGAGGTGTTTTCGCGTGGGAGAAGCAGCTTGCAGTCGTTTCGTCCCGGTTGAGGCTGATTCATCGCACCCGTTGTTCTTCGCGGCGGCGAATCCCCAGATTGGCCCCGCGCTCTCGCCGCGCGGTGCGTCCTCGCTCCGCCGGAATCTTCTTTCCCTCCACTTCGTGGGGGGAATCGAAGGGGGGTAGGGGCAGATTCATCGTGCCCATCGTATCCGGGCGAGTCTTCTTTCAGCGATTCAGAATTTCAGTATTTCAGTCTTTTCTTCTTGCGTGTCATCCTGAGCGCAGCGAAGGATCTCTCTTTGGTAGGGGCACGGCATGCCGTGCCCTTGTCCTCGCGGCGGCAGGTGGTTTCACGTTCCCCGCATTAAACCGATCTCGCCGAGGCACCCGTCCGCGGGTGCCCGGAACATTACGGATGTGTAGGGGCGCACCCCGTGTGTGCGCCCGCGTCTTGTAGCGCCCGGCTTGCCGGGCAATCTTCGCCGCGCGGTGCGTCCCCGCTCCGCCGAAATCTTCCGAAGGGCACAGCGTGCTGTGCCCTTGCTTTATCAGAGGCAAACCCTACCAATTTCGCTGGAAACAATTGTGACCCTGCGAAATGAACGACGCAGCAAAATGAAGCTTATTCTATTATTTATAGAATATTAAAATGAAACGACACTGCTCGTAATGTTTTCATCGCATCTTCGATAAATAGTATTGGGTTGTTGAGTAATGGTTGACATGATCATAGATTATATCTGATACCGAAAAAATATTCGCTAAGGAACAAATCATGATAAACGTGAGATCACTTGTCATCTCCTCATTAATGCTTCTTTTCATTTTTGTCGCTGATTCATCTGCACAACAATTTCGCTTTGCAGATGCAGTTATTGAGTGTATTGATAACGGTGGTTCGCCGGACACCATGGATGCGATTGATGATTCTATCAGGATTCGATTAACCATTGGTGGTGATATTCGTTATACCGACCTACTGGAGCTGACCATGAAACCGTCAGCCGGGTCCGGGGTGATTCCTTACACCCCCGACACGATCGAGTGCGTCACCTCGGGAGCCAATTTTAATGGCTACCGGATGCATACCGATACGTTGCAGTTTGGGCGCGGTTTGTCGGGGAATCATCCCGACAGTGCACGAATTGTCGCATCAATCAAATTGCGATTAACAAGTTTATGTGTACCCGCAGGCCACGTATTGTCATTTGAAGTCGGTGCACGAGGTGTATGGAATGCTGGCGGTCCATTAGATAAGTGTGGTCAAGATGATATCAGTATTGTACTCCCGTGCGGATATTGCACGAGTCCCACTAACGTTTGTGGCAATGTGTCTGGTGTTTGGGAAATGGCCGGATCGCCCTACTATGTGAACTGTGATGTCACGGTACCTACAGGACAAACCTTGGAGATTAGGCCGGGTGTACATGTGTTGTTTACTGGACATTATAGGTTTATTGTCAACGGTAATCTTCAAGCAATTGGGACCGAAGAAGATTCAATAGTTTTCTCAAGAGCGTATCAAACAGAGGCAAGCAAAGGATTTGGGATCCGGTTTACGCTCACCGATACATTGGGCTTGATGGAATACTGTATTATCGAATACGGGAAGGCAGATGGTACAAGTTATGAAGCATTAGGTGGGGGTGTATTCTGTTTAGAGTCTTCTCCGAAATTCCGCAACTGTACGATAAGAAATAATTCAGCTCGTGGTGCTGCCGGGATTCAATGCGATGGTTGTTCTCCAGAATTCAAGGATTGTGTCATTATAGAAAATACTGCCTTTGATGGTGATGGTGGAGGAATCGGCACTTGGCATGCACATCCAGTATTTGATCACTGCGTGATTGCTCATAATACATCCACATGGACAACAGGAGGGGGTATTGCTGTACGTGGTGATCAGTCATGGCCCTCAAGTCCGGAGTTCATCAACTGTACTATAATATCAAATGATCCAGTCAGTAGTGGTTCAGCAATTTATTTTGCTTGGCCAGCCACACTGCAAAACTGTATCGTTGCATTCAACACCGGAAACGGGATATTGTTTGAGTCAGCCGCAAACCAAAGCCAAATTCTGTACAATGATTTTTATTCAAATCAAGCAGGCACATTTTCTGGTTCTATACCATCTAATATTGGTGCGATTACGACGGTTAACGTGAACGGTGATTCGTGTGATCAGAATTATAACATCTATCTCGATCCTCTGTTCATCGATAGAGTCTCAGATAATTTCTGCCTTCAATCAGTGTCACCATGTATAGATGCAGGGAATCCATCCTCACCGTTGGATCCAGATGAAACAAGGGCGGATATAGGTGCATTTCCAATTATGCACTTTGTTGGATTAAGAATATTAAATCCCAACGGAGGCGAAACACTACTCATTAATCAGACATGTGATTTGCAGTGGATATCAGGTTCATATGCAGGAATGATCTCGATCGAGTTAAATTGTGACTATCCGTCTGGCAGTTGGGAGACTCTGTTCGAATCAACGGACAATGATGGAACGGAAGAAATTATTTTTACGGGACCGCCGTCGAGTCATTGCCGCTTGCGAATTTCGGCTTTGAGCGATACGCTTTCTGATATTTCGGATGGAGATTTTGAAATCACAGCCCATCTTACGTTGCAAAGCCCGAATGGATCTGAAACGTGGAATGTTTATCATTATGATACTGTTCGTTGGGCAGGCGGTGGTTTTGACTCCGTTTATGCTGAATTAAATCGTGCCTTTCCCAACGGCGAATGGGAATTGCTGATGGACACAACCGCGAATGATGGCGAAGAAGTTGTTTGGATAACCGATCCACTATCGGATAATTGTCGAGTACGGATTGTTTCGGTATATGATACTCTTGCGGATACGTCTGACGCTGACTTCTCAATTATCTCATCGCAAGGATATCTGGCGTTGGTAAAACCAATAAACCCTACCGTACCGATTATTGCGTGGAATGCCGGAACCGTTGAGTGCCCACAGTCTATGATGAGTACCTACAGACTGAAAAACTTCGGTAGTGAGGCCATTGTCGTTTTTCAACCTACAGAACCGCCGACGATTCCTTTTTCTCGAATCACGAATTGCGGCGCTTTCTTTGCCCTTGCGCCGGGGCAAATGAGTACGTGCAGTCTCTCGCTCGTATTTGATCCATCAACCGATGGTACCCATAGCGACATTTTAGTTATACAGACCGATGCCGTTAATGCGGAAAATGGCTACATTACAATACCCCTATCTGGTACTCAAGTCTCCACGCCGCATGCGCCGGAAACTGTTATTCAACCCAACGGAAGCAATATCAATCTTGCTTGGAGTCCGGTTACCGAGTCCGTCGGTGGATGTCCGGTAACGATTACTGGTTATTTGGTTTTCTTCTCCGAAGTTTTCGATGGACCCTATTGGTTTCACGGTGGTGCAACTGATACAACCTATGTTCACCCGTGGGTGATTCCCAATGCTGCCGGGATGTTCTATCATGTGATCGCTTCGACAGCACCTTTTGGCTTATTGCAGCAACTGCCGCCCTATGATCCTCAACATCCGATTCCTGAAACCGAGGTCCTTCACTTTCTGCGCTCACATTCAATTACCGTCGAATAAATGAAGTTCGGTAGGGGCGGGTCTAAGACCCGCCCTTTTTTTATGCGGGCACGGCGTGCCGTGCCCCTACCGCACTCGGGCGGGTTCCACGTTGTTCAACCCGCCCCTACATAATGGGCGGGCGCGCACGAGGGTGCATCCGCGCCGAGGCAGATCCCCTGATCTGCCCGGAATCTTTCGTAGGGGCACAGCGTGCTGTGCCCTCGCTTTCGCTGTGTAAGACCATAACGCCTCGTACCCGTTGTTTTATCAGCATTTCACCATTCCATCTCTTTCCGCATTCCTCTTTCAACCACTTTTTCTTCTAAGTTTCGAATTTTGAGTCTGAAGTTTTCCTATTCCTTCTTGACTTTCGCCCCGAGCAACTGTACATTTGTTCAGTATCCCCAACAATCCCTTTTTCCTTTATCTCATTTCGCAGTCTGCTTTTAAGTTTTAAGTTTTAAATTTTAGGTTTCTTACCATGCCAACTACTCCCGAAGGCAAAGCCCGCTCCCGCCTGAACGCCTTCAAGCACGGCCTTCGTGCCACAGATGAACTCTTTCTGCAGCACCTGTCACCCGCCGAACGCGACACGTTCCGATCCGTCCGCGATTCGTTCCATAGCGATTATCGCCCGGTCACCGATTACGAAAAACTGCTGGTGGATCGCATTGCCATTCAGCATTTCCGCCTGTTCCGGCTCTATCGCTTGGAATACCTCGCCGCCAACCAATGCGGCCGGCGGCTCCTCACCCGCGAATCCATCATCCCTCATTTGGACCGTTTTTCCCGCTACGACTGGCGAATTGAGCGACAACTTCGTATACTACATAATCGGCTGCGTTCACTCTATCTGCGGCGCGGCGATTCATCCCTCAACTTATTTGCTGCCAAGGAATAACGTAGTTCGTTCGGTCAAAAAATAATTCCATGCCGCATCCCGCAAATCCTTGATTTCGGATGGTCTGCGCGCGGCATTGCCTCACAACTTCACCAAACCTAACTCCTTGATTCCATGAATATCGGACTCATCGGCCAATCCCGCTCCGGGAAAACCACCACCTTCAATCTGCTGACTGGCACCGAACCCAACGAAGCTGCCGCCTTCAAGCATGAAGTACAGCGCGGCATCACCCATGTACCCGACGAGCGCGTGGACACTCTCAGCCAAATCTCCGCCTCCAAGAAAAACACTTACGTCACCGTCGAATATGTGGATGCGCCCGCCTTCGATGCCGGTGCCGCCAAATCCGACTGGTTCGCTTCTGCGCTGGAAGGCGGTATCAAGAACAGCGAAGCGCTGCTGTTGGTGGCTCGTGCTTTCGGTGCCGATGAGTTGGGAACGAAGCTCGATCCGTTGCGCGATATTCTGGCCGTGCAGGATGAATTGATCCTCGCCGATCTGATCATCCTCGAAAAGAAACTGGAACGCTTACAGAAGCAGCGGCGCGTGAAAATGCCCACTCCCGACGAGAAAATGGAAATGGATGTGATCGAGCGCGCTACCGCCCACGTGTCCGCCGGAACACCCTTGCGTACACTGATTCTCGATCCCAATGAAAAGAAAGTGCTGCGCGGCTTCCAAATGCTCTCCGAAAAACCGCTGCTGGCCGTGATCAATGCCGCCGATGACACGTTGACCGAATTGAACGACAGCTTGCCCGGCATGAACGAAATCCTCGCTCCGCAACAGATCCACGCGATTGCGCTATCTGCCAAGCTGGAAGGTGAGATCGCCCGCCTCCCCGAAGACGAACAAGCCGTGTTCATGGCCGATATCGGCGTCACCGAACTTGCTCGATCCCGCGTGCTGAAAGCCAGTTTCGATCTCTTAGGTCTGCAAAGCTTCCTCACCACCGGTGAGAAAGAGTCCCGTGCGTGGCCGATCCACAAGGGTGAAACCGCTGTGGATGCCGCCGCGGTTATTCATACCGATCTGGCTCGCGGCTTTATCCGCGCCGAAGTCGTCCATTACGATGACTTCGTTCGCGAGGGCGGCTACCCCGGCTGCAAGACCAAAGGACTGCTGCGGCTCGAAGGGAAAGAATATCCGGTCAAGGACGGCGATATTCTCCTGATTCGCCACAGCGGTTAGCTTGCGTACGCTACGCAACCGTTTGCGAAACAGCCCCGACCATCCGGTCGGGGCTGCCGTTTCTCAGGGGGGATCGGTGGTTTTTTCGTCACCGCAGTTGTGAAACCGCCACAATTCTGTCTTTCGAACCGATCGTCTGTTCAGATGAACCAAAAGTGTGCGAAATCGCAACCGGTTTTGCAATCCGAAATGCGCGGAGTAGACTAAATGGATCATAGAATATGAATCACGATGCACAAAGCATGTTGCCGCATTCCATCATCCTTGCAGATTTCAATAAAAACGCCGTGCGTGGTATGCGATTTGCAAAGCATTCTGGCGATTAATTGCAGGATGCCAGACGTGCTTACTAACCGAACTCGACAGATCTCCGCATGAATTCACGGGTTCCCAATCTGCTTCTGAATAACAATCTGTTGACCCAGGAGCAGTTTCTACTCTTTAAGTCTCGCCAGAAAGACTCCGGCCATTCGGTGGTGACGGAGCTGGCGAAGCTCGGCGTCATCAGCGAAGAGCAGATCGCCGCGTTTCTGTCCAGCTACTACGATTTGCAGATGGTGGATCTGGAAGGAATCGAGATCCCCGAATCGGTCCGCAAACTGCTCTCGCCGGAATTCATTCAAAAACATCAAGCGCTGCCCGTGAAACGCAACGGCAAGACGCTGCAAGTGGCGCTGGTGGATCCAAGTATAGATTTTGTCATAGAAGATATCAAGTTCATCACCGGTCTCAATGTGCAGCCGATGGTGGTTACTGAAACGCAGTTCCTGCGCGCCCTCGAAAACTACTACCACTTGGGCGGGACGCTGGATAAGATTCTGCGGGATATCGGTGATGACGTGGCCGCCGAGGTGATTCAGGATTCCAGCGATGCCGAAGCGGATAAGCTAAAGGAAGATATCGAAGCGGCGCCGGTGGTCAAGCTGCTCGACGGCATCATCGCCGATGCGGTGCATCGTGGGGCTTCGGATATTCATATTGAACCGTACGAACACCAACTCCGCGTCCGCGTCCGCGTGGACGGCATGCTCGTCGAAGTCATGTCGCCGCCGTATCATATGCGCAATGCCTTGATTTCGCGCGCCAAGATTATGGCCAACTTGAATATCGCCGAACGACGCATTCCGCAAGACGGCCATATCAAGATGAAGCTGTCCGACCGGACGATTGACTTGCGTGTCTCCACCTTGCCGACGCTGTTCGGCGAAAAAGTGGTGATGCGTATTCTCGATAAATCCAACCTGACGCTCGACCTCTCGACCTTCGGTTTTGAGGAAAAAGCGCTGGCTGATTTTAATCGTGCGATTCGCTTGCCCTACGGCATGATCCTCGTGACCGGACCGACCGGTTCCGGCAAGACCACCACCTTGTACAGCGTGCTTTCGAAGATCAATGTCCCGACGGTCAACACGATGAGCGCCGAAGATCCGGTGGAGTACAACTTCGCCGGATTGAATCAAGTGCTCGTGCGGGAAGAAGTCGGACTGACCTTCGCCAGCGCGCTGAAGGCGTTCTTGCGGCAAGACCCCGACATCATCATGATCGGTGAGATTCGTGACTTGGAGACCGGTTCGATTGCGGTGCGCGCCGCATTGACCGGCCACTTGGTGCTCTCGACCTTGCATACCAATTCGGCGGCGGCGACGATCTCACGTATGACCGATATGGGTATCGAACGGTTCCTGGTATCGTCATCGTTGTCGCTCATCGCGGCGCAGCGGTTGGTTCGGAAAATCTGTCCGAAATGCAAAACCGAAGCGGAGATTCATCCGGAAGCATTGCGGGAGATCGGACTCGATCCCGATCAATATAAGAATCATGTGTTTTATCGCGGCGCCGGCTGCATGGAATGCAACAACATGGGTTACCGCGGCCGTACCGGCATCTATGAAGTCATGCCGATTACGCCGCGCATTCGCACGATGATTTTGGAAGGACGTTCCGCTGCCGAATTGGAGGAAGCGGCGGTCAAGGATGGCATGTTGACGCTCCGCTGGGGAGCGATTAAGAAGTTCGAACGGGGTGTTACCACGTTGGAAGAAGTGCTCCGCGTGACGGGCGATGTTTGATAGGCGGTGGATATGAGAAATCGTTTGCCTCTACTTCTGAATGAACTCAGTCTCGAAGAAATCCTGTTTCTGGAGGATGAGCTTGAGCGCCGGAAAGAGAAACACCGGCGCAATTACTCCGTGCTGGTGGTCCAGACGGACAAACCGATCTTGCGGGTGGAAAATCATGCGGATTTAGCACAGTTCGCGCGCGATACACGGCGGTATATCTCGGGCAGCTCGGCGGTCGGCGGCGGCGCAGTGTTGGCGTTTTCACCGGAGATGAGTGCGGTGTTGTTCAATTCCGTGGCGGATGCCGGACGGGCGGCGGCCGCGTTGCTTAGCGCGTTGCCGGAATTGAACGGCCGCTACGAAAGCATGGCGCTCCGGTTTGGCGTCAAAATGGGACTGGCCACCGGAATGGACACCTTAGCGCCGGGTTCGCCGCGCAGCGTGCGGCAATCGCCCCTGGTTACGCGAGCCAACCGGCTGGCATTCCGCGGTGCCGCTAATGCGTTGCTGATGGATCAGAACAGCTATGCAGAATGGAAAGACAAGCAATCCGTCGTGCTGGCTCCCTTCGATGTGGACGGCGAACGAGCCTATCAGGTAATCCCTGGGGTCTTCAGCGGTGCCAGCAGCAGATACAATAATGACTCACTGGTGGAATACCTGCGACAAGTAGCAGGCAATGGCATTCCGACGCTGAAATTTGATATGGAACATGTCGAGCAGAATGCGGACAGCAGTTCGATGAACGCGGTTCCCGATCGTTCGGTACAACTGATTCTGGAAGCCTACAGCCCCAAGCAGGGACGGAATCTGGTATTCAAGGAGACGATCCTCGCCGCCGATTTCGGGGAACGGATGGATGCCGTAAAACGCATCGTCAACTCGATGGGATTGGCGCTGGTTCGCCATTCGCTGGTGGATACCGGCCTCTGAAACGACATTATCGAAGGAGCAATAAATGGCAATGGACATTCGGACACTCTTGCGGGATTTAATTGATGCACACGGCAGCGACTTGCATCTGGTCGTGAACAGTCCGCCGCGAATTCGCGTGGACCAACAGATTATCGCGTTGAAATATGATCCGTTAACCCCCGAACAATGTAAGAGTCTGGCTTACAGTATTCTGACCGACAAACAGCAGAAGAAGCTGGAGTTGGATTTTGAAGTGGACTTCGCGTTCGGCGTGGACGGATTATCCCGTTTCCGCGGCAACGTGTTCTTCCAACGCGGCTCGCTAACGACCGTGATTCGTGCGATTCCGTTCAAAATTCCGACGCTCGAGCAACTCCATTTGCCGAAAATCTGTCAGGCCTTTCCCAGCAAGCCGAAAGGTCTGGTACTGGTGACGGGACCGACCGGCTCGGGAAAGTCCACTACTCTGGCGGCGATCATTGACCGGATCAATACCGAACGGGCGGTGCACATCATCACCATCGAAGACCCCGTCGAGTATGTCCATACGCATAAACAGGCCATCGTCAATCAGCGCGAGGTGGGTGCGGATACCAAGAGCTTCGCCACGGCCTTGAAGTACGTATTGCGCCAAGACCCCGACGTCATCATGGTCGGTGAGATGCGGGATCTGGAAACGATTCAAGCGGCGCTGACGGCGGCGGAAACCGGACACTTGGTGTTCGCGACCTTGCATACCAACTCGGCGACGGAATCGGTCAACCGTATTATTGACGTTTTCCCGCCGCATCAGCAGGGGCAAGTTCGGGCGCAGCTATCCATGACCTTGGAAGCCGTCGTAACCCAAAAGCTCATGCCGCGCAAGGCGGGCGGCGGTGTCATCTTAGGTGCGGAAGTGATGGTATGTACCCCCGCCATCCGCGCGTTGATTCGCGAAAACAAAGTCCATGAAATGTACGGTGTGCTGCAAGTATCGCAAAAATACGGCATGCTCACCATGAATATGTCGTTGTTCGATTTGGTGAAATCGGGGCAGGTGTCGGCGGAACGGGCCATGAATACCTCCAATCTGCCCGAAGAACTTGAGCGCATGTTGGGAATGAATAAGACGGTGCCGCAAGATAAGGCGCGTGTGCTCGCGAATCGGCTCGGTCGTTAGTCATCAACACGGTAGGATTTATCATGCCGGTTTTCGTTTACAGCGGTCGCACAACGGGTTCTAAAACCGTTGTCGGCGAAATTGACGCAAAAGACAAACAGGATGCGATTGCCAAGCTGCGGCAGCGCAAAGTAGTCGTGGCGGACGTCCGCTCCAAGCCGAAAGACTTGGCGGTGGGCGGCATGCAGCGCAAGGTCGGAGTCAAGGATCTGAAGATCTTCGCCCGTCTGTTCGGAACGATGGTCAATGCCGGACTTCCGATTGACTCCTGTTTGCAGATTCTCGCCGAACAGACCAAGAACAAAGCATTCAAAAAGGCGATTTCCGATGTCCACAACGCGGTATCCGGCGGTTCGTCGCTGGCGGATGCGCTGTCCAAGCACAAGAAAGTGTTCGATAACCTCTTTGTGCACATGGTGGCCGCCGGTGAAGCCAGCGGCGCGTTGGCCATGGTCTTCTCGCGATTGGCAACCTATCTTGAAAAAGCGGATGCCTTGAAGCGCAAGGTGAAGGGCGCGATGATTTATCCGATCGTCATTGCCTGCGTAGCCACCGGCGCTTCAATCTTCATGCTTTTAAAGGTTATCCCGGTGTTCGCGAAAATGTTCGCCGATTTAGGTGCGGAATTGCCGGGTCCGACGAAATTCGTATTAGCGTTGTCGGAGGTGCTGCAGCGAACGTTCTTGCCGGGATTGGGAATTCTTATTGTGGCCATCTTCATCTTTAAACGGTGGCACCGTACGGAGAAAGGCAAGGCGGCGGTGGACAAGTTCCTGCTGAAAACGCCGGTGATCGGCAGCGTCATTCGCAAAACGGCGATTGCCCGGTTTACGCGAACCCTTGGTGTGCTGATCTCGTCGGGTGTGCCGATTCTGCACGCGCTCGATATTACCGCCAAAACATCGGGCAATATGATTATCCAATACGCCATCGAAAAAGTGCGGAAATCCATTTCCGAAGGCAAGAACATAACGACGCCGTTGGGCGAAAGCGGCGTGTTCCCCTCGATGGTCGTGCAATTGGTGGCGGTGGGTGAGCAGACCGGACGATTGGCGGAAATGCTGGGCAAGATCGCCGATTTCTACGATGAAGAAGTGGACGCAGCTGTATCAGCCATGACATCGCTCATCGAGCCGGTGGTCATCGTCCTCATGGGTGGTGTGATCGGCGGTATGCTGATCGCCATGTACTTGCCGATGTTCGATATGATCGGCGCGATTAAATAAGCGGAGCCATGCGCTTAATCTTCGAAACCGGAAAGAACTTTTCCACCTTCCTCGCAGCGCGGATGATCTTCGTCACCGTGCTGCTGGGATTGGCGGTACTGTTCCGCTACGGTGGCCAAAGTGTCACGCCTTATCTGACGTTGGGCGCGATCAACGCCGTGTTCAGCCTGATCTGCTGGGAGTGGTTCCGCCGCAAGACCCTGGCGGGATCGCTGCGATGGGTGGCGCTGACGGGCGCGGTGATCATTGATACGCTGGTGCTGCATTTTACCGGCGGCGCCGACAGCGAATTTGTGTTCTTATACTTCTTCTCGATCGGTTCAGCGGGGCTGTTGACCGGACTGCGGGGCAGTTTATGGACGGCGGTGCTATCCTCAATCGGCATTCTGTGGCTGTATCGTGAGGAGTCGGCGCGCTATCTCTTCGAGCACGGCTTTCATGCCCTTTTTTATGCGGTGAATTTCCTGTTGACGGCGTTTCTCACGTCGTATGTATTCGACAAGGTGCGGGAAAAGGAGCGCAGCCACCAGCGGACGCTCGGTGAACTGGAACAAACCCGATTGGATACGCAGGCGATTCTGGATTCGCTCAGTACGGGTGTATTGGTTGTTGATCAGGAATTACATGTAATCTATTCCAATCCCGCCGGACTGTATATCCTGAATGTGGCTGAGGCGGGCGGGGAAACGGAATTGCAGTCGCTCTTGAAGCCGGAATCCACCTTCGGCGATGCCGTGCGCAAGTTCCTGAACGAAATGAACGACGATACTCGCCGCGAAATCAATCTGCCGATTTCCGGGGGAGTGCGCCCCATCGGATTTTCTTCGTCATCCTTATATGATGTCGAAGGAGAACATCGCGGGCATATCATCCTGTTCAGCGATTTGACCCGCATCAAGGAAGCGGAGCGCGTTGACCGGGAGCGGGACCGGTTGGCTTCCATCGGACGGCTCTCGCGGGATTTAGCGCACGGCATCCGCAATCCGCTGGCAACGGTGCGCGGCTGCGTGGAGATGATTCAGCAGGGCATCGTGGAAGGCAGCGAAACCGGAGCTTATCTGGAATTGGCGCTGCGGGAATCGGATCGCCTCAATATGCTGCTGCGCGACTTCCAGAAATTCGCGAATTTGGACGCCCCGCAAAAGCAAATAAACGATTTGGCGGCGATCGTCCGCCATCATTTGAATACCGAAAGCGCGACGATGCCGGTTTTCGACGAGTTACCGTCCCGTCTGGAAACCGAATGCGACGCGGATCAAGTCGGCTTGGCGGTTGACGCGGTTTTACTGGCACTCACCGAATGGTCGGAGGGTAAAGAAGGAATCCGCGTCAGCCAAGGCTCCTCATCGGAACACAGCATCCGTTTTCTGCTGACGAATCGAACGATCCCGGCGGAGATTCGTGAAGCGGTGTTCCGACCGTTTGCCGGAGTGCAGAAATTTTCGAATGGCTTGGCGCTTCCAACCGCCTTAAAAGCCGTCCATGCACACGGCGGTGAATTGACCCTGAACTCGGAGCCGGGCGTTGGAACCTGGTTCGAATTAGCTATTTAAAGCGCTATGGCTAAGGAAAAAATCCTCATCGTGGATGATGAACGCAGCATGGGCGAATTCTTGACCCTGCTGCTCAGCAAACACGGCTACCAGGTGCAAGCGACCGTCTCCGGACATGAAGCACTGCGGCTGCTCGAAGAAGACGTGTATCATATTATGATCACCGATTTGCGGATGCCGGAGATGAACGGCTTGGATTTGGTGCACGAAGCTAAGAAGCGATATCCCGACTTGGGAGTCGTGGTGATGACGGCGTTTGCGTCGTTGGAGTCGGCGGTAGAAGCGCTGCGCTTAGGCGCCGCCGACTACATCACCAAGCCGTTTCAGGTGGACGAAATCCGCGCCGTAGTGGAAAAGGTGCTGGACGGCCAGGCGCTGCGCAAGGAGAATCGCCGCTTAAAGGCGAAACTTGCGGAAGAAGGGGCCGTTCCCAAGCTAATCGGCTCGTCGCAGCACATGCGTGAACTGACGGATTTGATCGGACGCGTGGCGCCGTCGGATTCCACGATTCTGATAACGGGCGAGTCGGGAACGGGCAAGGAAGTCGTGGCGCAGGTGATCCATCAATTGTCGGAACGGGCGCGCAACGAATTCGTGACCGTCAATTGCGGCGCGCTGCCGGATACCTTATTGGAAAGCGAACTGTTCGGCCACACGCGGGGCAGTTTTACGGGAGCGATCAAGGATAAGGAAGGATTATTCAAGGTGGCCAGCGGGGGAACGCTGTTTTTGGATGAGATCGGAGATATGTCGCCCGCCTTGCAAGTAAAGCTGTTGCGCGCACTACAGGAACGCGAAATCCTGCCACTGGGGGCGACGCGACCGATTAAGATTGACGTGCGGGTAATTGCCGCCACCAATGCGGACTTGGATCGCAAGCAGAAATCCGGTGAGTTTCGGTCGGATCTCTATTATCGGTTATCGGTTATCCCGATACATGTTTATCCGCTGCGCGAACGCAAAGAAGATATCATGGACTTGGCGCAATATTTCTTGGACCGCACCTGCAAGCGGCACGGATTGCCATTAAAAAGGATGTCGGACGACGTACAGCGGCTGTTCATGAGCTATGCATGGCCGGGGAATGTGCGCGAGTTGGAGAATACCATCGAACGAACGGTGATTCTATCGGAAGCGGAAACGATTTCCGCATCCGTCCTGCCGGGCAAGATCCAATCCTCGGAGAGCAGCAGCTTCCGACCGGTTCAGGAATCGCCGACCGGAACGCTGGAAGAAGTGGAAAAGCAATACCTGTTGCGAGTGCTTGAAGAGACGGGTTGGCAAAAGAAAAAGGCATCGGAAATCTTGGGGATTGATCCGTCCACGATCTATCGAAAGCTGCAGCGCTATGGAATTGACGCGCCCCGATAGGTCGGGTCAATAGGGTGGGGAAGGGACCTCCATTTTGCAATACTCTTGCAGTCTGCGAGACGCAATGAAGGTAAGAGTAGCCTATCGGAGCATGGAGTCGAATTTATAAGTACAATGATGATAATGTATTGAAAGTGGTATTCCGGCGTGGCACGAGTGTTGCCAAAGCTTAAACCAGAAAGCACGCGAAAAGAAATCCAAAATCGTTTTCGGAGGAAAGATGTTTAAAGCCATCCGCAACAAGAAAGCCCGCAAGGGATTCACCCTGATCGAACTTTTGGTCGTAATCGTGATTATCGGTATTTTGGCCGCCGTCGCCGTTCCGCGGTTCATGGGTGCGCAAGACCGGGCCCGCGTCGGTGCAGCTCGGGCCGACCTCGACCAATTCCGTCAAGCGCTCGGTATGTTTGAAATTGACTATGCCGACTATCCAGCCGCCTTGGATCTAGCAACGGCACCGACGGTCCTCGTGGACCCGAACGGCAATGCGTATATGTCCCTGCCCAGTGGCAACAACTTCGCAGCCGGCAGCTTCACGTACACCTATGACGGTTCGTCCACGCCGACTTCCTATTCGATCGCCGTGACCTGTCTCGACAATGCGGGAACGACGCTGACGGCGACACCCGACGGTGTGAACTAAACTGCGAAATGAAACGGATTGCAGGTCATGAATTGACCGCGATCTGAATTCAAGAATTAGAATTAGCCCCCGGCATGACCGGGGGCTTTTCTATTGGAGAAGAACGAATGACCCGGAGTACGCGGCAAATTGCGCCGCTTTCTCCGCAATGCTCTGCGGAGAATCGCAACATAAATGTATGCAGAAGAATGCAACTACAGGAGACAGTTGACATTGCAGAATTCAATCAGGCATGGCACAAGCCTTGCAAACTGTTGCAATGACCCTTAATAGCCTAAAGGACAATTCGTTCCAAGATGTCTATCGTGAAAATTCTGGTCGTTGAAGACGAACCCAACTACGGGGATTTCCTGAAGCAGCTTCTCGAAGAGCGAGAATGCCGGGTTCGGATTGCTCATGACGGCAATCAAGCACTCGAATTGTTCACGGAAGAAGAGTTCGATTTGATTTTTCTCGATCATCGGTTGCCGGGCGCGGATGGGGTGGAGATCTTGAAGCAGATCAAGATGGTAAACCGCGATACTCCGGTGGTGATGATGACCGCCTACGGATTCGTTCAGAATGCCGTGCAAGCGATCAAGCTGGGTGCATTCGATTACGTGGCGAAAGAGGATCTGTCACCGGATGTTATAGATTTGGTTGTAGCAAACGCCATCGAACAACGCAATCTGAGAGCGGAAAACGCGAGATTGCGCCGCGAAGTGTCCGAGCAGTATTCGTTCGATAATGTGGTGGGCAAGTCGCCCGCAATGCGCGAAGTGTTCCAGAAGGTCATGCGAATTGCACCGTTCAACAGCACGGTGCTGATCAGCGGTGAATCGGGAACGGGAAAGGAAGTCATTGCGAGGCTGATCCACTTGCATAGCCGCGTGCGCAATAACCCGTTCGTAACCATCAATTGTGCGGCGATTCCCGAGACGCTGTTGGAATCCGAATTATTCGGTTATACGAAAGGCGCATTCAGCGGAGCCGTTCGAACCAAGAAGGGACTTTTCGAAGAAGCCAACGGCGGCACGCTGCTCTTGGACGAGATCGGCGAGCTGCCGATATCCTTGCAGGTGAAACTGCTGCGCGTGCTGCAGGAAGGGAAGATCCGCCGGTTGGGAGACGTCAACGAGATCAGTGTGGATGTACGGATTATTGCCGCTACCTCGCGCAATTTGGCGGCTGAGGTTAAAGCCGGACGCTTCCGGGAGGACCTGTATTACCGGCTGAACATCATACCGATCACCATGCCGCCGCTGCGGGAACGGCCGGAAGATATTCCGCTGCTGGTGCATTTCTTTCTACGAAAACTAACGGAAGGGCAAGCCCCGGTTGACGTGGCGCCGGAAGCCATGCAATTGCTGGTACGGTATCCGTGGCCGGGCAATGTCCGCGAACTTCAAAATATCGTGGAGCGATCCATCGTGCTATCCGATTCCAATTCGATTACAGCGGAAGCCCTCCCGACTGAAGTGAGGCGAACGGTGGAGGATTTTCGGGTCGAGATCCCCGAAGAACAACTGAGCATCAAGCAGACGTTGAACGAACTGATACCGCGTGTGGAGCGCGAACTGATTCAGCGCGCGCTCAAATTGACAGACAACAATCGAACGCGAGCGGCGAAACTGCTGGAAATATCCCATCGCTCGCTCCTGTACAAGCTAAAAGATTACAACTGCAGATAGAGGAGGACTGGACGTGAAGCAGAGCCGTTGGGCAATGAGTGTGTGGCTGCTTGCCATCGTGCTGGCCACCTTGGTGCTCTGGCTGGGCTGTGAGCAAAAAGGTGATATCAGCCCCACCGGTGCCGGTCAAGCCATACTAACGTATCTCGATACCGTGGCGATTGAGCCCGATGTTATCGGACCGGGAGAGACGGCAGTGATCGGGGCACGCGTGTTGAATGAAGACAATGCGCCCGCGCAGAATGAGCAAGTACGATTCAGCGTCAATCGCGGCGCGCTGGGTGGCAGCCGCGCCGATACGACCGTCGCCAGCGATGTACTCGGTTGGGCGCGGACAACTTATACTGCGCCGGCAGAGACCGGCACGGTATTGCTGCGCACCGAATTACTGAGTATGGCGCAATTACTGACCCAGTCCATCACCGTCAGCAGCGTTGATGCGCGCGAGGGCATCCTCACCGTATGGGCGGAGAACGATACGTTGTTCGCCGATAACGGCGTCTCGGTGACCACCGTATTTGCACGGGTCCGGAACGAGAATCACAATCCGATTCCCGGCGCGGTCATTACGTTCTCGACGAGTGTCGGTTCGATCACATATTCGGCGATTACGGATACGCTGAGCGGGACGGCCCGCGCAACGCTCGTTTCAACGACTGAAACCGGGCAAGCAATCGTCATCGCGCGATACGGCACCACGACCGACAGCACCCGCGTAGCGTTTTTAACTCCGGCGGCGGCCGGCCTAATCGAAGTGACATCCGGTCAACCGCAGTTGACGGCGGGATCGGACAGCACGGTGATTACGGCTCGCGTATTCAATACGAATAATCAGCCAATCGTAGATAACACAGTCGTCACATTCGCCACGACGCGCGGCAGTTTAAGCCGGTTGACGGCGCGCACAGCCAATGGCGTGGCGACGACGACGCTCTATGCTTCACCGACGACCGGTTCGGCTACCGTGTCCGCCACCACCGGCGGATCGGTGAGCGGACAAATGACGGTGCAAGTGGTGGCGGGACCGACCGCATCGGTCACCGTAACCGCCGCCGCCGATACGTTGTACGCCGACAACCACAGCTCGACAACCATCACGGCGGTGGTGCGCGATGCGTACGATAATCCAGTGGCGCAAGGCACGCCGGTCAATTTCACGGCGCAGGGCGGAACCGTAACCGGATCCTCCACGGTGGGAACGAACGGTATTGCCAATGCCACTTTCCAAGCCGGACTTACATCGGGACCGGCAGCAGTAACCGCCGAGCAAGCGACGATTCAGGGCTCGGCAGTTGTTTATCTACAAGCAACACTGGCGAATGCCGTGAATCTATCGGTGAATCCGGTGTAGTTGACGGCAGACGGCGCGACGCAATCCTCGCTGCGCGCGACCGTTTTGGATGCGCAAGGACGGCCGGTTTCCGATGGGACGCTGGTAACCTTCACAGCCAATCACGGATCATTAGCCGGGGCAGCCGCCGCGATGATCCAGAAGGATAATCGCAATACATCCCGTTCGTCGAAGTGGAACGGCGCATTGACCGCGACACCACGAAACGGCACCCGCAGTTTAGATGGGGGCGCGGCAACGCGTGATCGCGGTTCGAATACGCTTAATTCATTGTTTACGACAACCACGGTCAGCGGTTATGCCTATGCCACATTGACCAGCCCGACCGTGGCCGGAACGGATACGGCGACCGCTGAAGTGCAGGGCATAGTAGACCGGGAAGCGCTGGTTTATGTGGCAGGCGGGGCGGCGCGCATCGAAGTTACTCCGGCAACCCACCAATTGCCGGCGGACGGAATCAGTTCGACGCCGGTTCTGTGCCGGGTGACTGATGCCTTCGGCAATCCCGTGGGCAGCGGATTTGCGATCACGATTTCCGCCACGCTGGGACGCATGAATCCGGCCTCCGGATTTACGAATGCATCCGGCGAATTCACATCAAGTCTGATTACGGCGCGGCAATACGGATTAAGCGCCATCGTGGCGACGTCGGAAGGGGCATCCGGTTACGGCGAAGTTCAATTTACGGCACCGGAAGTCCATACCCTGGGATTGAGCGGCGATGCCACCTCGATCCTGGCTAACGGAATTTCCTTTGCCACGCTGACCGCGAGAGCCGTTGACAGCTACGGTTTGGCAGTGGCGGGTATTGACATTATATGGCAACTTGATCCGGGCATCGGCGAGCTGGTTCCAGTGACAACCGTCACCGATACCTTGGGACGGGCCACCGCCATGTTCTACAGCGGCGCTAATCGCAACGACGTAACGCGGACGATTACGGCCATCGCCGGAACCCATTCCGCGAATCTGCCACTGCAACTGCGCGGTGTGACACTGTCGGCATGGACAACGACTCAATACCTGCCAGCGGACGGCGAGAGCATGACCGACGTCAGCGTGTTGGTGCGCGAGACGACGGGCGGATTTGCAATAACCAACGCCACCGTTCAATTCGCGGCAACACGCGGTTCCATCGTGGGAACAGCAGTGACCAATACCAGCGGAATCGCGACGGTGCAATACCGCAGCGACCGGCAGTCGGGTCCGATCACGATCAGCGCGGTATACGGCGATACCCTGCGGGCACAAACCACCCTGCAGCTTACCGGAACCGAAGCGGATACTTTAGTCGTCACGTTAGGTACCAATGAACTGTTGGCGGACGGTGTATCGTCGACTTCGGTATCGGCCGTAGTTCGCAACGAAGGCGGGCAGACCGTGGCAGGGGTACCGGTTTCGTTCACGGCCAACGGCGGGGGCATCTGTTTCCCAGACATAGTCGTATCCGATGAGAACGGCATCGCCAGCTCAATCTATCAGAGCGAAGCGCTCGATGAAGACCGCGCGATCAGCGTGGAAGTGGCGATCGAACGCGATAATGATCAAAAACCGATGATGCTGCGGGGTGTAGTCTTAGACGCCGCCACAACCCAAACGACGCTGCCGGCCAACGGAACGGCAACAACGCAAATCCAAGTGGATTTGCGGCGGAGTTCAAGTTTCGTGGCAATCCCCAACGCAACAATTCAATTAGGGACCAACTTGGGTGTGGTACCGTCAAGCGCCACGACGAATGCATCAGGTCAAGCGACCGTGACCTTTACGGCCGGGACTACCGCCGGACAAGCAAATATCGTCGTCCGGTACGGAAATCTGCTGACAGATACGGTCGCCGTAACGCTATTTGCACCGGTGGCGGATGCCGTCAATATGGCGGTCACCCAAACATCACTGCTGGCGAGCGGTGCGGATACGAGCAGCGTAACCCTGCAGGTCCATGACCAGAGCGGCGCGCCGCTGCGGAACGCCTCGGTGCAATGGTCGCTCAACGGAACAGGCACGCTCTACTACGGACTGACAACGACCGATCAAAACGGAATCGCCCGCAACCGCTATACGGCTCCGGCGAGTCCGTTGGACGGCAACAACTACGTGATTGCACGAGTGGGATCGCTGGTCGATTCGACGGCGATTGCGACACGCGGTGTGATGCTGACCTTGTCACCCTCGGCAACGAACATTCCGGCGAACGGAGTCTCGACGTCGGTGATTCGCGCACACGTGAGAGAAACTACGAGTTTAGTAGCAATTTCCAATGCCGTCATCCATTTCGGTTCCACATTGGGACAGATTCCGGGAACGGCTACGACGGATGCCTCGGGCGCGGCGAGCGTTTCCTTGACGACCGGATCAACGGCCGGAACCGCAACGGTGGTGGGGCGCTTCGGGAACATGCTGACCGATACCGTCGAAGTGACCTTCTACGCTCCGACGGCGAGCCGGGTGATTGTGGCGGCGGATACGTCGCTGCTCTACGCCAACGGCGTAGCCAGCACTCCGGTGCGGGCGTTAGTGGTTGACGAGATGGACGTCGCGCTGCCGAACGTAACCGTTTGGTGGTCGGCGGTGTCCGGTCTGCTGCAAACGGTTCAGACCACGACTGACGAACAAGGAATGACATCGGTTACCTACGTTACGACGGCATCCAACAATGACGATATCGTGACGATTACAGCGACCGCCGGTTCGACGATGGGACAAACCACGATTCTGGAACGGGGCGTGACGGTGGACGTTACCGCCGTACCGGAAATGGTGATTGCCGACGGACGATCGGTATCGCAGATTCGCGCACACATTTACGAAACGACGACGGCGGTGGCGATCAGTCAAGCCGTTGTAACGTTCGGGACTTCGTTGGGAACGATTCCGAATACGGCGATTACCACCACCAGCGGCATCGCGACGGCCACACTGATCTCGTCCACGACGACGGGACAAGCCACCGTTACCGCCAGCTACGGCAATATTCTGTCGGATCAAACGACCGTGACCTTTGCGCCGTCAACGCCGACGACACTATCGCTCACGGCAGCGCCGACGGTACTGGTGGCCGATAACATTTCGACTTCGATATTGACAGCCGTGCTGACGGATCAAAACGGTAATCCAGTACCGGACGGCTCGCAGGTGCGATTCACGATTCCACCGCAGAGCGGATCGCTGGAGAATTTGCGGACAACGGTCAACGGCGTGGCAACGAACGTGCTGACTTCGAGCACCACGCCCGATACGCTGTGGATCGTGGCTTGGTCGGAAGCGAACAACAGCGCGCGCGACAGCGTCAGGGTGATCTATAGAGTAGGCGCGCCCTCGATCGTCAATCTGTCAGCGTTGAGCGATACGCTGCGGGCGGACGGGATTTCGGTGGATACGATTTCCGCGCACGTGACCGACGCGGTCGGTCATCCGCTATCCAACGTGGAAGTGCTGTTCTCGACCACCATCGGCAACATCACGTCGAGCCGCGTCACCGACAGCAACGGCAACGCGCGGGTAGCGTTCTCGTCCTCGCAGACCGGAACGGCGCAGATTACCGCGCAGGCGGCGGAAGCGGTCGGGAATTATACGCTGTACTTGATTCCGGACAGTCCCAACAGCATCGAGATGGGCTACTTCCCGAGTTCGGTGGGCGTGCGCGGCAGCGGCCGGAATGAGACGCTGCTGATCACGGCAACCGTCCGCGATGCGAACAACAATCCGGTGATTGACGGAACGGAAGTCTATTTCAACATCAACAATTCACCCGGCGGCGGCGATTTCCTGTCCTCGCCGGGACCGATCCCGACCATCAACGGACGGGCTACGGTATCCTATAACAGCGGCACGATTTCGGGAAGCGTGCGGATTCGGGCACGCTGCGAAGGCATTTCGGCCGTTTCGACCGAGATTTTGATCTATGCCGGTCCGCCGTATATCGAATCCATCTACAGCCCGTGCGATTCAAGCCATATGTCGCTGGCGGCCTCGCCGTGCAACATGTTCGGTATGGACGTGGTGGGCGATTCGGTGCGGATCGTGGCCTTGGTGGGCGACCGCTACAACAACCCGGTGACACCGGGAACGGCGGTGTACTTTACGACGTCGGGCGGTGTGATCACAACGGCGACGGGTTATACGGATTCGTCCGGCTTTGCGTGGGTAACGCTATTTTCGGGCAATCCGCTGCCGACGATCGCGCGGTGGTACAATACGCTGCATGATCCGAATCTGGGCGGCCCAATCATGTGCTCGGCGCCGCCGACTCAGCCGGGCGTAGCGAAGATTCTGGCTTCAACGGCCGGCGTGGACGGGAACGGCGACAGCGTGACGGTGTGGGCCAGCACCAATGTGATCTTCAACTACAGCCAACCGCTGATGTTCATTCGCGAAGTGACGGTTAACGGCGATCCCAACGAACGGACGTTGTACATCGGCGAAAACGCGTTGATTCGCATCGCGGTGTATGATCCGGATTACTGGCCGCTGGTATCAGGTTCGACGATTCGCTGCACGGCTAATCACGGGAATACGTATCCCAACACGATTACGGCGGGATGTCCGGGCGACACGACGTACACGTTCAGCTTCTTCAACAACCTGAGCTTGACGGATGACGACGCGGCATCGCCGGTCCTGATCAATGTGGACACGCGCTTCGGAGACGCGTATGTGTTCACGGAAACCTTTACGCTGCGGGCTGCGCTGCCGCCTACTCCGTAACGGAAATGCATTACACGAAAAAGTCCTGAAACAGGTCGAGGTATATATGAAACGGTTTCTAAGCTTCGCGTTCATCGTCATCATGGCAGGTACGGCGTGCGGCATGACGGGCGGGCCGATCTTCACAGTGCCGCAGGGCATGACGAGCATGACGGTGGAGGCTTCCAAGGTCAATTGGCAGATTGCGTCGGCACGAGCGACGGACGGAAAGGAAAGCGTGATCTCCGACCGAGTGGGACTGACGGCACGGTACGGACTATCAGACTTTCTGGACTTCGGGGCGATGCTGGGCGCCGCCACGTTCGGATTCGACGATCTGCCGCGCGGCTATTCCTTCGTCAGCGATAATTGGACCTTTGCCTGGGGCGCGAGTATGCGGATGGGGATTCCAGCGAAGCCCCGCCCGTATCAGCTTTCGGCCGGAGTGAACTACATGGGTTATCAACCCAGCACGACGACATCGAAGGGGTTCAAGACGATCGACAGCAAATACCTGTGGCACGAAATCAGTCCGGTCGCCACATTCGGAGTCCGACTCAGCAGCTTCGTGCCGTATCTGGGAGTCAGCAAAACGTATCTGTCGGGCAACCGGGATATTCAGGTGCGACTCAACGGCGTCGAAGTGGACGGGATCAGCGGCAAGGAAGATTACGTGGATAGTGAACAACAGCTCCGCGGGATTGTCGGGCTTGAATGGAAACTGCCGGACGGGTACTCGATCGGCATCGAAGCCAACGGCAATATGGACGGATTCTGGTCCATGAGCATCGGGCTGGCGCAGGTTCTACGGTAGGGCGCTTCGGGCAAAGGAGAATAAGGAGCGCGACAATGAAATCAGTCAAGCGATTACAAGCGGGCATCAGCATGCTGGAAGTCATGATAACCATGTTTCTGGTGATGATGGGCTTGCTGGTGGTCATGACCTCATTCGTAGCGATCGCGAAATCGAATCGCTACAGCGAACGGATGGATATCGCGACATCATTAGCCCGCCTGGAAATGGAACGGATTCGCAATCTGGATTACGCAAACATTCAGTCGGAGACCGGATACTACTATGAATATCCGGAACAACCGAGTTTCCGGCACGAAACTACCGTCGCCACGATCGGCAATACGAAGGAAATTACCCTTCACATTTACTTCGAGAATGACCGACGGCGCGCCGAATTGAAGACGTATATAACGAATATGTGACGATACGATGGAGAAAGCAAGGAACACGGACATGGCACGAAAACGCATAAACGGGCGGGCATCACCAAGAGGGCTGAAGCGCTGCGCGGGTGTGTCGTTAGTGGAAACGATGATCGGCTTATCACTGGGCATGGTCTTGCTGACATCACTGTTTTCGCTGTATTACGGAGCGGCTCGGGGTGCAGCGAAAGACGCGTCTCGAGTGGCGGAAAATCAGGAATCGCGAATGGTGATTCAACGGATGGCGCGCGATTTCAAACTGATCGGGCTGATGGCGTTCAACGATGCAAACGGCGATTCGGACGACATTTCACGGGACGTACCGGGGCAATTGTGGAGCGATTCGCTGCGCAACGATTTCGAATTAGCCAGCACCTATCAACTGATTTTCACGGGCGATTTTGACGATGACAGCACGACCGAAACGGTAGCCTATCTCCGGAATCCGAGCAACAGTACGATAGTTCAGACGGTCTGGGAATGGTCGCGCGATTCGATGGCGTGGTCGGCACCAGTTTATAAAACCGTGGCGACCCATGTGGATCATCTAATGTTCGCATATTTCGACCGCGACGGGAATCCGATTCCCAATCCGCCGATGTGGGGGATGGGGAATTATACGCTGACGTCCGGCGAGCGGGCGCGGATCACGTCGGTGGAAATCTATGTCGTTACGAAATCAGACCGCATGGAAAACGCCAATCCGCAATTTCTCTATCTACAGGACGGATCCTACTGGTATGACGGATATCACCGGACGGTCAACCGGTTCATGGTCCGGGGACGCAATTTGAGTTTGGGTGTCTAATAACTATCACATCGTGGAGAAATAACATGAGATCCGGAGATGTGGGGCACTCAGGGCTGAAGCAAGGGCACAATCGCGGCGACGGCGGTTTCATCATGGTCATCGCACTATTGCTGATGACCGGACTGATCTTTGTCGCGGGCACATCGGCAATCCGTTCCACCCGCCAAACGCAGGTAACCGCCGTGCAACTGGATAATGTACGGACCTTCTACGCGGCGGAGGGGGCGGTGGAATGGGGATGCGGTGAGCTGAAGAATCTGCTCAGCGGCAATATGGATCCGCAGCAGGCGGATTTGGATGCATTAAGTCCGCCGGTGTTGAGCGGATACACCGTTGATCAGTATTCGATCACGAAAGTCGGGACGCTTAACGAAGAGGTCATATCCTCCGGCGATTACACCGGATTACTGGGATACGTGCAGCGATACTCGGTGCAGTCACGGGTTTCGAGCGACCGGCGCAGCGCAGCGATCGTTCGGGAGATCCAGCACCAGTTCATACCGCTATTTCAGTTTGGCGTATTCTATGAAAAGGATTTAGAGATTTATCCCGGTGTATTAATGACCTTCGTTGGTCCGATTCACACCAACGGCAGTCTCTATATGGG
The DNA here is from genome assembly GCA_964444755.1 of uncultured Alphaproteobacteria bacterium. Classification (GTDB taxonomy): domain Bacteria; phylum Electryoneota; class RPQS01; order RPQS01; family RPQS01; genus JAHJDG01. The sequence goes on along the minus strand of CAYUIF010000018.1, from coordinate 32,448 downwards.
ATCGGAAGCGGGAATCCTGTGTCAATCCACGGTAACCGCGGTCGGCAAGTACTGGCATTTCCGGAAGGACAACGCGCACGTTGATCCGCCGGGATATGTACGCATCAAGGATCAAACAGGCAATTGGCAAGACGTTTGGCGGGGATCATACTGGCTAGATAACCGGCAGGCGACCTGGGCGGCGGACGCGTTGGCGCTGTGGAATGGACGATTCCGCGATCAATCACACGGTTTATCCACATTGAAACTGCCGCTTCCGCCAGCCACGGATCAGCATGTGATCGTGGAGCGCGGCACCGCCGGCGACACGCAACTGGAGATCGAGTCGAAGTATTGGTACAAAGCGGGCATACGGTATGTGGACGGCGCACTGACCGACAGCGCCGGAAATCCGCTGACGCAGCCGGGCGTGTATACCTATACCGCGAACAAGTTTTATGACGACCGCGAGAACAAATGGATGGACGTCGTCGAGATCAATATTCAAGCGATGATCTCGGGCAGCTATGTTCCCGCGAACGGCATCATCTACATCAGCAATTATATGGGTGATGCCCCGGCGGTTCGCATCGTCAACGGAGGGACGCTTCCGGTGGGCGGTCTGACGATTGCCACGGATTTGCCGATGTACGTCAAGGGTCATTACAATAATGCGGGCAAGAAAGGTTCAGCGCTCTTGTGCGATGCGATCACGCTGCTATCGCCGAATTGGAACGATTCAAAATCGAGCTGGTCATTGAACGACCGGATTCCGACGGCGATGACGGTTAATGCGTGCGTCATGACCGGACACGTTCCAACCGATTCGAGCAGCACGTACAGCGGCGGTTTGGAGAATCTGTTCCGGTTTCTCGAAAAATGGAACAGCGGGATTGCCGTAACCTATCGCGGCAGCATCATTGACTTATGGAACAGTCAACGCGCTACCGCCGATTGGAGTTACGGTTCGTTTTATACGGCTCCCCAGCGCAACTGGGGATTCGATACGGATTTGCTGCAGCCGGCCAACTGGCCTCCGGGAACGCCGAAGGTACAGACGGTGCAGCGCGGCGCATGGCGTCAAATCAGTTGAGGAAGCGATAATGAAGAAACTGTTCGGCGGGAAGACCGAGACCGAGCAATCGGCTCGCGAGTACATCCGCAAGAGAAAGTGGAGCAAAGCGATTGCCGTATACGAGCAGAAGCTGCAAGAGCGCGAGCGGGATTTCGCGTTGTGGAACCGCTTGGGCGACCTCCACATGAACAACAAGTCTCATGCACAAGCCGTGGAAGCATGGCGGCGGGCGATTGACGGTTATGCCGCCGAAGGTCTTCACGAAAATGTGCTGGGCATTTCCAAGAAAATGCTGAGACTTGCGCCGGAAGAGGAGGACGTTCAATTGGTGCTGGCGGACGCCTATTTGGGTCTCGAATACTATGCGGATTGCCTGTCGGCGCTGCGGAGCTATTTGAAACTCGCCAAGCATCCTTCCGAACAGGAGCTTAGGTCGTTCATCCGGAAGATATTGGGAACGACGATCAAACATCGCCATCTGCTGGATGAATTGAAATCCATTTACGCCGACAGCGGCATCGAAGATTTCGAATTGCAGCAGAAACTGGACGAGTACGTGCAAGCCGCCGAACAAGCGGAAAACGAACGGGCACCGCGGCGGGCGGCGGTCGAAGGATCGGCCACAGAATCGGATGTACCGACCGTTCCCGAACGCAGTATCTCACGGCAGGGCGACGACGGACTCATCGTGTTGGACGGCATGGATTCGTACGCGGAGGCGGATGATAACGATTTCGGCACATATCGTCCATCGTACACCACGAGTTCGCACCACAGCCCGGCCGAGCATACGTCTTACGAAACTCCGCAAACCGGCGGCGACCACTCCGACTTGCCGGCGGGCGAAGGGAAAGATCACTACGATTTGGGCGTCGTCTATAAGGAAATGAAATTGTGGGATGCCGCAGTAGCCGAGTTCGAACAAGCACGCAAGGATAATTCCGTTCGCTTGAAAGCGACGTTGGCTTTGGCCGAATGCCTGCACGAGATGCACGACCTGCAAGGTGCGCTTGATCTGCTGGAAAGGGAGCGATCCGACAACTCGGGAACGCCGGAAGATCAATTGGAGCTGGAGTATCAGCTGGGCAATCTGCACGAGTTGTTAGGCAATATTGACGAAGCGTTGACGCATTTCGAAACCGTACGCGAGCAAAATCCCGGGTACAGCGAGGTGGAAACCAAAATCGCGGACTTGAGTAATCGCCGCACGGCGGGAGAATAAACAACCATCCGCTACCGCCATAGACTTTAAAATAAGGCACTACACGGAACTTATGGATATTCGCGGGTTACTGGAATTACTGTTCGTGAAGAAGGCATCCGATCTTCATCTGCGCGCGGGAGCGTTGCCGGTGCTGCGGATCAACGGAGACCTGTTTGCCACCCGGCCGGAAAAGGTGACGGTGGCGGAAATGGATGCATTTCTGAAAGAGATTCTCGTGCCGCAGCAATTGGAAACGCTGCATCGCGAAAAGGAGTTGGATTTGGCGCTCAGCGTTCCGGGGCACGGGCGAACGCGCGTGAACGTCTATTTCCAGAAGGGCACTCCGGCGCTGGCGATCCGCGCCATCAAGACGCAGATTCCGACATTTCCCGAATTGATGCTGCCGCCGGTCATGGAACGCATTGCGGCTTTGAAGCGCGGCATCGTGCTCCTGACGGGCGCGACCGGATCGGGAAAGTCCACGACGCTGGCGGCGATTATCGAATACGTCAACACGCAACGCAGCTGCAACATTCTGACGATCGAGGATCCGGTCGAGTACTTGTTCAGCAACAAGAAATCGCTGATTGCGCAGCGCGAAGTGGGGATTGATACTCAGACGTTTTATGCGGCACTCGTGCACGCCTTGCGCGAGGATCCGGATGTGATTATGGTCGGCGAGATTCGCGACCCGGAGACGATGAAAGTCGCGCTGCAAGCGGCGGAAACCGGACACTTAGTGCTGACCACTCTGCACACGTTGAACGCGGTGGAGGCGGTCAACCGCATTATTTCGTTCTTCCCGCTCAACGAGCAGGCGCAAGTGCGCTCCATTTTAGCGGGGACGATTCAAGCGATTGTCTCACAGCGGTTAGTCCCGCGCGCAGACAAACCGGGGCGCGTGCCGATCGTAGAAGTGCTGATGAATACGGCGGCCATCCGCGAGTGCCTCTCTGAGCATGATAAAATGCACTTGCTGCAAGGTCTCTTGGAAGACGATCGCGGAACGCACGGTATGCAGACGTTCGATCAATCCATTTTGGGACTGCTGCGGCAGGGCTTCATATCGTACGAAATGGCGATGGAGAGCGCAAGCAATCCGCACGATCTGGAAATGGCCATTCGGGGCATCAATTCGTCGGGATCGCGGTTCACGGCAGCGGAAGCCGCGGTATCGGGCGCATAAACCGGCAGGGGCCGCTACTGGGCAGCGGCTACATGAAAAGGGCGCGTGATATGGGCACAACACGGGCAAAAATGGGCCGTATTCACAGTCAGGGAATTCTCCCACTACTGAAGACTTTGAATACGATGGAGTGGGGCGGAGTGCTGCGACTAAGATTCGGCACTCAAATCGGAGCCGTTTGGTGGGTGAAGGGACAAATCGTCCATGCGGTGCATTATGAAGGAAAATCGCAGATGGACGGGATTCCCGCGCTGGATGCCATCATTCTTTGGAAGGACGGTACGTTTCTGTTAGAGGCAGATGTGCTTCCCCCGGCGCGTTCGATTCGCACCGCCATGGAAGACATTCTGAAGCGGATGGAGAGCCGGCGCACGATGATAAAATCCGGTGAATCACCCGCAGACTCAGAATGGGATTTGGAGAGCCTATTGGACGAATTACGGCACCGGGTGCCGGGTTTGGAATCGGTCAGCATCTGCCGGGGTACGGTGCTGGAAGAGACCACCGAGTACGACGAAACTGAAAAAGAGTGGCTCGCGCACCAGCTTCAGATCTATATGGCCGACGACGATACGCCGGAAACGCTCTATGTTCAGCAGCAGGGCCATACACTGTTGATCGTCAAAAACGGTCTGATCGCGACGGTACTATCCGCACAGAGTGCGACGGCGCCGGAAGCGCTGTTTTGGGCAAGCCAAGAGGCGCAACGGCGATTGCCGGTTCTGAAATAATCCAATGTCAATCGTGTGAGATTATGACCAAAAGCTCCGCAGATCGAACGCTGGCCGACGTGCTGATCGAAAAGCAGATCATCACTGCCGAACAATTGTCGCAAGCCGAGGCGCTGCGGGAAAAGCAGGGGCTGGGGCTGGAGCAAGCGCTGACGGAAGTGGGGATTGTATCGTCCGACGATATCCAGGCGATTTACAACGATTTCTTCCAGATTCGCGCTCTGAAACTGGAAGACGTGGAGATTGATCCGGAAGCGGTACGGCATATACCGGCGGCGATCGCGCACAAGTATCATTTGATTCCGGTGCGACGCAACGGGGGAGCGCTGGCGGTGGCGATGGCGGAGCCGACCAATCCGGAAGCATTCACGGCAATGCGGGCGGCGACGGATTTCGAGATACATCCGTTTCTATCGCGCTACGATGCCATTGAACATGCATTATTCCTGCACTATGGCGAACCGCCGGCGCGCGGGGGAGAGCGCGGGGACAGCGAACCGGACGAAGCGCGGCTGGGACCGAATTTGATCGAGCAAAACAGCGCGGCGCATATCGGACAGAATCTACCGCTCTGCCGCAGCGCCACGTTCGGGCACTGCGTGGAAGATCCGGCGAATCAGTTTGCGCTGAGTATCGCGAAGTCGGTGGCGCAGTTCAAGATGGTTGAAGATTACAATCCGTTTCACTGTTGGGGAGCACCGGGATCCGGCAAGTCCATGCTGCTGTATGCGATCGCCAACGAGGTGACCAGTCGTTCGCCGCTGAAGCGGTTCATCCTGACCAACGGCACGCGGTTCGTTGAAAATCTGTTCGAATGCATTCGGGACAATAAACTGAATTTCTTCCGCTACGTTTATCGCGAACTGGACTTGTTGTTGATTGACGATGCGGGGGCGCTGCTGCAGCACGATTGGGCACAACGGGAACTGATCGAGACATATCGCTACATGGAACGGCAGAACAAGCAGATGGTACTGGCAGCGGACGGCAATCTGGCGACTGAGCCGCGTCTCATCCATGATCTGCGGATTGCGCTGGAATCGGGAGTGATCGCGGGAATCGGCAGCTACTCGGTGGAAGGCAAACTAAATATCGTCAAGCAGCAAGTGGGCATGGAGTTGCTGTCCGATGACGCGCTGAACTTCTTAGCCACTCAGTGCGGCGACGATTTGAACGATCTCTTGAATGTGGCGAAACAAGCAGCGGTGGCGGCCATTACCGAAGGGCGGGAGATTACATCGCATACGGTCGAAGAAATCGCGCATCTGTACGGGATCGACCTGTCGGGAAAATCCACCGAACGAATCAAAAAGCTGCTGGAGTCAACAGAGAAGTATCAAACAGCGAACGAATCGAAGACGATAGCGGCGAGTGAGGATCATTCGGAAAACGCAATTCGTCACGAATGAACACGGGCGATTGTGCAACACGAATTACATTGACATTTGGAATAGACTACAAAGGATTTCAGGATTCAGATGAGCAAGACAACGCCGTTAGTCATGATTATTGATGACGATCCACGATATACGGAAATGCTGGAGGTGTCACTGTCGGCGGAGGGATTCGACGTACAAGCCGTCCATGATCCGCGCATGGTTTATCAGACGGCCGTGGCGGTAAAACCGGATATTATCGTATCGGATATCGCCATGCCGCAGATGGACGGATATGCCGTGGCAGCGGGATTAAAGGCCGATCCGGCCACCGCCGGAATACCGTTGATTTTCGTAACGGCAAAAGGGATGTCGCAGGGGTCGGGCTGGCGGACGGTGGAGGATAATATCAGCTATATCACCAAACCGTTTCCGTTGCCGTTATTAGTGACGCAACTGCGCAAATTGCTCAATGAACGACAGGAGAAAGAGGCGCAATAATGCCCTTGGAGCGATTACAAGATAAAGTCCATTTACCGTTGGGTGAAAATCCGTGGCAGTTGGTCATGGAAACCTGTCAGGATATCGCTTATATCATCAGTCCCGACGGGACCTATCTTGAAGTCAATCCGCGGTTGTGCAACGTTTTCCACGTTCCGCGTGAGAAGATGATGGAAAGCACCGTAACCGACCGCCTTGTGCCGGATCAGACGGCGGTGGCGAAACGAATTCTGAAGGATATCAGTCAGCGGAAAGCCCCGGAACGATCAACACGCACTTACCGAATATCCAATACTGAGATGCGAACCTTCGAGGTCATGGAAACGCCGTTGATTCACTCCGGAGAGGTCTGGGCGATCGCGGGGATCGGCCGGGATATCACGCAGGAAGTTGTTTTAGAACAAAAATTATGGGACAAAACGGAAAGCCGGCGGACGGCCGTGGATTTCGCACTGCGCACGTCCTTGGGGCTTATCAAAGGCTATATTTACACGCTGCGCCGCTACGGCGACTTGAACGAGACCCAGCGGATGCGCTATACACAGATTATCGAAGAAGAAATTGAGAACCTGTCGCGCATTATCGAGAACATTCTCGACGTGCGGCGGTTGGAGAATGCCGATTTGGAAATGGAGCGGGACGTCGTCTGCGTCGGCGAATGCGCGCGGCTGGCAATTCAGCACTGCGCGGATGAAGCGGCGCGGAAGAGCGTAGAAATCAGATCCGAATTACCGGAGAAGATTGATCCGCTCTATGCCCCGAAGGACGCGTTGTGCCGGGTGCTGACCAATTTAGTGCAAAACGCCGTGCACCATTCGATGCAGAACGGGCGGGTGACGATTTCCATGCGGGATCACGAAACGTACATTGACATCAGCGTACGGGACAACGGAGTCGGCATCCCGGAAAGCGATCTTCCATACATTTTCGACAAATACTACCGCGGCGCCGGATCGGCGGCCTCCGCCAGCGGCGGCAGCGGGATGGGACTGGCCATTACCCGGTTGCTGATCGAGGCACTGGGCGGCCGGATCTCGGTGACGAGTCAAGTCGGTAAAGGCAGCGAATTTCAATTGGTGCTGCCGCGCCGACCGATAGATATGAGCGACGTGGGCGAAACGCAAACGTGGACGGTTTCAGCGGCAGCCGCCGATGAAATCACCCGTGCTTGAGGGCCAAGACCATGGCAAAACGGACAAAGACCGGAATTGGATTAGACATCGGCAGCCGCAGCGTGCAGCTGGCGGTACTGCGCACCAAGAAGAACGCGATCAGCGTGGAGCGCATTGCTTCAAAAGAGCTTCCGCATGATGCGATCGTGGAAGGTTTGGTGATTGATTCGCAGGTGGTAGCGGAGCGGATTGCCGAATTGCTGCATGAGAACCACATCAAAGGCAAGGAGGCCGCGATCTCCGTCGGGGGCCGACGCGTGATGATCAAGAAAGTCGCAACCGACGAGATGAGCGACGACGAACTCAGCGCGACTATCGCCTACGAAGCCAAGAATAACCTGCCGTTCGACATCAGTGAAGTATCCTTCGACTACGCCCGGCTGCCGGAAGATGTGGATACAGGCCGGATGGAAGTGCTGTTGGTGGCCGCCAAAAACGAGGTGGTTGCGGATACGGTGGATCACCTGCGGCGGGCAGGGGGCAAAGCCGGAATATTGGAAGCCGAGCCGATTGCCCTGCAAGCCGCCCTCAGCGAAGCGGGATATCTGGATGACGAGAGCACGGTCGCGGCTCTGCAAATCGGTTTTCAAACCACCGATGTGACGGTGTACAAGCGGGGCGCCTATGAGAGCAACCGCAACCTGAATATCGGCGGCAAGACGTATATCGAGGCCTTGATTCGGGACTTAGGAATCCCCTTCGAGAAAGCCACGGGCATTTTAAGCGGAACGCAGCGATCTCCTGACGAGGAAGCGGCGTTGATCCGCGTGGCTCAGCAGGTCAGCGAGAAAATCGCGGAGCAAGTGGAGCGCAGTTTCTCGGAATATTTCGGGATCGGCGCAGAAGCGCCGGTGACGAAAATCGTCATGTGCGGCGGCGGCGCGCACCTGCCGATGTTGGAGACGACGCTGCATCAACGCTTCGGGATCGAAGTGGCGATTGCCGATCCGTTCCGTCATTTCGAGATGAACGTGAAAGGCATGGACGCATCGGCGGCGCAGAGCATCGCTCCGGATTACACGGCGGCGGTCGGGCTGGCGCTGCGCGCCCTGGATCAAGATCATCCCGGATTCAACCTGCTGCTGCCGCAGGATAAACCCGGCCACAAGCGAACCCAGTATGCCGGATTGAGCACCGTGCTGCCGGTCATGGGATTCTCGGTACTGTTGTTCGGCGTTGTCATGGTGTATCTCTCGCAAGAGAGTAAGCTCATGAGTTTGGAGAAACAGCTGGGGGCTGTACGCAAGGAAGCGGACTTGTATCGCGATAAGATTGCGCTGGTGGAAGAGTTGAGCCAGAAGCGGGCGGATATCGCCGCGCGGATGGACGTCATTTCCGAATTGGATAGAAACCGGTTCGCGCGAATCAAGATCATGCAGATTCTCAACAACGCTCTGCCGCCGCTGACGTGGATAACTTCAGTGCAGGAAACGGGAACGCCGCGCGGCCCGGGAATCAATCTGTCGGGCATCACCAGCTCGAATCTCAAGGTGTCGGAATTCATGACCAACCTGCTGCAGACAAAGTTGGTCAACGGAGTAGACTTGCTGGTATCGGAACAGAGCGAGATTGCCGACGTCAGCGTGACGCGTTTCACTCTGCAGGTGTCGTTCCCAAGTTTAGGGATCCGCGAACCGACGGCCGCTAAGCGGCCGGACATGCTGAAACAAGGCGCGGCGGCGATTCGCGAGCGCCGGGCTGCGGAAGAAAAATTGAAAGCGGAAGCATCGAAATAAGGTATCCCGTTCCGGGAACCGGAGGTGAAAATGAAGAAACGACTGATTGTCATGGCGGCATTGAGCGTGTTTGCCTTACTGATGGCGTCGTGCGATGAAGGAGCGGACGACTGGAACAGCTCGGCGAAGATATCCGGCTATGTGTACACCGACGCCACCCACACGCAGGGATTGGAAGGAGTGCAGGTGATACTGGAATCCGATCCGGCGGCGGACAATCCTTACGAAGGACCGGATAAGTGGGTGACGACCGACGCCAACGGCTACTTCGAATGCAACGTATTTCTCGGCAATACGGAAGGCGAGTACAATTACCTGGCCGATATGTCCGCCGGTTATTTCTGGCAGAATCAGACGTTCGCGTGGGACGGCGGGATCACGGTATCACCGGGTTCGCATTTCACCTGTCCGGCGGTGGACGCCAGTATGTTCGTTCCCTATTCCGGCGGAGGACAGTGAGGTAAATCATGCAGATCAACTTAAGAAGTCCCGCCACTCAGAAGTGGATTATCATCACCACGCTGGCGTTCGGAATGTGCTACGGTTTCGTGAATTTTATTTACGTACCGCAGACCGAACGGGCGAAGCGATTGACCAGCGAGATCGCGACCGAAACCGAATTGCTGATCAAGGGCAAGCGGGTCGCCGCGAATTTTCAGACGGTGCAGGATGATTATACACGGCTGATGCAGAGCTGGGAAATCGCCCACGAACTTCTGCCCACGGAAAAAGAGATGGAAGGCCTGCTGAAGAATATTACCTTAGCGGGGCAGAAGCAGGGCATCGAATTTCTCTTGTTCCGTCCGCTGGATCCGATCGAGCGACCCTACTATTGGGAAAATCCGATCCAAATCAAAACGCTTTCGGATTACCATGAGTTGGGGGAGTTTCTCTCGGAAGTGGCGGCGCTGGATCGAATCGTCAACGTCAACAATCTGAAGCTGACGGACTACAAACCGCGCCGCAAAACCAGTCCGGAAACCGTACAGGCGGAATTCGTGGCATCCATCTATATCTTCAAGCCGTTGGGATCACCCGTGACGGTGCAGTCGGATGACGGCAAGAAGAAGACTCCGGGCCGTCCGGCTCCGGCGAAAAAGGAAGGCAGCCGCACATGATACGCATACTTCTCACCTGCGGATTGATCGCGGGGCTGATGCTGGCGATACCGCAGGCGCGGGCGGAAGCAACGGCGCCCGTCGAGACGACGGACAATCCCGTGGATACGGCGGCGACCGATCCGGAATTCGTCGAGTCGCCTAACGCATCCGCCGAGATTTCGACGGAGATGGAAGGCTTGGACAGTTTGGACGTCCTGCCGCATGAGATGGTGACGTCGTTCGACGGCGGAACCCGGCGGATTAATCTGGAGAGTTCAGTTTTTCGCCGCGAAGAGCCGGTGTATTATGAGCGCGAAGGAAACCGCGATCCGTTCCGCGCCTTGATTCGCGACGAAAAGAAGGAAGGCGAAATCGAGACGGACCTTCTGCGGCTGGAGAATGCGGTATTGACGGGCGTGGTCTGGTCGGAGGGGGAATACCTCGCCCTGGTCAAAGACAAAGACGGAAAGTCGTTCTTCTTGCGGGAAGGAGACCCGGTCTATCAAGGCCGCGTATTATCCGTGACCCAGTCGCGGGTTGAATTGGAGGTGACCGAATTCGGCGACTACGAACGAATCACCCTGAAAATCAACGGATAGTCACGGGAACGAGGACAGATTAAACCACTCCCAATCGGGGAAAGGTGCAGGCGATGCGATTCACAATTAAGGCCCTATTGCTGGTGTGTCTGTGTGCAGTTTTGGCGCAAGCGCAGACGGCGCCCTACCGCGGTTCCGCCGGTCGAATTTCGATGAACGTCGAGGAATCGGATATCCGCAGCGTGCTGCGGAGTATTTCCGAATTCTCGGGAATGAACATCGTAGCCGGATCGGAAGTCAAAGGAACAGTGACGGTGCTGCTGCACGACGTACCCTGGCGCGAGGCGCTGGACAATATTCTGAAGATGAACGATTTCGTGGCGGTGGAGCAAAACGGAATTATCCGGGTGTCCACGCATAAGGATTTCGAGGCGGCACGGCGGCTGGAAAACCTGCAAACGGAGGTTTACAACATCAAGTACGCGCGCGCCGAAAAACTACAGGGCGTGGTCACGAAACTGCTCAGCGAACGCGGCAAAACACAAGCGGACGTGCGGGCGAATGCGCTGATCGTGAGCGATATTCCGTCCGTCATCGCGTCCATGGACTCCATCGTGGACGCGCTGGACCAACCGACCGCGCAGGTGCTGATCGAAGCCAAGTTCGTCGAAGTGGATTTCGCCAGCACCCGCGAGCTGGGCGTGGACTGGACGCTGGGGAATTTAGGCAATCCGCTCACGAATACGCGAGCCGGGGGAGCCGTGGATTTGGGCGTGAACGAGCCCAGCGGATCCTTCACGTTCGGACGATTGGAAAACGGCGTGAAGCTTGAAGCAAAAATCTCCGCACTGGAAGAGAACCGTAAAGCCGAAGTTTTGTCCCAGCCATCGGTGCTGATCAACGACAATGAAACCGCGCAGATCCTGTCGGGAAAGAAAATACCGATTAACGTGCTGGATCAAGCGGGCAATATCGTAACCCGATTCTTCGATGTGGCGGTGCGCTTACTGGTCACACCACATATCAATCCCGATAATGATGTCATGATGACATTGAATCCGGAAGTGTCGGATCTGTCGGGAGAGGCAACGGTGGCGGGCGGTGTAATTATTCTCACATCGGAAGTCAGTACGACGCTACTGGTACGCGATGGGGAAACCGTAGTCATTGGCGGTGTTATTCGATCCAAGGATGGCGTAGTGGATCGGCGGGTACCACTCCTGCATGCTATACCGTTGTTTGGGAAGCTGTTTAGTTATTCAGCAAAAACATTGGATAAGACGGAAATCCTAGTGTTTGTTACACCGCATGTAATCCCGGCACGGATGGCGTCAAAGTGAATAAGTTAAGGTGACACCTTTCCCGGAAAGTTCGTCTGTAGAGACAAAGTAGAAAATCTTTGCAGACTATAGTGCAAATATCGCATCAACAAAAGCCTCCTTCGGAGGCTTTTGTGTTTAAATATTAAGAATTTATCTTATGCCATTGTATTTGCAATATTGAATCCGAATGGTTGACTTTGTGAGCTTAAATAGTTATAATTTTTAGTTCATAACGAAATTGAGGGCTTGGATATTTATACCACTTAAGGTTAGAATATCTTAGGCATAATCCAAGGTACGAACTGACGTTTCGAAGCAGAGAGCGAAACAACATGATTCGACAAGTGGCACTGGTGTGGGCCGTATTATTAGCGGGTTTTGCGTGGGCGCTACCATTACAATCAGAGCAGTGGGCGGGTTGTGAGTTCACGCCGGGTCGATTAATCGTAACGTTTGATCCTTCCGTTCAGTTTGCTCACAATGCGAGCGGAAGCGGGGACTGGCCGATGGCGAGCAGCGCTTCGATACGAGCGATGTTCGAAGAGTTCGAGGTTCATTCGGTGCAACGGCTGATTCCGGATGGAATCCTGCGCCGTCTGAAAGTTTCTCCCGATTTTTACGATACCTATATCGTAGATTTTCGCGCGGAATATCCGGTGCTGGACGTGCTGGATCGGTTGGCCGCCGACAAGGATGTCCGGCGGATCGAACCGGATCTGATTCGCCGGGTTTTCCGGACTCCCAACGATGCCCTGTGGAATTCGCAATGGGACAAACGGTTGATGGGCGCTCCGGCCGTGTGGGACGTTTCAACAGGTTCGGAAGATATTATTTGCGTAGGCATTGATACGGGGGTGGACTGGAATCATCCGGATCTCGTGCCGAATCTGTGGGTGAATCCGGGCGAAGATATTGACGGCGACCGGGTGCCATGGACAGAAGCGTCCTATCCGGGAGATTATGACGATCTCAACGGCGTTGACGATGACGATGACGGATACATTGATGATTTCTTAGGCTGGGACTTCATCGTCGGGATGTCGAGCTGTGCGACGGGCGAAGACTGCGACAGCCAAATGGATAATGATATGTTCGGCGTCAACGGTCACGGCACACACGTCGGGGGAATCATGGCGGCGCGCGGCAACAATGAGATCGGCGTAGCCGGAATGTGCTGGAACGGCACGCTCATGGCGCTGCGGGCGGGATTCGAAAACAATCAGGGTGAAGGTCTGATCGGAAACGCCGCCAGCGTGCAAGCGATTCTCTATGCGGCGGCGCATGGAGCGCGCGTGATCAACATGTCCTATGGCGGCGGCGGTTCGTCACCCAATGACGTGCAAGCGCTGAATTCGGCATGGGCGCAGGGCTGCATTTTGTTTGCAGCTTCGGGAAACGACGGCTCGACCGAGATTCAATATCCGGCGGGCTATGAGAATGTTATCGCGGTGAACGCGACGCAGGATAACGACCGTCTGGCGTGGTGGTCAAATCGCGGCACCTGGACCGATATCTGTGCACCGGGAGCCAGTCCGGGAATCATGAGTACTATCATCAACAGCTACGCGGCATGGGAAGGCACATCCATGGCCAGTCCCAATGCCGCCGGGGTGGCCGCATTAGTCTGGTCATTGTTCCCGAACATGACGAATGCGCAACTGCGCGATCTGCTGTTCAACACGGCCGTGGATATATCGGGAAATAATCCGAACGTACCGGCGGCCTATCTGGGACACGGGCGCATCAGCGCACAATTAGCAGCTGCCGCACTTTATCCGCAGATGGAAATCACGCAATTTACGCTGAATGAAAGCGGCGGCGGTGACGGCGACGGTCGCTTGGAGCGCACTGAGACGGCGGAATTTTTCTTCTATGTAACCAATGTCCCCGGTTGGGCGAATGGTGATGATATTTCGGTGACGATATCGGCGGATTCACCGCACCTGATCGTTTCCAATGCCACGATTTTCTTAGGCGATATCGGCTCCGGCCAAACGGTCAACAATCTCGGCAATCCGGTCTACCTGGATGCGACGGCGGATCTGGATACGGCTTACTGGGCTGACCTGTTGGCGACCTTCAGTTCACCCAATGGCTACGAGGCGACACAAACGCTGCAGATTCGCATCGGACGGGGGACGGTTCTGGTGGTGGATGACGACGGCGGTCAGAACTACGAACAATACTATCTGAATGATGTCAAGACCGCCGGTCTGGCTTCCGACGAGTGGAATATGCAGATTTCCGGCCAGCTTGACGATATCGAGATCGAGCATTATGACGCTGTGATTTGGAGCTGCGGCAACGAAACGCAAAATACATTGACGGCCGCCGATCAAGCCGTACTGACGACCTATTTGAGCGGCGGCGGCACGCTGATGATCGTCGGTCAGAACATTGACGAAGACTTGCGCGGCGCGACGTTTTATGCGGATTATTTGCATGCGCAAAGCGAGGATCAGCGTGGCGAGCGGCAACTGACCGGTGTTGGTGGAAATTCGATATCTGAAGGAATGAGTTTGCTCTTGCAGGGCGGCGGCTGTGCCGGGAACGGCGATATCAGTCCGTCACGGATTCTGCCGCTATCGGGAGCGGAGCCGCTTTTCACCTACAACAGCGGCGGAGTCGGGGCGATCGCGTATGCCGGCACTTACAACGTCGCATACTTTGCCTTTGCGCTGGAAGCCGCATGCGGCTATGGTGAAACGGCCGATCACGGCACGGTGACGACGGCGGTTTTACGCTGGTCCGGTATTCTGGCGACGCCGCCGACATCACGGGTGTCGGCATTGCCGCAGGAGATGAGACTTCACGGCAATTATCCGAATCCGTTCAATCCATCGACAACGATTACGTTCGATTTGGCACATTCCGCCGATGTTACGCTGCGGGTCTTTGACGTTTTGGGTCGGCAAGTGGCGGACCTGATCCACACGCGGCTGGATGCCGGAACTCATACAGCAGTGTTCGACGGTCACAGTCAGGCCAGCGGAATCTACATTGTGCAATTAAATGCCGGACGCGAGACGTTGTCGTCGCGGATGGTATTGTTGAAATGATCATTTGAGGGCGGCTTCCCCGCCGCATGGAGAATACTTCCAAGGAGAGCGCATCATGGGTCGTATGTTGGTCGGAATTATTGCGGTTTTGATCGGTTTGACGCCGGTATTCGCAACGGTGGACAACGATTATACCGGCTGTGAATGGTATCCGGGACATTTGATGGTGAATTTCGATCCGAGTGTCGGACCGCTGCAGGATATGGAGTCGGCCGGCGCAACGGTGAGTTTAGGAATTGCGTCGCTGGATGAGCTGTTCCATCGGTACAAAGTCACGCGGATGACGCGCATCGTGAGCGACGACATTCTGAACGAACTCGATTTCCCGCCGGATTTTTATCATCTCATGCTGCTGGAATGCCCTCCGGCTACCGACATTATACGGATGATGAGCGATTTTTCGAAGGATCCGAATGTTCAATATGCAGAGCCTAATTTGCTGCGCCAGACCTGCGATATCTTTCCGAACGACGGTTTGTGGAACAATCAGTGGGACAAGCGGTTGATGAATTGTCCGCGGGTGTGGGAATTTTCGGTCGGTTCGCGGGATATCCTCGCGTGCGCGGTGGACGTGGGTGTCCGCTGGCAGCATGAAGATTTCTTCGATAATTTGTGGGTCAATCCGGGTGAAGATACGGACGGGGATCAACTGCCCTATTCGGATAATACCTACCCCGGCGATAATGACGATCTCAACGGGATAGACGACGACGGCAACGGCAAGATTGACGATTTCATCGCGTGGGACTTCATGCGGAACGTCGGCGGCTGCGCTCCGGGCGAGGACTGCGACAGCCAGGAAGACAACGATCCGACCAGTATTGACAACCACGGCACGCACGTCTTGGGAATTATCGGCGCCGTGGGCAACAACAGCATCGGTGTCGCGGGCGGATGCTGGAATGTCCGAATCATGTGCTGTCGTGCAGGGTATATTGATAATGCCGGTGACGGCCGACTTCCGGAATCAGCGACGATTCCGGCGATTCTTTGGGCAGCGGCGCACGGAGCGAATATTATCAATATGTCTTACGGCGGTCCGGGCTACAATGCGGCTTCCGCCAATGCCTGCCTGACCGCTTGGGAATCGGGTGTGTTGTTGGTAGCGGCGGCGGGAAACGATCATATTTCATCTCCTCATTATCCGTCGGCTTACCCGCACGTGATATCGGTGGGATCGGTGGATAGCGATGACGGTGTTTCGGATTTTTCCAATTATGGCACAACCGTGGATTGTTTCGCGCCGGGCAATCCGATTATGTCCACCAGTATCAATCCGGTTTACGAGAGCCTGTCGGGAACGTCCATGGCCAGCCCGAATGCCGCGGGTTTGTTTGCATTGATGTGGTCGATGTTCCCCTATATGACCAACCAAGAGCTGGAAGATTTAGTGTTGAACAACTGCGTGGATATCACGGCCATCAATCCGGGGTATAATCCGGCGCATTTGGGACACGGCCGGGTAGACGGCAAATTGGCGATCGCTTCGATGCTGCCGTATCTGACGCTGGATACGGTGGAAGTGGTCAACGACAACAACAATCGTCTGGAACCGGGTGAAACCGGCGGATTGGTGTTGACGATCGCGAACGAAGAAGGCTGGACCACCGCATTCAACGGACAGATTGTGGTAACGACCGACGACCCGTATCTGACCATTTCCAACGGAACAGTCTCGGTGGGATTCGTGAATCCGGGCGGTACGGCCAGTAATGCCGGCAATCCCGTTCAGATTACGGTATCGGGAGCGGTGCCGCACGCCTATTGGGCGACGTTTAACGTTTCGTTGAGCGACGGTGGCGACTATCCGCGCAGCGAGACGTTCCAAGTGCGCATCGGTCGGCCGCAGACGTTGATTGTCGCCGATGACGGCGCCGGTCTCTATTATCAGTTCTTCTCCGACGGTTTGTGGTCGGACAACAGCGGCTACAACCATGACGTGTGGAACAGTCATTTGGACGGAGATCCGACTCCGATGGATTTGAGTTATTATTCGTACGTCGTGTGGGTCTGCGGCAATGAAGGAACGAATACGCTGACAGCGGACAATCAGACGATGCTGGCGAACTATCTCAATAGCGGCGGAAATCTGCTGCTGGCGGGGCAGAACATTGACGAAGACATTTCCGGCACGACGTTCTATTCGGATTACCTGCATTGCCAGAGTGACGGCTCGGCCGGAAGTCAGCGGCAATTGAACGGCGTAGCAAGCGATCCGATTTCCGGCGGCACATCCTTGTTGCTGGTGGGTGCATGCGGCGGAAACGGTTTGGTGGGACCGTCGAAAATCACGCCGATCAACGGCGGAGTCGGTTTCTACGATTACACGCAGGGCGGGACCGGCGCGGTGCATTTCGAGAATGACATCTATAAGGTAGCCTACTTTGCGTTCGCGATTGAAGCGGCCTGCGGCGTCGGCGGAACGACCCATTATTCCATCATTCTGCGCAACGTGATGAGTTGGTTCGGGGCGAATGTTGTGGCGATCGATGACGAACCGCGGACGCGAGTCGGCGTGCCGACCGGATTCGTGTTGAAGCAGAACTATCCGAATCCGTTCAATCCGACCACAACCTTGGCCTTCGATCTGCCGCTTACGACGAAGGTACAATTGCGTGTGTTCGATATTCAGGGCCGTCAAGTGGCAATGTTGATAGACGGTTCAATGACAGCGGGATCACATACCGTGAACTTCGACGGTTCGCGGTTGGCCAGCGGCATCTATCTGGCACAGCTTCAGGCGGGTGACTTCACGGCCACCCAACGAATGGTACTGCTGAAGTAAGCACGATCCATACGAAAGCTGAAATGGAATAACCGGCGGCCGGGCGAAAGCCCGGCCGTTGTTGTTTGGGATGTTAAGCAGGGAGGGGTCCGTAGAGGTGTTCAACGGCCTCCGGATCTCATAATTCGTTCGAGCAAATTTTATAAACATATAATAAATTGAATATTAAATGTGATTTTTTGGTTGGATAGGGGCTTGACAAACGGCCATTTTTCTGTATATTGTAATTGAACATTTGTTCATAATGTCCGGTAACGAGCCGGAGGAAAACGGTCAGGAAACTCGGGTAGCTATGCGGATTGAAACGATTCACGAGCCGGTGGAAGTCATCGCGCTGTTTCACGGCGGCAAGCTGTCTCCGCTGAAGTTCCGGTGGCGGGAGCGGGTGTATAAGGTCAGCCGGATCAACGGCGGTTGGGATAGCGACGAAGGCAATGTGCGGATACATCATTTTGCAGTGGTGGCCGACGGCCCCGATGTATTCGAGTTGACGTACAACGTGAAAGCGCATCACTGGCGAATCGAGAAAGTTTCGGTGGCGGGCGGCGGTTGACCGCCGCGGCGCAGCCCATCCGATGCGACGGCAGTCGGCGGGCCGGAGATCTGTAAGATTTCCTCATCATGAAGAACAAAATTATTTTTCATCTGGACATGGACCAGTTTTTCGTGGCGGTGGAGCTGCAATGCTATCCCGAACTGCGCGGGAAACCGGTGGTAGTGGGCGGCGATCCGCACGGGCGGGGGATCGTCACGACGTCCTCGTATGAAGCGCGCCGCTACGGCGTGCGGTCGGGAATGCCGACGAGCGACGCCTACAAGCTGTGTCCGCACGCGGTGTTCATCAAGCCGGACAGTTCGAAATACGTACACGCCTCGCGGCAAGTGTTTCTCATGCTGCGGGAGTTCACGGAGCGGGTGGAACCGGTCTCGGTGGACGAAGCGTATTTGGACGTGACCGACACGGTGCAATACGCGGGGGGAATCGAAGCGCTGGCGCGAACGATCAAGCGCATGATCACCGAGCGCACCGGACTGACGGCGACCATCGGCGCGGGCGCGAATCGGGTGGCGGCGAAGATGGCGTCGGGCATGAACAAACCCGACGGATTCACGTATCTGCCGCCGGAGCGGATCGCGGCAGTGTTCGAGCATATGCCGGTAGGCGAATTGATCGGTGTGGGACGATCCACGGAGCGGGTGCTGGAGAGTTTCGGGATTCGCACGATCGGGCAGTTAGCGGCGTTTCCCGAAAATATTTTGCGCCGCCGCTTCGGCAAGTACGGCGCGGATTTGCATCGCTTGGCGCACGGCCAAGGCAGCGACGAGGTGTGCACGCCCGAAGAATGTCCCGACGAGAAATCTATGGGACACGAGCACACGTTCGGGCGGGATATCGCCGACCGCAAGGAGCTGTTGGGGCGGCTGCATCTGCTGAGCGAGCGGGTGGCGCGGCGGATGCGCACGGGGGACATGGTGGGGCAGTGCGTGACGATCAAAATCCGCTATAAGGGCTTCGAGACGGTGATGCACGGCCACCGGATCAAGCGGTTCATTCAGCACGAGATGGATATCTATGCGGTGGCGGAAAAACTGTTCGATGAAGCGTATGAAGCGGGTCGTCCGGTGCGGTTGGTGGGAGTGTGCGTGTCGCATCTGGTGCCGACGTCGCGGCTGACGCAGCAGGAGTTATTCGTTGCGCCGTCGGAGCCGAGCGTGCTGACGCGGACGTGCGACTTGATCAAAGACCGTTTCGGCGAACTATCTATCGGCTTTGCCAGCGGCGTGTTCTTCGCGGGGGGACGGTCGTCATCCAATTCACGGCGGACGACGTTCTACAATCCGTTCGCGCCGCGCTCGTGGCAGTGAAGGGTGGATGATGAATGATAGAATGCGCAATATTTTTCGCATACGATTCATCATACGAAATAATAACGCAACTTATTGACTTCCGAAATTCGGGAGGTTATATTTAGAAAAAGAGCTTGAGACGACAACTTTGGTGGGGTATATGGGGAAGCTCTTGGCATATCTACCGATTAGGCGGAACACTTTAATTCAAAATTCTCAAGCCTTGCTGCCGGGTGGTGGCGAGGCTTTTCTTTGGAGTGGAAAGAGAAACTATATGATAATACGTAAATTACTCCAAGTGATAGTAATTTCTGTTTCCATAATCTCTGCGTCAGTAGCCCGCTCAGATTCGACATGGGTATCGGGGGGAGTCAGCGGGATATGGACTATATCGGGAAGTCCGTACGTGATAGCGGACTCAACATGGATTTCATCTATAGATTCGTTGACGATTCTTAGCGGTACAGAGATTGTGTTTCCATATAGTTTTTCGCAAATGATAGTTCTGGGGAGATGTTCATTTCAAGGTACGTTATCGGACTCAGTTGTCATTAATTTGCTAAATCCGGATGCGCGTTTAGCGTGCCACTTCGGCTATCCTGCCAATTTCATCCAGATAACGTATACGAAAATAATCGGAACGGGTGACTTCACTATATACGGTGATACGATAGCAATTACAAATTCGAAATTTGCGTTTGATATAAGTCCATTTCAGCATTATGAGGAATACATCCGTGGGAATTATGTTAGTATTCATAACAGCGAACTTCAAAGATTGAATGTCCATGATGCCCATCTGGATATTAGTTCCTCGATATTCTCCAGCCTATTATTTGTTGAGAATTGTCGATTAGATATAGACAACTTAAATTTTATTGCTGATACTGTCTATGATCCAGAATCAATCCGTGGCGGTAAATTGTACTTGAGCTATGCCAATATGCGAGGTGATGCGGCTATTCGTAATAGTCGCCTGAGGGAGCTTGTTGCCTCTGCGACTGACGGTTTCCCCATGAGGCTTCATATAGATAGTACTTCGGTCACTTCTCGTTGTCATTCATTTGAAGTCGAAGACATACAAATATCACATTGTCATTTGGGGAAAACCGAATTCGATCAGGTATCGGGCGCAGTCAATTATTCCACGTTTGATATGTACATCGATCTAAGAGAAAGCAATATTACATTCCTGAACAATACCTATATACAAAAGGGGCATTGCCAAGGTGACGAATCGCGCTACTTCATTACAGGGGATGTCCAAAGTTCTATACGATTGGAAAATAATATCTTTGCCACTGTCTTAGCCGGTACGCAGTTAATAAACAGAGTAATTCTTGACACCTTGCCGATCTACAATCTGGTTTGGGGAATGCTTGATCCATGGGAAGAACAATCGTTAGGCGAAGGAAATCTGATCGCGGATCCCCAAATTGATCCGAATGATTCAGCGCTGTATCTTCAATATGGTTCGCCTGCTATTAACGCGGGCAATCCATTGAGAATAGATCCGGATGGAACAAGATCGGACATCGGCGCACAGTATTGGGATCATCGGTTTGATCATCCTCCCATTATCGGAACTCCCGCACTCATCGAAACAGGGTGGGGATCTCCACTGCGATTGCGGCTTACCGCCACCGATGACGGCAGCGTGCGGATAATACCCCCGTCGAGCATACCAGTATGGATGATTTCGAAGGGGAGCTTGGATGAAACCAGCATGACTTTATACGACGGACGTGTACCCTATGGCACACGTTCGTTTACACTGGTTGTGAGAGCGGTAGATAACTTGAATCAATGGGATGAGGAATCCATTGATGTCCAAATTTATCCCACCTATGTTCTTAGTGACACCGTTTTCGGCAGCCTCACACGAGAGTATTCGCCCTATTGGTCCTTGTGCGATTTCACAATTCCAACTTCTGAAAGCCTCATCGTGGAAGCCGGAGTGCACATCCAAATGAATTCCGAAAACTGTCGTCCCGCAATTCGGGTCGGCGGCGGATTGTTCGCTAATGGAAACGCCACGGACAGTGTTTACATCGAGTCGGCAAATGACTCTGTGTGGTATGCAATCACGACATTCGGCAATTCCGCGAGTATCGGACTCGAATACTGCCGAATATCGGATGCCATTGCGTGCCTCAACTCGATAGATGCTGTTCGCTGCCGACTGAATCATGTAACCCTTGAGCCAGCTGATAATGAATACACCGTGTCATGTGCGTTCAAGAATACGCGGCTGCCGCTCGAAATCCGCAACTGCGATATGACGCGGCGGGCCGGCATGACTATCCAGGGCGAATTCACCGTTGATTCGTGCGTTTTTCAGGGCCGAGACGGATATGGAGTGACCATTGACAGAAATTCGATCGGCATTATACGGGGATGTTCATTTTACGATTTTCCACTTAATGCAATTTATACTAATGACACCGTAGATGTCAGAATCGAGAAATGTCTTTTTAAACAGGCAAATGTAACAATTGGATGGCAATACGGTGCGCGAGTCATTGAAATATTTAACAATACGTTTATTGATGCCGAAGATTTTTCAATCTCGCAATCACTGCCGATGAGGACGGGAGATACTATAGCTGTCACGAATAATATCTTTCAGAGATCCGGGAATGCTGCAATCCGTGTTCCCGATAATATTGATACGAGTCGGTTTCGGATTATAAACAACTGCTTCTGGGAAAATGCTTCGGATATCCTTCATCGGCCCGAATGGTTTCCGGTCGGAATCAATGCTATCGTGAATATCAACGGCGACAGCACCGACCTTTACGGCAATATACTGCTGAATCCCTTGTTCGCCGATACAATCGAGTGGAATCTATCAGAAGTATCTCCCTGTATCAGTGCCGGTGTGGATGTTGGATTGCCCTACTGGGGTATTGCTCCGGATATGGGGTGGAAGGAGTGGGATGGTGATCCCGCTATAGTGATGGAATCCGGCGCAATGGTGATACCGAACAACATGATCACCATTTTTCCGAATCCCACCAACAATCAAGTGAATATCCGTCTGTCATTTTCGCACGCTGCCCCCAATACGATGGAAATATACAATATTTTGGGAGAGCGCGTGGCGTCCATCCCATTGACTACGATGCGACAGTCTGCGGGTTCAATTGACTTTTCCGTGTCTGATTTGGCTTCGGGGAAGTATATTGTGGCGGTTCGTGATTCGCGGAATATCGTTTCACGCTCCTGTTTCATTGTGCTTAAATAGCGATTTTAACCATTTCCGCCGTGGCGGGTGTGTCACCCGCCCGGCATATACGCACTTATGCCGGTCATCCTGAGCGCGGCGAAGCGGGGTGACTCTGGAGAGTCATCACCGGGATAAAAAGATTCCGGCGGGATCAGCGATCCCGCTCGGCGGAGAAGATGGTCACAGCTCGCTGTGCCCCTACGGAAGAAACGGGCGGGTATCACTGCGTTTAACCCGCCCCTACGAATCCCCCCTTTGTCCCCCCTTTGAAAGGGGGGAGACCCGCCACGGCGAAGAAAAGAAACGCCCGGGTGCGAGAGCATCCGGGCGTCTAGTTACGGGTAAAGGAAATGGAGTTATTCTTTCAGACAGCGATCCATGATCGCTTTCCAATCGGATTCGGAGAGTTCCTCGGACTCGTCAATGAGCAGGTTGGGAATGTCGTCGGTGATGCGATAGCGGCGGCGCGTTTTGGCATCGGTGGAGACCAGCGTGTCGCCGTCCTGCACCAGCGGCGCATGCGACAGCGGACAGACGAGAATTTTCAGAAATTCGGGATCCAAGGGAGTGCTCATGAAACGATCCTATGCAATGGTAATGCTCTTATCCAGATAGACATCCTGAATGTGGTTGAGCAGGTGAACGCCGTCCTTCATAGGCTTCTGAAACGCCTTGCGGCCGCTGATGAGTCCCATGCCGCCGGCGCGCTTGTTGATGACGGCGGTCTTGACCGCATCGGCCAAATCATTCTTGCCGGAAGCGCCGCCGGAGTTGATCAATCCGGCGCGGCCCATGTAGCAATTCACG
Organism: uncultured Alphaproteobacteria bacterium; assembly: GCA_964444755.1. Taxonomy (GTDB): domain Bacteria; phylum Electryoneota; class RPQS01; order RPQS01; family RPQS01; genus JAHJDG01. Next base: position 8,799 of record CAYUIF010000018.1, on the reverse strand, counting down.
ACTTGCCAGCGCGTCCACTCGATGGGATGTTCGGGCACCAATTCGCCGTAGACTTTTTTATGCGTCTTGCCAAAATTGAGCAGAATGTTGTAACCGCCGTTGTTTTCGGGAGCCTTCTGCTTGATGATGTCCGCTTCGATAGTCACACCGAGGTGATTGGCTTGGCCGGTGAGGTCGGCGGAGACGTGATAGTCTACGCCGTCCTTTTTAAACGCGTTGTTGCGCAAGTAGCACCACAACACGGTGAACATGCCCAACCGGTGCGCTTCCTCGAACATAATGCGGACTTCCTGAATCTGCCGCGCGCTTTCTTCCGAACCGAAATAAATCGTGGCCCCGACGCCCGCCGCACCCATGTTGAAGGCTTGTTCCACCGATCCGAACTCGATCTGATCGTACTTATTGGGATAGGTCAGGAGTTCGTTGTGATTGAGTTTGACGATGAACGGGACTTTATGCGCGTAGCGGCGGCTCACCATGCCCAGCACACCCAGCGTGGACGCTACGGCGTTGCAGCCGCCTTCAATCGCCAATTCACAGATATTGGCGGGATCGAAGTAAATGGGATTGGGTGCGAAAGATGCCGCTCCGGAATGCTCGATGCCCTGATCAATGGGGAGAATGGACAAATAGCCGGAACCGGCATTACGGCCTTGGTTGAACATCCGTTGCAGATTGACCAGCGTTCCATTTGGCCGATCCGATAAACTGACCACACGGTCAACAAAATCGGGGCCGGGCAGATGGAGCATATCCTTGGAAATTCCCTTGCACTGGTAAGTCAATAGGGGATCCGCCTCGGCACCCAACAAATCATGAACTTTGCAGGACATGACAACCTCGCGGTTTATAGTAAACGGTATGTAAATTCTGACAGTAGGTTAATATAGCATAACCGAACCGACAAAATCAAGCCCCCGATGCCGCTTATTACAGTGGAAGCAAAGAAAAAGGGGCTGGAAGTCCAGCCCCTTTATGTGTTACAATTCAGGTTATTGGCAGATGGCCACGATTACATAGTTCCGATATGAGTTGCCGATATCGGGAGCCGTCCAACTGGCGGGTCCGGCGGAGGCGGTAACCGTGGTTACCAAGCTGAAGAGGGGATCAGCACCACTGTCAGGATCGCCATCGTTATTGGGATTGGTGGACACGTAGATTCTGTAATCCCCGTTCTGCGGCGCCGTCCAATAGAGAACCAAGTCAGTGGCGACCAGATAAGCCCGGGCATCTACCACTTTTTCGCAGGTTCGCAAGGGGCACGGGGATGGATAGGAGAAAATCTTCTGCGGCGGGGTGGCATAATCGGTCCAATCGAGGATTTGGATTGCACCATTGATCAGGCCATTATCCACGGCGGCAAGACTGAAACCACGCACCGCATTACTATCGGGCGGACACCAACTACTCAATGTTAACCCGGGTCCGGGCCGCGGGCCACTGTAAGTCGGATCAATATCCGTGAGGCAAAGGAAGAAATTCTGACTGCCTTCCCCTTGATTCATAAGCAGAACCTTATCGGCCGATTCCGCATAATCCGCACCGGCTGACGAGAAGAGAGTATAGGGTGTCAGATTCAAATCGACAATGGAGTGGGGACCCTGAATGACCACCGGGCTGGTTTGATTGGAGACATCAATACAGTAGTAGAAGTCATTGGTGTAAGCCCCGCCCACATAGTAGGGCGGCAAAGCGCTGCGGGTGAACACCCATAAGTGATTGTGATCGGGATCAAACGCCGCACCGGAGAAACGCATGGTATCAATTCCGGTCAGCGAGGTCCACGTGTTCAGCACTTGTCCGGTTCGACTGACGCGATAGAAACGGGCGGAGAACGATGCATCTACTCCTGTAGCCGTAGCAGTCCAGAACTGACCGCCGTTGCGAGGATCATAAGCCAACATATTCGCCGGAGTGGACTGTGCCGAAGTCCAAGTTACGCGGCGGAAGGTATCGCAGGTCGCCGGATTCCACTTAAGAATATGCTGGGTCGTACCGGTGGTCCAATAGGATTGGAAGACCGTATCGGCAGCCGAGGCACTCCATTCGGCATCATAATAGCGGGAAGTCGAGGTTGCAGTACCGGGTGTAATGGTATTGCATAACTGCCCATTACACGGCAAAATGCAATCGACGCTAATATCGAATGAAGCCGTTGCCCCCAGATAACCGTCCACAATGATGTAGTACAGCCCTGCATCTAAATCCTTCAACTCAACACTATTATCCCCATAACCGATGCAGGACGCAGCATTGCAGGCATCCAAAATCAGAACATCCACGTCGCCGCCGGAGATATTGGAAAGGGTGGCCACCAAATTGTGATTGGCTGGCACGTTTATGGAATAGATTTTTTCCGGTCCGCTTTCATCCCAGGTCGTGCAGCAATACTGGGTGGCATTATTCGGTCCGGTGTTGGATTGACTGGTAAGCGTGACGGATCCGCACGGCACCGGCGTAGCTCCGGCACAATTGAGAAAACCCGGAATATAGGGCGGACAATAGTTATCGGTATCACCCAAGCACTCTTCACAACTGCCGGAGAGTACCATCTCCGCCCACCCCATGTCACCCAACGGCCAGTGACGATAGGTGCCGTCACTTAAATAGGCCCATTGCTCGCACTCGGGAACCGCATAAGGATCGGTTGCGGCATTAGACCAAAGGAAACTGGGATAAGCATCGCCGCTGCCCACATCGAGCAGGTAGATACCCAGCCAGAATTCCTCTTGTAAGCAGCAGTTCATTGCCGAAAGATCGAGACTGACCGGAAGCAGAGTCGGGCTGGCGGTGCCGCGCGTGAGCCAAATCGAACCGGCGCATAAGATATCGGACGGTACACAGCAGAGATCATAAAGACGGCTGCAGCCATAGGTGATCAGGACTTGTACCGAGTCGTCCGCCGCTCCGGTATTCGGGTAGTACAGACTGAAATCAATCCCGGTCGGTTTATAGGGGAAAATCAGATCGGGATAGGATACTCCATACCATTCCCAAACCGAGAAAACAGACGTGTTATAGTAAGCCAGCGAGCCGCCGATCCGCGATTGGGTACACGCTTCGGGACACGGGATAACCGGAGATGACGGGGTGCTGTTGCATTCACCGTAAATCGTTGTTGCGGGATATCCGGGATCGGGATCCACCCACGTGGAAGCCCAACTCGACCACGCTCCCGAGAGATTCGTCCAAGCATAGCAATCCTGAACCGGAGGAAGATTCTCTGCATCGAATGCGATGGAAGGATGAAAAGCGATATCATCCGTCAGTGTATGTCCAAAGTGCCACAAGCCGAGGAATCCCGGTCCGTCAATCCAGCAGTCATCAAACGTAAGCGTCACAATCCAGAGCTGGAGGAAAGCATCCGTGTCGGCCGGAAGCGGAATGCGATAGACTTCAAAACAGCGTTCTTGACCGGGGCCGCGACAGGGATCGGTAGGATCGAAGCGGGCGCACTCCATATCAATACCGATATAGACCGTATCCACCGGTGAGCCTTCGTCCTGCACCAACAGCAAAGTCACCGAGTCCATTTTGAACGGATAAACCGGAGAGCAATTCGCGCAATCCGACGGATCGAACCATACTTTATAAGCATCACCTGCCAAGATCCCGGAGAAATAGGAAAGCGATGTATCCGGAGCAGTGTTCAACGAGCAAAGGGGCATATCGAGCGCGTCGTAACTGCGATCCGTAAGGCTCAAGTAACGCCGATCGAAGCGGTCCAATCGTTCCGGCAGTAAATCGCGGTTGGACGTGCGGGAGAAGGACTGGACTATTCCTTCGAAGTGATTGTCGGTCACATAACCGGTCGGTGCCAAATCAATCGGAACGGCTTGCACCGATCCGGCGATCTTCGGGAGATTTGTGCGCTGATTATTCGTTCGCGACAGCAGGTCTTTGGCAGCATCTGTCGAGATGGGAGATACTTGAACCGGCTCAGCCAGCACTGCGGCAGAAAGCGCAAACACAGCGAAGGGAAGTAATCGGAACACTCGTCGGAATTTCATGTTAAACTCTTTATCTCAAACAAAATGCAACAAGGGTCAGTAGTGGAGAAATGAGGTCGCTTGTAAACACGATCCAAACTCTAAGTTAGATACGATCGGGTCGAAAGTCAAGGATGTTCAGTAATGATCTGGTTTTTTCCCGTTCGGTTTGCAGTACTGTCCGAACAAACCATCTTCTGAGCCATATGAATCATGCATTTTTCCTGCCACATGGCTAATTATAGGCAATGCATAAACATCGGAAAGGTCTTATCGTCAGCTACGGCACAGACAACGGCATATCCGGGACTATGAAGCAAGTATTTAGAAGCAGTAAAGACCCGTTCACCGGGTTCATGATCCGTTTTGCGGATAATGCCTCTATCGGTATGCCATGTACGGCCGTATCTGATTGGGTGATTAGATAAAAACAACCGGGGTGGTCGAATGACCACCCCGGTTGCAGTCAGGATCAGAGTGATTGGATCACTCGATAATCTGCTCTGGGATTAACGAGCAGTTTCAAACGACATCCGTTCGGAGGGTAGTTCACGAACGGGCCCGCGCATTGCCTTATCATGCGAGATCGTGTAGTTCGCCTTGCCCAAATGACGCTTCATGGAAGCAACCTGCTTTTCGCCGGTTACTTCGTTCAGCGTGACCAGCGTCGGTGTATTGAAATTAACCGGCGCCGGCAGTTCAAGGCTGGGATCGAAATTGGTAACCACATCATCCGTCAGATGAGCGATACCGATTCCGGCGGGGGTCGGAGTCAGAACCGACGTCGTTACGTAGTCCGGTTCCACCGTCGGGATTTCGCGCATCAAGTCCACCGGACCGTAAAGATACTTCGCGTTAAAGAAATCGCGAGCATCCACAGTGGTGGATACGGAAATCGGGGAAGTTGTAAATGGACTTCCGGCAACCAATGTCTGAGCGCCGCCCGGAGTCGTGGAAACGTAAAGGTTCATCGGGAACGGCAACGCGCCGGTAATCGGAGTTCCGGGAGCCGAATGCACGTAGATGGAAGCGGTGGTGTTGACGGGATTCGGGTACAGTGTGAGAATCGGATCGGCAACGGCATAACCCAGCGCATTGATCATCACATCACCATCTTCGGTGGCCAGAGGCGTCCAGCTTTCGGCAGCCGCGTCATAATAGTAGGAATTGCCCAAGCCGAGGGTATCGAAGCACCACGCTTCGCACGCACCGGCCACGGCATCGGACGGATTCTTCACGGAAATATAGAACGTTCCGTCGTTAATGGTGAGGTCGGTATGGAATACGACCGGTGCATAATAGTACACATAGGCTGTGTCAATCAAGCCGTCGCATTCATTGCCGATGGAACCGGTCGTGCCTTCATACAGAACCGTTCCGGGCAGGCCAGCCGCGCCATCATCGTCATAGACTTTTACGACGATCTGCTGATGCGCTGCATCCGGGAACAAATTCAGGATAGCGATCTTGGCACCCGTCAACATGAAGGGATAAGCCGCCGGAGTGAACTGCACGGCATCTTCGGAATCGAAGTTGTTGTAGTAGTGAGCATTTTCCCACGAACCGTCATGGTAAACGATTTCGGTGGCGCCGGCTTGCGACTGAACTTCGAAGGTATAATAGCCGGTTTCAGGGAAGCGGGTTTCACCGTCATCATCCGTAGCGGTGATGTAATAGTTGTAGGTTCCGGCACCTGTCAGGAAGTCCGTGAAGTTGATGCAGAAATGGCCGCTTCCCGCCGGGGTTTCAGTCATGGTGTAGGCGGTGAAGGTCGCTGTGACTTCTTCGATATGCGCTTCGACCACGAACGGATCATTATTCGGATCGAACGCATCGGCCACTAATTCCTGACCGGAATCGAAGGCATCGCCGCGCGGTTCGGAGGTTAGGAACGGCGGAACTTGCGGAACGTCTTTTACCAGAATATCGTCTACATACCACGTCGTGGCATCAGCACCTTGATACAAGAAACCGAGCATGAATTGAGTGTATTCGGAATCCAAGCCGGTGACGTACCACGTCGTCGGATGATCCGTCCAGTCATTTACATCGGCCGGCAGCAGTTCTGCAATCACACTCCACGTCGTATCGGAATCCGCCAGGCAGAGGCCGTGGAACTCGTAGTAATCCGGATACCAGAACACGCGTTCATAGTAATTGACCGTTACCGTTCCACCGACGGGAGCCGTGAGGCTGGGCGTACCCAAGATGTCGGTCACAAACGAATCAGCAGCGCTGTAAGTGTGGCCGGCCCATACGTTATGGACAGCACCCGCATGCTGACCATCGTAATAGAAGCTCCAGTCTTGGCTGGCTAAGGAATCGAACCGATACTGAGTCCAACCGCCATTAACGGAGTTTTCATTCCAGAAATTCTCGAAAAAGACAAGGTTCGTCCAACCGACACCCGTTCCAGTCAGTTCCTGAGACGTTACAACGGATGCGGGAACATCATCGGTAAACTCTAACGTTGCGCTGGCGATACCTTCGGCGGAAGGCGTGAAATAGACGGCCAGGCGGTGAGTCGCGCCGGGGGCAATGATGATTCCAGCGCCCACCGGATCCGTCGTGAAGTCGCCGTTACTGGAGTGGATATCGGAAATAGTCAGTGTCGTACCACCGCTATTGCCCAGTAACAGGGTATCCACAACGGTCGAGTCCAACAACGCAGGACCAAATCCGTAGAGATTCGAAATGGTCAGATGGCCGGGCGCTGCCTGACCAAAAACAGTTCCCTTAATCGCTATGTATTGCGGACCGGGAGTGTTGGTAAACATTCCCTCATTGTCACGGATACCGGGAGCCGCCTGATAGTTCCAGTATTGGTTGCAGCAAGCAATGGGAGTCGTACCGTCATCAAACAGCACGCTCGGATATGCCGTTCCCGGTGCAGTCACTGATACATACTTGATGCCGACGATGAACGCGCCGGTGATGGTGTCCGGCGGTAACTGGAAAGCGAACCACTTCGCACCCGTAACACCCGTGCCCCAGTTCATGGCATAGGTGGTCGTAGCTGATGGGTATTGCCTGAGTACTGTCCCCGGTCCATCCGTACATCCGCAATCCCCTGTAATGGCGGCATCCGGTGAGTAGATCGTTACCCGGATATTCAGGGTCTGGGCAGTGGTCGTAGCGGGACGATAGCCATACACACGAACGGAGTCCAAACGGATGCTGGAAGCCGTCGGAGTCAGCTTAACATAGTTTTCAGCATTGGCACCCCAACTCCCAAAATACGAGTTAGGCGATCCATCAAAACCCGGCGTTAGTTCCGTATATTGGCCGAAGGCCAGTATCGGCAACGCCATCATCAACACCGCGATAAACAGTTTCTTCATGCTTTTCTCCTCACTTTTCGTCCTTGTCGATGTTTAAGGGTAGATTTTGCATTATAACTTTAGCTTTCATTAGTAATGAATATATGAAAACTCTTTACTGAACACAAGACTTTCAGAATGACATTTGAAAATTGTGCGCGGACGGGTCAATATTTAAATATGTATAATAAATAATATCTTACAAATCCGAAATCACATTTTCTCGGTAATAACTTGCATACTACGCAGTTTCTAACGGTTTACAGGACTATCTGTCCTCATAGTCAGTTTCAGGTAAACATGCGATTGATGCATGCGACAAGATTTCCGAGGATAGGCTACTGTTTAGAATAGGAAATCTATCTCGCGGCTATTCCCGGGAACTCCGGATAATAATATAACGTTTGATATTGTAACAACACTTTAACATTGGATTTTCGCCATGGGTTTTCGTAGAGCAGTAATATTATCATTGATCGCGTTGGTGATTCTTCTGCCGGCACATATTCTACAAGCAAAAGAGCGCGATGAATTCGGAATGGGATTAACTTTGGGAGAACCGTCGGGTATTCACGGGCAGTTTTTTTGGAGTCGTAAGACGGCATTAGATGTGACGGCGGCGTGGTCATTTCATGATTGGTTTATGACCACTGCCGATTTTCAGATTTATGATTACCTCCTCGATTCTCCCGATGAGTGGCGATGGTATTACGGGGGCGGCGCCTATTTAGCACTTCCGGAAAATGAGGACGGAACCTTTGGAGTGCGGGTTCCGGTGGGAATAAGATACCACTTTCCACATTCTTACGTAGATGTATGGGCGGAGATTGATCCGGCTCTTCAACTGGCGCCCGAGACGGAAGCCGAATTTCAGGCGGGATTAGGTGTCACTTTCTGGTTATGGTAATTTCGTTTGCGCGAAGCTGGATAAATTGGTAGATTTTAATATGACCGATCCAGCCGGAGGATGAGATGACCCCTTTGGAGCGATTGTTAGCCGCGAGGCGTCGTTGGGAGAGCGAATATAAGGACAAAGGGCGGGTACCGGAAGGTGTGAAATTCGTCACAACTTCCAGTCTTGAAGTCCCGCCGTTATGTTGGCCGGAGGATCCGGAGCAAGCCGAAGAGTACATCGACAAGCTCGGATTTCCCGGCCAATTTCCATTTACCAGGGGTGTACATTCCTCGATGTATCGGGGGAAGCCGTGGACGATGCGGCAGTTCTCAGGATTTGCCAGTCCCGAAGAGACCAATGCACGCTACCGATATATTATCGAGCAGGGCGGGGAGGGGTTGTCGGTGGCCTTTGATCTGCCGACCTTGATGGGACGAGATCCGGATAGTCCGTGGTCCTTGGGAGAAGTGGGCAAATGCGGAGTCTCGGTGGCATCGTTGGAAGACATGGAGACGCTCTTCAAGGGAATTCCGTTGGGGAAGATTACTACCTCCATGACGATCAACGGCCCGGCGGCGATTATCTGGGCGATGTT
>CAYUIF010000017.1:49610-71148 GCA_964444755.1 uncultured Alphaproteobacteria bacterium | reverse complement strand
CGAGAGGACCGGGATGGACGAACCTCTGGTGTACCAGTTGTCGCGCCAGCGGCACGGCTGGGTAGCTATGTTCGGATCGGATAAACGCTGAAAGCATCTAAGTGTGAAACCGACCCCAAGATTAGGAAACCCTGAAGACCCCTTGTAGATGACAAGGTTGATAGGCCACAGGTGCAAGTGCAGTAATGCATTCAGCCGAGTGGTACTAATAGGTCGTTCGGCTTGACCGTTTATTTTTTTCCTGAGGTCAAGATATCCCCAGCGGCTTTCTTAAATCATCTCATTGTGCACGGAAGCGTACTGCTTCTGCCATTTCCAATTGTTAAGTTTTTGTGCGATCTATTAGCGGATCGCATCACGATTTTTCCGCTAACCACGGAGAAAGGGAAACACCTCTTCCCATTCCGAACAGAGCAGTTAAGCCTTTCATCGCCGATGGTACTTGGTGGGCAACTACCTGGGAGAGTAGGACGTTAGCGGGAATTTATTAGATAGCCCCTGATCACAACTGATCAGGGGCTATTGCTTTTTAAGTGGGTTCTATTAACTTAATTTCATTGATGGATCTGCACCATATATCATGAACCATACCGAATCGCCGCTAACGGCACAGCGAACCTGGACTCTGCTCCTTCTGCTGATGGGTGTGGCATTGCTGGTACGTCTGGCCGTAACGCTGTTCTTTGCGGACAATCATACGTTGTACTATGAGTACATGGAGATTGCCCGCAATATCCTGGACGGCCATGGGTATTCATGGAAGGATGCCTACACTCAGCCGCTGCAGGTTACGTCCTTCTTGCCGCCCCTCTATGTATTCTGGTGTCTGTTCTTTATCTGGCTTTCTTCGGCGAACTTTCTTCCCATGTATATCGCCCAAGCCGTGATCGCGGCGACGGGCTGTATTCCCGCCTACTTGCTGGGCAAACGTCTTTTCTCGAATCAAGTCGGATGGATTTTCGCAACGATCTATGCGATCTATCCGGAATTCGTTTATCTGCACTCGCGCCCGGTTTCCGAGTTTTTATATGTAGTCTTGGCGTTGTGGCTGCTGTACGGCTACGCCGTGCTCCGTGACGATGATCCGCAGTCGCGCCGTTTTCTGCACCGTAGTTTGTGGTTGGGTTTGCTCTTCGGTGTGACGATTTTGGTCAAAGAAGGCGCAACGGTATTGCTAACAGCGATTGTGCTGAGTCTGCTGATCGTGAAGCGTCCGCGACCGGCCGTTCTCCGGCGTTCCGTTATCCCCATGATCGCCGTGGCGGTGTTGGTTGTTCTGCCGTGGACGATCCGCAATTATACGGCACAGGGAGAGTTCATTCCGATTCGCACCGGATTCGGCTATACTTTGTGGGTGGGCAATCATCCGGGCGGAAATGGCTTATTATGGCATGAAAACGGTTCGAAAACGCAAGACGATCTGCCGGAAGATTATAAGGCATACGTTGACCGAAACCTCCCGGCTGACGAACAAGCGCGCGATGCGTTTTATTTCGCGGAGGTCGGCCGGTTCATCCGGAATAATCCGCTGCAATATGCGACCTTTTGCTTGCGTCGTTTGGGAGTCTATCTGTGGTTCGACCCGACCCATCCCCTTGCTCAAAATATCATCTATCGGATATCCTATATCCTGACTCTGATCCTTGCCATTCCCGGAATCATTCTTACGATTCGCCGCAAACAAATGGATCCGGTTTTTCCGTTGATCTATTTCGGATACATGTTCCTCTACGTACCGGTTTTGGTGCTGCCGCGTTACCGGATTATTCCGCTATTGGTGTTGCTCCTTCTGGTCGCCAATTCTATCGGTTATGTTTGGAAACAACGTAAGCCTGAACTGGTTTGACACTCAACATTTTTTCGACAACTATGATCAGAATGAAAAACATACCCATAAAAACCTGGCTATTGTTGCTATTCGTATTGGGAATGCTGGTTCGTGTTATGGTCTCGATATTTTTCGGTGAGAACCGTATTCCCTATTATGAATATATGACTATCGCCGAAAACCTATTGAACGGGCAGGGATATTCATTCGACGAATGGGGAAGGACAATTCTTCAACCGTCATCGTTTTTGCCCCCCATTTATATTTACTGGTGCACCTTCTTCATGTGGCTTTCGCCGCATGATTTCTTAATCATGTATATTGCTCAAGCGGTTGTAGCGGCAAGCGGATGTTTTCCCGCGTTTCTGATCGGCCGAACTATGTTTAGTGAACGAGTGGGGTTGATTTTCGCATTTATCTATGTGTTTTTTCCGGAGCTTATTTATCTACACTCGCGGCCAGTTTCCGAATTCCTCTATGTTGTTTTTGCATTATGGATGATCTACGGTTACCTCAGGCAGAAAGATGGGGATTTAGAGGCATCCAATGCATGGGTTCGTGCGTTTGCTCTGGGTGTGCTGGGTGGCATTACGATCCTTGTCAAAGAAGCGGCAACCGTGATTTTGGCAGCAATAATGATTGCGCTTTTAATAAGACGTCCCTCAATAAAGACAGTGCGACACTATCTGTTGCCGATGGCCGCGGGTACACTATTGATCATGTCTCCGTGGATAATCCGTAACGCGATTGTGCACAAACAATTTGTTCCCATCCGCACTGGCTATGGGATAACGTTGTGGTTGGCTAATCACCATGGCGCGACCGGAACCGATAAGACGCTGGAGGGAGAATACGTGCTGGCGAAAATGGATTCGTCGTATCTGAATCAAATGAACCGAATGCTCCCTAAAGATGAACAAGAACGTGACAAAGTATATATCGCTGAAGTCCGGCGGTTCATCGCGCACTATCCGATGGAGTATCTTCGTCTTTGTGGCAAGCGGCTTCAGTATTATCTTTGGTTTGATGAAACTCACCCTATTGCCAAGAGCATCATTTATCGTTTTGGGTATATCTTTGCTATGGTTTTCGGTGTCTGTGGCTTTCTAATCGCTTACCGGCACTCGAAACTTGATCCGATAATCGTATTGATCTATCTTGGATACCTGCTCTTATATATTCCAGTTTTGATTCTGCCAAGATACCGAATCATGTCCGTAATATTGCTTCTACTCCTGTCAGCCTATACGATAGAATTTTTATGGTCTACTCTCTATCGAAATCGGCCGACAACTGATAAGTTAGCGAATCCATAATGTGTGAGATTCCAATGCGAGACTCCTTCGGTTTTCGTATATGGGCAGCCTTGTTACCGCTTCTGGTTGCCTCAACTTCGATTCAGGCATCTAAGAGTAATGAGCTTTCACTGCAATACCCTCGGATTGATCACTCGGTTTATGCATATCTCAATCGCCTTGAAACTACTGGTGATCTGCCGTTGCTGTCGCACACTAAGCCATATCTTCAATTTATCCGTCATCCTGTAGAACCGGCTGCGCATTTGGTTGGAGATCGTGAGTATCGCCGGTACGCAAACGAAGCTGATGCGAATCTGTCGGTTATTGGAAACGGACGAATCACGGTACGGCCTTCATTATGGCGATCCGCCAGACGCTGGTTGGGATTGAGCAAATCGCAAATGCAATGGCTATACGGCAGCGGTTATCATTTCGCGACGTGGAATTATGACACAACCTTCGCCGTCAGCGTGCAGCCGGTTTATGGTTTGGAAGTAATCAACACGGATGACAATCGCGGAACCGTCAGTCGTTTTACGGGGGGATTGAGGATTGAAGGGGGCTATGCCGGACGGATTCACTTCATGATGGACTTCCGCGATCATACGGAAGCGGGTAACGGTCCTTACTGGTCACGATCTCAGCTATACGCAGATCGCTGGGCGGCGGTGGATCTGAAAGGCAATTCATCCACCAGCTATGATATCTCCGAATCGTTCATTCAGTATTACGGTCCGGATCTCTCCATTACGGCCGGTCGCGGACGGTTCTATTGGGGTCCGGCGCAGTTTGGTTCGCTGTTTCTGAATTCCCGCATGCCGCCCTTTGATTATCTTCGTTTCGATGCGGTCTTAGAAGCAAGTAATGCTCCGCACGCAATATATTACACGTTCATTCATGGCTGGCTTGAATCGCGAATTCCGACCGATACACTTTATATCAACCCCGACGGCCGCCCCCGTACGCTTAACGCACAAAAATACCTTTCCGCCCAACGTCTGGAGGTGCGACCGCGGGATAATCTGCTGTTAGGTTTATCACAAGGCGTAGTTTACGGTGATCGCGGAGTACAGCTTGCCTATCTGACGCCCATCAATTTTCTCTATAGTGTCCAGCATTCACAGGATGATAAGGACAACTTTCTGCTGGGGCTTGATGGAACATGGCGTCCGATCCGCGGGTTAAAATTATACGGGGAAGCGTTATTCGATGATATCGTAGTGGGGGATCTGACGACATCGTCGGGGAGTAATAAGTCCGCCTATACGGTGGGATTGCAGGGAACCATTCCTGCGGCTATTCTTAGACAATTTGATGCAACGTTAGAGTACACAAAGATCCGACCGTTTGTGTATACCCATTTCTTCGCATCGAATATCTACACCCACTGGACTTCGCCCCTGGGCTACTCGCAGGAACCGAACAGCGACTACTTCACGGCTCAATTGCGTTATACGTTCTACCCGGTTCAGGCTTCGATAATGGTTTCACGGCAGCGTCATGGGTCGAATGCGGACGGTCGCAATGCGGGAGGCGATATTTATCTACCAAGCTATGATGGCAATGGTGCAATCTATCCGTTTCTGGCTGGGAAATTGAATAAGACATCGCGATTCGGCGTCGCACTGAACGTCGAATTATTGCCCAACCTAAATCTATTCGGTTCGGGTCAGCTTATCAAAGCAACCAATGCTTCCGAACGACTTGAAACCCATGCGGGATTCGGTTGGAATCTCTGAAATGCTCTACAGGAGTCGGTCTATGTTGCAGCTAACTATTGAATATTGTGTTGTTTGAAACTACTATCCCAAGGCAGCCGGTCTGGCTGAATTTCTTAATAAACAAGGATATAAGAACGTTAAGTTGATTGAGTCGGCAGGAGGTGCATTTGAAATAAAATTGAACGGTATTTTGCTGTTTTCAAAATTAAGCCAAAACCGCTTTCCTGACCAATTAGAAATATTGAAATTGTTGACTGGATCTCAGGATTTGCAGGCGTGACGCAAAATTCGCAGCTATGGTGGTTTTTCTTGACAATAGAACGCAGAGGCATTATATTTGTAGCTAATAACGTAGGTTCAACTGCACTGTCAGGGAAAGTTTAATAATACCCTGAGGTTACCATGAAACGATACATATCTGGTATCGTAGCTGCCATTCTGTTATTGGCAGTTATACCCGCTTTTGGAGGAGCACTCCAGGTGAGCGGTGAGGTAACAGGGGTATGGCCGGCTGGTGATATCGTTACCGTCGTCGGTTCAGTTTGGGTTCCTGTCAATGGAACTCTCACGATCGAGCAAGGGGTTGTGATCCATTTCAACGTCACAGACCCCTTTGTTATTTTAGGTGATTTCAGTGCGCTTGGAACCTATGAATTGCCGATAAAAATTGTTGCACCGAATGGTTGGCAGGGATTTCACTTCCGCGATCGGACCAATAACTTCCGGTTTCTAAGATATGTTTCCATGGATGAAACCTCGGGATTGCCGGATACCGTTGTCTACTCCGAAAATGCGGCTCTGTCGATTCAGCACTGTGAATTCCGGGGTGCAAAACGCTGCCTGGCGGTGAATGGCGGGTGGCTTCGCGCGGACAGCAATTATTTCGAAACTACGAATGCCTTGTCAATCGCCGTCTATCTGGATAATCTTGAAGATGAAGTGATTGATGGATGCGGTGATGAGGGAAATAGCCTTCAGGATAATGTCATTCGTGTCGATGTACCCGATTTTCCTTTGGGTGATCCGATCCTTGATCGTCAAACCGTCGGCTTGCAGATTCAACGGTTCTTCCACATCTGCCTGATGAACAACGTCATCGCGGTGAATGCGCCGCGTGATGTTGATGCGATTCAGTTCCGCGAGACCCCGGATCACGGAAGCGGATTCTGGGATCTCAATCACTGTGTGGCCACGTCGCAGAGCGTAGCCGGTCAGGCGCGCGGCGTTGTCAATAAAACAGAAGGGCAACTGTGGATCCGACAATGCACGATTGATGTCAGTCGCGCAGATATTAACGAGAATTTGTACAGCCCTATGGGGGTATATGTCGAAGGACATGCCACGACCTTGGTAACCACAACCAGCGTTCAGGTGGATGCCGGAGAGTTTTTCTATAACAATTCTTCGGAAGGCCGCATCGATGTGGACTATGTTCTGGAATGGCAATCGAAAGTACAGGTTGCTGCCCAGCCGCCGGATGATCCTGAACTCTCGCTGCAAATGAATCGTCATCTGAATAATCTGATGGATTCCGGACCAATCAACTATGGCGATTCGATCAAATACGAAGATCCGCAATTTCTACTGAACGGCGAATGGGGAGAATGGCGTTATCTTTCTGACGCCTCGGATTATTATGGTTTACGGGCTTCATCGCCCTGCATTGACGCTGGCGAGACGGCCCGGTGCGGCTTGGATCCCGACAATACCACACCGGACATCGGCTGCTTTTACTACGATCATTCGATTGATGCGGTTGATCCGGATTACCGCCCTCTTCCCAAGCTGATCGAGTTTGCCACTCCATATCCCAATCCATTCAATTCTTCAACGGTAATCCCGTTGCAGATCGATCATTCCGGACTTCTCAAAGTCAATGTTTATAATCTTGTTGGGCAGAAGGTTGCCACGCTTGCAGAAGGAACGGTCAATGCTGGAACCATAAATTTATTGTTCCAGCCCGATCACCTTTCTGCCGGTCTATATTATGTGACCGCGAGCTTTAACGGAAATCCGATCGCAACCAAGACTATCGTCTATCTCAAATAATATCAGAAATAAAGACTTCTTCTTACGGCCACACCTTATTGTGTGGCTGTTTTTTTAGACCCACTATGCAATTTTTGTTTTCTTGCACAATAAGCTCTTGATTTGCGCGCAGAATTTGTTATATTAGAAAAAAACATTTCGGATATCAATGGATAAGCTGTCATTACTCGTCATCGTCATCTTGAGCGCTGGGATCATTGGCAGCTGTTCGTGGACCCCCGAGCGTGATAATCCCGTTGACCCCCTTTCGCAATACTATATAGCGCCCCCACCGCGGAATCGTCCTCCGGTGATTTCCGGTCTCCATCATCTCGTGCACTGTCGGGCCGGAACTCCAAACTCATGTTACTTTGAGATTCTCTGTCAAGTTACAGATCCGGATTTTAACGCCCGGTTCGATACGATTACGGTCTATATCGAGTCCCTCTATATCGGGAATCTGGAGTTTAATCCGGCGCGCGGATCTTTTTATTTAAGCCGTTCGGACCGTGATTTCACCAGCAACGATATTATGGCCTTTCGTGGTGATACCGTTTGGGTGACGGCCATTGACGATTCCAGTGCTATCACCACCACCTATTTCGTTTTCACGAAACCGATGGAGGATTATCCCGGAATTCGCTATCCGCGGGATATTGATACGATCTACACTTTGCATCCGACCCTCCAGTGGTTCCATTACGGCGGACAAAACTCGATTCACACATTCAATATCAGCGTCGTGTATAAGCAATTGTTCGCGGCTTGGGATACGGTGGGATTGCCGGCGACCGACACTTCGGTGGTTGTGACGACGGAATTGATCAATACTGCGGAGATTGCCTCTGCGTTTTATGGCTGGTACCTGACGGTTGTGGATGAGGACGGCAACTCGATGACCTCGGAACCGGGAATCTTCAAGTGTTTTGACCTTTCCTTCAAAAATGAATGAGCGTACAGATCAATTAACTCGAGAATATTGTGATGGTAGATAACGAAACAACAACCGCATGGACACCCCAGATGTCTGCCATGAACATGCTACCGCAGGAGCAGTTGCACGCGCTGTTTGATATTGCGCAAGTGTTGAACTCCATTGTAGACATTGACCGTCTTCTCGACCGAGTTATGGATATGGCGCTGCAAGCAGTGGACGCTGAACGCGGCTTTTTGGTTCTATCGGAAGAGGACGATTCCGGAAAACTGATAGTCCGCACCGCCCGCAATATCGAGCCTGATTCGGCATTATCCATTTCGGATATCAGCCATTCCATTGTTCAGGAGGTTATGGATTCGCAGCAGGCGCTGTTGACGGTGGATGCTCAAGCCGATCCCCGTTTCTCCGGCTCCGAATCCATTATCTTCAAACAAATTCGGGCGGTCATGGCGGTCCCGTTCCTGTTGCGCGGGCGTATCCTTGGCGCGATCTATCTGGACAGCAAAGCCCGCCGCAGCGGATTTACCGATGACTCGCTGAATTTCTTGAAGGCGTTTTCCAACCTCGCGGCTATCGCTATCGAGAACGCGCGCCTGATGGAAGCGCTGCGCGATGAAAATTATCAGCTCCGCAGTGAGGTCCAGCGGACCTATCATTTCCGCGAGATCATCGGCAACTCACCGAAAATGCAGAATGTTTTCGAGATGCTGGGGAAAATAATCAACTCCGATATCTCGGTGCTGCTCGAAGGCGAATCGGGGACCGGCAAAGAACTGGTGGCCCGCGCGCTGCATTACAACGGCCCCCGCCGCGATAAACCCTTCATCGCGCAATTCTGCGGCAATCTGTCCGAAACGCTGCTGGAAAGCGAATTATTCGGTCATAAGCGCGGCGCATTTACCGGAGCCGTTTCCGACAAGAAGGGCTTGCTGGAAGTCGCCAATGGCGGTACGTTTTTCTTGGATGAAGTGGCTGATATTCCGGTTTCGATTCAGGCGAAGCTGTTGCGGGTGTTGCAGGACGGCGAATTCCGCCGGGTCGGCGATACCGAAAGCCGCAAAGTCAATGTCCGCATCGTTTCGGCAACGAACAAGTCACTGGCCCGGGAAGTCGAAAAAGGAACCTTCCGCGAAGACCTGTTTTACCGTTTGAATGTGATCACGATCCACATGCCTAGCCTGCGTGATCGTACGGGAGATATCCCGCTGCTGGTTCAGCATTTCCTTGGCAAACATGCCAATAAAACCAATGAACGGTTGAAACGCATTACGCCGGAGGCAATGCGGATTCTGGAGAGCTACCATTGGCCGGGCAACGTTCGCGAATTGGAAAACGCACTGGAACGCGCTATTGTGCTGGCGGAAGAACGCGATATTTCGCCCAATGAATTGATCATCCCCCGCGTTACCAAGCCGGCATTGACCGCCAAATCGCTGAAGGAGTACGAACGCGAGTTGGTGATCAAGACGTTGGAGGAAATGAAGGGCAATAAGACCCATACGGCGGAAGCGCTGGGAGTCTCGTTGCGCTGGCTGCACTATAAGCTGGCGGAATGGAAAATCGGCACCCGCTGAGGTCTGCCGAACATGCAACTTTTGACACGTGCCGAGTCAAACTAACCGTGAATTTTAAGGCTCGCATGCTCCATAATGCGGGCTTTATTCTATCCCTATGGCTGACAACGACAGCCGTCTGACACTTATCCGCGAGATCACGCGCAGCGGGATCGCGACGGTTTGGGAAGGATTCGACTCCGGTCTGGACCGCAAGGTACTGGTCAAGTCCATCCATCCTCAATACGCTCGTGAGTCCGATCTGCGCGTCCGCTTTGAACGCGAAGCGAAAGCCATCGCCAAGCTGTCCCACCCCAACGTTGTTCAGATTTATGACATTCAGGCCGGTCCCGACGAACTCTCCCTGATTCTGGAGTTCGTCGAGGGTACGACGCTCCGTAAAGTCATGAAGGAACGGGGCAAACTCCCGGTGGAAGCGGCCGTCAGTATTACCGAAGATATCCTGGCCGGACTGGATCATGCCCATGCCGCCGGAATCATCCACCGCGATTTAAAGCCGGAAAATGTTCTGGTTTCAACGCGCGGTGAAGTGAAGATTACCGACTTCGGTCTGGCTTCATTGAAGGATCAACCCTCCGTCACTCTGGAAGGGATGGTCGTCGGGACTCCGTCCTATATGGCTCCCGAACAGGCGGAGGGTGCCGAGCTTTCGATGGCCACGGACATCTTCGCCATGGGGCTGATTCTGTTCGAGATGCTGACCGGGCAGCGTGTGCATGAAGGAACGGCGATGGCGGAGATCCTTCAGAATGTTCTGAAGTATCAACCGCCGCGATTTGAAGACCACTCGGCGGATATTCCCGTTGCGCTGCAGCCGGTCTTGGCACGCATGTTGGAACGGACTCCCGAACGTCGTTATGCCACGGCCGCGGAAGCTCGTCAGGCGCTATTGGCTGCCGGCGGCGAGGATCGATTGTCGCCGGTATTGGTTAAAGACTACTTGGCCAGTGAGACGATGCGCAAACCAACTAAGCCCAGCGTGGCGCGGGTTCGGGCCTGGGCAAAGCCGTTGCGCTTTTTCACGATTGCCACGCTGGTGTTGGCGGGAGCGGCGCTCGTCTTTCATTTTGCCACTCTAACCCGTGATCGCGGGGTTCCTTCCGAACCGTTTGATTCGAGCGTTGTGACCACTCCGACGGATACCGCGATCACCACCCCTGTATCATCAGATACGTCCCAAACAGCTTCTAAAGTGGATAGCATCCCAACCGCGCCGGTTGAACCGCCTCGCAGGCGTCCGGTAGATACAACTGTTACTCATGAGGTCATCGATCAGAAGCCGGTCAAGCTTCCCGAGTTTGGTTTTCTTGAGATTTCCACTCGTCCCTGGGCGCAAGTCTTCATTAATGATTCGTTGATTGGCAACACTCCGCTGACTTCCCCGTCGCGTCTTCTCTCCGGTTCCTATAGTGTTGTATTTATGAATCCCGAAATTGACCTTCCCGTGGTGCGACGTGTAAACGTGACGGGGGGGGATACAACTCAATTACGGGTCAATCTCTATGAAAACGTCGCGCGAATTCGGATTGCTTCCGTAAAACCGTGGGCGGATGTCTATATTGACGGTGTTTTCGAGCTTCGCACGCCTTCCTCCAAGACCATATTTCGACCTCTCGGCTCCTATACGATTTCTCTCCGTAATCCCGATTTCCCGGAATATTCCGAAGCCCTGACGTTTCAGGAAGGGGATCCTATACGTGAAATCCGGGTAGATCTGACGAAACCTCACTGATTTTCTTCATAAATGGTTTTTTGACCGGAGGCACCAAATTCAAGAATGTGCCTGTTATCACATGGTTTGATCCGATATTCCTATATATAGATTTGTAAAATAATAATTTGTATATTACATTCTTGTTTCAATGGACCCCCATATTTTTTGGGAACCTCTTCATACTCTAACGAGTAAATTTGAAGTTGACGAAACTCAAGTCATCCTGACAATTTCAACAATGGGCGAATTATGATTGAGTTGTCTCAGGTCACTAAGGCCTACGGAGGGATCAAAGCGGTGGATAACATCACCCTATCAATCCCATCCGGACAAATTCTCGGTTTCCTCGGACCCAATGGAGCGGGGAAGACTACTACGATGCGCATGATCACATGCTACATGCCGCCCACTACCGGCACGATCAAGGTGGATGGGCTGGATGTGGAGGAGCAGTCCCTCGAGGTGCGACGGAAAATCGGCTATTTGCCGGAAATGGCGCCGGTCTACCAGGACATGAACGTGGTGGACTATCTGCAGTATGTGAGCGATCTGCGGAACATTCCCACCGATGAGCGGCGGCCGCGCTTGAAGAATATTATCGAGCGCTGCGGTTTGGGGGAGGTGTTGCACAAGGACGTCGGCCAGCTTTCCAAAGGTTATCGGCAGCGCGTCGGCTTGGCGCAGGCGATGATTCATAATCCCGATATTCTCGTGCTGGATGAGCCGACGGCGGGATTGGATCCCAACCAAATTGCTGAAATCCGCATGCTGATCAAGGAATTGGGACGCGAGAAAACCGTAATTCTCTCTACTCATATTCTGTCGGAGGTGCAGGCGACCTGCTCCCGCATTGTGATCATTAATCAAGGTCGCATTGTAGCGGATAACACTCCCGAGGGGTTGCAAGCCGGTGCGGAAGGCCGGAATGTCGTATTGGCGACCATGAAAACCGGGAATAAGGACGTCCTCGACAAACTCCGGGTGCTGCCTAACGTCGAACTTGTACGCGAAATGCCGTCCCAGCACGGCATGGTGCGCGTCCGTGTCGAATGTGCGCCCAAGACTGATGTTCGGGAAGATGTATTCCGGTTGGCGGTAAAGGAAGGCTGGGTACTTTTGGAGATGACTCTGGAAGCCCACAGCCTCGAAGACGTGTTCCACAAGTTGACCATCGAAGAGCGTCAGCTCTCCGCGGCATAACCATCGGTTGACGATTAACCGTAAATCACAGAGACATGCAAAACATTCTCTACATTTTTAAGCGGGAATTTCGATCTTACTTCGACTCGCCGGTCGCGTATATCGTGCTGATGTTCTTCCTGCTCATCTCGGGGTACTTCTTTACGTCGAACCTCTTTCTGATGGATCAGGCGAACCTGCGCACGCTCTTCGGCATTGTCCCGCTCCTCTATGTATTCTTCATTCCCGCAATTTCCATGCGGTTGATTGCCGAAGAGAAAAAATCCGGCACCATTGAATTGCTGTATACCTATCCCCTTCGCGATTGTGAAATCGTGGTGGGCAAGTATCTGGCGGCGTTGGGACTGATTGTCGTGCTGCTGCTGTTCTCGATCATTTATGCGATCTCCGTCAGCATGCTGGGCAACATGGATGCCGGACAAACCGTTTCGGGCTATATCGGTTTGTTCTTGATGGGGGCTGCCTATCTGGCAATCGGCATCTTTGCTTCGTCCATCACCGAGAATCAGATCGTAGCGTTCATCGTGGCGTTGGCGATTTCGTTCTTCTTCTTCATCCTCGATAAGATTCTGTTTTTCGTTCCCCTTTCGCTGGCGAGCATTCTGGAGTACTTGTCCATCGAGTATCATTTCCAGAGCATTTCCCGTGGCGTGATTGACACACGCAATCTGATCTATTTCCTTTCGATGATTTTCGTGGGTCTGCTGCTGGCGAGCCATGCGCTGTCCCGCCGCAAAGGCGACTAACAGGATCGGTTTTCACTCCCATTTGGAACTGCAAACCAAGGATTATTGAGATATGAAACGGAAAACGTGGTCGGTTTCCTCCATTTCCAATCTGCTGATCATTATCGCCATTGTGGTGGTTGTGAATCTGATCGGATTGCGGATTTTCGGACGTGCCGACTTAACCGAAAATAAGATTTATACGCTGAGTAAAGCGTCGCGTCGCGTGGTCGGTGATCTGGAAGATCGGCTGACGGTCAAGGCTTACTTTACGAAGGACCTGCCGCCGCCCTATAACGCCAACTCCCGCTATGTGCAGGACGCGCTGGAAGACTACCGCTCCTACGGTCACGGTAATTTCGTGTTCGAGTTTGTGGATCCTGCCGATGAGGATAAGCTCGAACAGGAAGCCCAGCGCTATCGGATCCAGCCCGTTCAAGTGAATGTGATGGAGAAGGATAACGTTCAACTGAAGCGCGCCTATATGGGATTGGTGCTCATCTATGGCGATAAGCATGAGACGATTCCCCTGATCCAGAACGTCAATGACTTCGAATACGAAGTTACGTCCGCGATTAAGCGCCTGACCTCCGATCAGTTGCCTAAAGTCGGCTTCCTTGGCGGTTTCGGTACGCCTGATTTAGGGCAGGACATGCGTCAGCTGACGACCGCGCTCTCCAAGCATTATCAAGTAACTCCGGTCAGCACGCTCAGCGGCAACAGCCTGATTGATCCGACCATCGGCGTCTTGTGCATTGTTCAACCGAAAGAGCAATTGGACGAGTGGACGAAGTTCGCGATTGACCAGTACATCATGCATGGCGGCAAAGTCGGCTGGTTTCTGAATAAAGTCAACGCCGACGTTCAGAATTCAATGGCGACGGGTTTGAATCTGGGCATTGATGACCTCACCCGTCAATACGGATTCACGGTGGCGAACAACTTGGTCATGGACCTCAACGCTTCAATGATCAATGTCCAGCAGCAGCAGGGCTATATGATCATTACCAATATGGTTCGTTACCCGGCTTTCCCGCGCATTCTGGACTTCAACAAGGATCAGCTCATCGTCAAGGGGCTTCAGGAAATCGCGCTGTTTTTCCCCAGTGTCGTGGATACGTTCTCGCCCGCTCAGGGACATGTGACGTTTGAACCGCTGTTCCTGACCAGCGAAATGACGAAGATTCAGGCGGGCCGCTTCGATATCAATCCGATGGCCCAGTTCCGTCGTGATGATTTCAACGGCGGCAAGAAGCTGCTGGGAACGGCTATCACCGGCACGTTCGCTTCCGCGTTCGCCGGTAAACCCGTGCCGCAGCCGACCGATTCGATGGCTTCGATTCCCGAAGTTAGTATTGTAACCGAAAGCCCCGAATCGCGCATGGTCGTCATTGGCGACGGTAATTTTGTGCAGGGTCAATTCGCGCAGGGGGGCGCCAGCCAGATTCTCTTCCTGAATGTCGTGGATTGGTTGGCACAGGATAGCGATCTCATGAGCATTCGTTCGCGCGAAGCGACGATTCGCCCGTTGAATCCCGATATTTCCGATGGCACCAAGCAAACCGTGAAATACGCCAATCTGTTTATTCCACCGGCGCTCGTACTTCTGGTGGGCGCATTCCGGTGGACGACTCGCCGTAATCGCCGGAAGGGGGTGTCGTTGTGAAACGATCTCTGCTGTTATTAGTACTGCTGGTTGTCTTAGTCGGCATTTATTGGCTGGTTCAATCGAAGGAACCGGTTGCTCCCCCGGATCGCCCGTTTGTGAGTGTTGACAGTGCGCAAGTGACGTCGCTGCGCATCGAAACCGCAACCGACACGGTAGCGCTCGCTAAGCGTGGCGGGGGCTGGATGCTCACCTATCCACGGGAATTCCCGGCTACCGTTCGGACGATAGACATGGCGTTGGGCAAGTTTGCCGAAATGAAAAAGCTCAGCCTGATTACGAATAAGCCGGACCGTTTTAACGAGTTTCAAGTGAGCGATTCGGCGGGAACGAAAGTTACTGTGGAAGCCGCCGGAAAAACCACTGTGTTTTATCTGGGCAAAGGCGGTCCCACGGCGACGACGTGCTATGCTCGTCTCGATGGCAGCAATGATGTCTGGGAAATCGCCGGTAATCAAACCCCGACCTTCAAGCGATCGGCTCGCGATTGGCGCGACAAGAGCATCAGTGAAATCAACCGCGATAATTTTGTAGCCTTCACATTCGGCTATCCGAACGAAACGTTCTCCGTGACCTTGGTGGATACCAATTGGGTCGCTAATCGCGGCACCGAGAAATACGATGCGGACAAGAATCAGGTGGATCGGGTCGTCGGTCTGCTCTCGAAAATGTCCGGGGTGGACTTCGCCGATACGCTTTCAGCGTCCGCTTTCGATCAGCCCGATTTGCATTTGACGGTTGAAACGCGGGACAGACAGGCTCTTGATCTGAAACTCATTCCCAAGGACGAAGAAGGCAAGCAGTATTTCCTGCGTAAAGCTGGTGCCTTGGCGGATTATGTGATTTATAAGAGCACCGCCGATGTTCTGATGAAAAAGTGGGATGACTTTAAGCCGAAGCCGAAAACTGAAGCGGAAGTATCGGCTAAGAAGTAAGGGCCTATTCACTGAGAAGGCATACGGATTTCATGTTGAGTTGACCGAATGTCGGAACCGGAACCGTCATCATTCTTGAACCGTTTTCGTTTAGGCAAGCCCGCCGCGATGGTGCTGATCATAGCCCTCGCGGCGGCGGCATATTTGCCCGCCTTGAAAAACGGCTTCGTGACCGATGATCACGCGCTGATTACCGAACGCGCCGGAGTTCTTGAGTCCTCCAATGGACTTCGTCAACTGATGGGCAACGTCTATTGGTGGGGAACCGGGAAAACGGATGTCCGCCATGATCTCTATCGTCCGTTCGTCTCAACGACCTTCTGGCTGGATTATCGCCTTGCGAACGGCAGCCCGACGGCTTTCCATTGGACGAATTATCTGTTGCATCTCGCGAATACTGGTTTGGCATTTCTTTGTCTTGCCCCGGTTGCCGGAACCGGCTTGGCCTTCGGAATTGCCGCATTGTTCGGGGTCGGTCCGGCGGCGGTGACCTCGGTCGGTTGGATTTCCGGTCGTACTGACCTGTGGGCGATGTTTTTTGTTTTGCTGTTCCTGTGGCTGTTCGGCCTGGCAGTACGAAAGAAGTCGTTTGAGTATTCGCTTGGCGCGGCGTTGAGCCTATTTCTGGCGCTGTCATCGAAGGAATTGGCAGTTATTACTCCGCTCTTGGCGTGGCTGCTCTATCGGTCCGGTGCGGTTGCTCCCGAATCTCCTCGCAAAACCCACCAATCTCCGCTTTGGTATTACGCAGTATTAATCGTTCCCTATGCGGTCTATTTTCTAATTCGTTGGAACGTTATCGGCATTTTGCAACCGCGCACGACTTCCGCCGGAGGCTCGTGGTTGACTCCCTTGCCCCACGTTGCCGAACAATTGCTTCGTTCGGCGACACTGATTGTCTTCCCATGGCGCTATGGCTATTATTCGGAATACCTGTGGAGCGGTGCCGGTGAACGCGGTGTCCTTTTCATTCTGGGTTGGATAATACTACTTGCCCTAATCGCTCTCCTATTCATTGGCTTCAAGCGGAGAAAACTCTGGGCGGCGGGCGGACTTTGGTTCGGGATGGTCCTGTTGCCGGTCTACGCGTTGGGGCAATCGTGGGCGCCGCTGTCCGATTTTTATGTCTACTTGGCGATTCCCGGTCTCTGGCTGTTTGTTTTAGACGGTTTGCGCGAACTTAGCAAACGATATGCTCCCCGTTTGCTTGAAAAGCGAGTACTTATATCGGGTGGATTGACCATTGTAATCTTGACCTTTGGGACATTGAGTTTCATTCGATTGCCCTACTTGCGGTCCGATTTTACGTTAGCTTCCGCCGTGGCTGCCGCTCAACCTCATTCCGCGCGCGCGTTGATGGGAATGGGTGAGGAGTATTTCAAGCAAGATGACAGTGTTCAAGGCGAACAATACATGTATCGCGCCGCCGCCGCCGATCCCCGCAGCATTGAACCATGGAAAAAGTGCGCCGCTTATTATCTGGATCGCGGTGATATCAATCAAGCGGCGCCGTTTGTGGATACGCTCGCGGTTCTGGCTCCCAATTCGGCGGATGCGTTGGCTCTGATTGCTCGCTTCTACTATGAAGCCGGTCATTGTCAGGAAGCCATCGCAACCTATCAACAATCCTTTAAGACGGATTATCCGAGTACATTCACTCTCTATGATTATGGTATGGCGTTGCTATGCATCAGCCAAGACAGTGTCGCCGCGCAAGTTTATCGCCTGGTTATCCAGCAGCGGCCGTTTTGGCCGGAAGCCTATGTGAATCTGGCGATGGCCTATACGGGACTTGGAAATGACCGCGCCGCGGCCGACGCTTATCGCACGGCTATTGATCAGAATCCCGATCTACCGGCGGCGTGGAGCGGTTTAGCCCGCGTCAGCCTCAAATTGGGCGATCCGTCCGCGGCCCGCCAGGCGGCTGAGCAATTTTTCCGTTTAGTGCCGCCTCCGGCTGATGTCGAACGGCTTCGCACGGAATTTTCGCAAGCCGGAATTACTCTGGAATAGTTGAAAACCATTCCCTTCAACGTTATCCGAAAAATCCAAATCATTATGAATATTCCATGAAACCCGGAACCGTTGGCTCTGGGTTATATTTTGTGAATGGTTGCAATTCTGCTATGAAATCGGTATCGTAAGACGATGCGAGCGCTTATTCGTTTACTGCCTTATCTCCGCCCTTATCGCGGGGCGATTATCCTCGGTTTACTGATTGCCGTGGCCAACAATGCCATTATGGCTATTGGACCGTGGTTGCTGAAGCTGGCCGTGGATAGTCTGCAGAGCACTGCTAAAGCTCATTACTTGGCGAAATATGCCGGTTTAATCGTGGTTGTCGCGATTGTGGCGGGTATTCTGCGCTTTTATCTGCGCAAGATAATGATTGGAATGTCACGCCATGTTGAACTGGATCTGCGCAATAGTCTGTTTGCCCACCTCGAAAAACTCCCTGCTGCATTTTATAGTCGCAACCGTACCGGTGATCTCATCACGCGCATGACCAGTGATCTGGAGAGCGTCCGTACCGTTTTAGGGCCGGGAATTATGTATCCCATGGATACCGTCAGCACGGCGGTCTTCGTCTTGATTATGATGTTTATCCTATCGCTGAAGCTGACGTTGATTGTACTGATTTCCGCGCCGATTGTCTCCTTGAGTGTTTTCTATTTAGGACGCATAACCTATCGGTTGCATACCCGCATCCAAGAGCAGTTTTCCGAGTTGTCTGCTTGTGCGCAGGAAAATCTGGCCGGAGTGCGCGTAGTTCGCTCCTTCGCTCAGGAGGAACGCGAGATTGCGCGATATACCGACCTGAACCACGAATACGTTCAGCGAAATTTCAAGATGGTGCGGGTTCAAGCGGCGTTTTTCCCGACGATGTTTATGTTGTTCGAGCTTGGAACCGCCGCGATTCTGCTGTTCGGTGGATGGGGGATCATTCGCGGCCAACTGAGTTTGGGTGATTTCGTCGCGTTTGTCGGCTATTTGGGAATGTTGGCTTGGCCGATGGTTTCCATCGGCTGGGTGGCGAATCTGTTCCAGCGCGGTGCCGCCTCCATGCAGCGTATCAGCCAAATCATGGATACACCGCCGGAAATCGCAGCTCCTGAAAATCCCGCTGTTCCGCCGAAAATACGCGGCGAAATCGTTTTCGAGAACGTTTCCTTTGACTATAACGATTCGGCCCATGCACTATCGGAGATTAATTGGACGATTCCGGCGGGAAAGACCGTTGCCATTGTCGGTCGCACCGGCAGCGGCAAGACCAGTTTGATTTCGCTGATTCCTCGCCTATTCGATCCCTCCGCCGGACGGGTTCTGGTGGACGGCATTCCCACGACCGATTGGGATTTGGAAACATTGCGCCGCAATGTCGGTGTTGTTCCGCAGGATGCGCTGCTGTTTTCCGATACTATTGACGCCAACATCCGCTTCGGAGTGGAATCCTCAAACGGAACGGACTTTCATCGAGTTGCGGAGATTTCTCAGATCGCCAAGGATGTCACGGAGTTCAGTGACGGTTATCAAACGCGGGTCGGCGAGCGCGGATTGTCGCTGTCGGGCGGGCAGAAAGGCCGTGCCACGCTGGCCAGAGCCTTGCTCCGTGATCCGGCGATTCTGATTCTGGACGACGCTCTGGCCGCCGTGGATACCCATACCGAAGAGCAGATTCTTTCGGGCTTGCGCGATTTCATGCGCGGTCGAACCTCAATTATCATTTCCCATCGGGTCTCCACGGTTCGCGAAGCGGATGAGATTATTGTTTTGGATCAGGGGCGAATCATCGAACGCGGCACTCATGCCGAATTGATCGCCTTGGGCGGCTACTATGCGGAACTGGATCGTATGCAGCGGATTGAAGAAGAATTGAAAGAGATGGATTAACCGGCGCGCCTGTTTATGCCCAATGATTGGTCACAAGAAGACGAGATCTTAGGCAAGGCTTACGACGCCCGGCTGGCGCGCCGCCTGTGGAGCTACGTCGGTGATCAGAAACGCAAGATCGCCTTGGCGGTGGTGCTGCTGATTCTCGGTGCTGCCGGTGAACTGGCCGGTCCGTTACTCGTGAAGTTGGCTATTGATCGCTACATCAGTGCTGGCGATTGGCCGGGCTTGGTGCGGATTGTGCTCGCCTTTGTCGGTCTGTCGATGGCGGCGGCGGTCTTGCGCTGGAGTGAGACCTACCTGACCGGTATCGCTGGACAACTCATCATCAGCCGTATGCGTTTGCAGCTCTTCGAAAAACTCCAGCGGCTCTCGATTCCCTACTTCGACCGCAATCCAGTCGGACGGCTCATGTCCCGCCTTACGTCCGACATTCAAGCCCTCTATGACTTGTTCAGTTCGGGTTTGGTCGCCATCGTCGGCGATATGGTCACATTATTCGGAATCATGATCGTCATGTTTGCGATCAGTTGGAAACTGGCATTGATCACCCTTTCGGTGATACCGGTTCTCATCTGGGCGACCTTTGTCTTCCGCAAACATGTCCGTGATCTCTATCGCCTGACCCGCTTGAAAATCGCAAAACTCAACAGTTATCTGCACGAGAATATCGTCGGCATGCGGGTCGTTCAGCTCTTTAACCGCGAACAACGGAATTTCGAGACCTTCGACGAGATCGGTTCCGACCTCAGGCAAACCTACCTGAAGACGATCTTCTTCTACGCGGTATTCTTCCCGGCGGTGGAATTGATTTCCGCGGTGGCGGTGGCCTTGATCATTTTCGGTGGTGGCAACCTTATGCTGACGGGTGCGGTGACACTGGGAACATTGGTGGCGTTCATTCAGTACGTCGAACGCTTCTACCGTCCCGTGCGTGACCTGGCCGAAAAATACAATATTCTGCAAGGCGCGATGGCTGCCGCCGAACGCGTGTTCAATGTCATTGATCATCCCATCGAGGTTCCCCCGCCTGCTGAACCGGTCACGATGGAAACGCACCGCGGCGAAAATATCTCCATCGAATTCCGCAACGTCTGGTTTGCCTATCATGGCGAAGAATGGGTACTCAAAGATGTCAGCTTTACCGTAAATGCCGGTGAATCGGTGGCGGTGGTGGGTGCGACCGGAGCGGGGAAGACCACGCTGATTTCGCTGCTCAGCCGGTTCTACGATATCCAGAAGGGTCAGATTCTGATCGGTGGCGTGGATATTCGCCAAATAGATTTACAGGCTCTGCGGCGGATGATGGGCATCGTTTTGCAGGATGTTTTCGTCTTTGCCGGAACCATTGAGGATAACATTCGCTATGGGAGTCCAAATTGCGATAGCGAAACGGTACGTCGTTCCACCCGTCTGGTTCATGCCGATAAGTTCATCCACCGTATGCCTCAGGGTTATCAGGAACCGGTCATGGAACGCGGTGCCACCCTATCCACGGGTGAACGGCAATTACTGGCTTTCGCCCGTGCATTGCTCTGTGAACCGCGCTTGTTGATTCTGGACGAAGCCACGGCTTCGATTGATACCGAAACCGAGAAGCTTATTCAGGATGCTATCGCCCGCCTGCTGGAAGGTCGCACATCCATCATCATTGCTCACCGCTTATCCACCATTCAGCGCTGCCGCCGCATTTTTGTCTTCCATCATGGTCGGCTGGTCGAACAAGGCACGCAATCCGCATTGCTGAGTCAGCGCGGGATTTATTACCGCTTGTATCAGCTTCAATTCGGGCAGTCGAAAGAGGCCATTCTGACCACCGAAGTCCCTTGACTTTAGGCGAATTTTCCCATAGATTGCCAATGATTTGGACGTTTTTTCAATCCCTCCCAAATAATCCACGAAATGCCTGTAACTAAAGAAGATATCCGCCGGACTGCGCAACTGGCTCGTTTAAAGCTATCCGATTCGGAACTGGATTCCATGACGGAAACCTTAGGTAAGGTTTTTCAATATATTGACCA
>CAYUIF010000017.1:0-49600 GCA_964444755.1 uncultured Alphaproteobacteria bacterium | reverse complement strand
GCTCCATGAGGTGGATACCACCGGTATCGAACCTCTTCACCATGTACTGGGTATGAGTAACGTCACCGAGCCCGATGTACCCAAACCGGGTTTTTCGCGGGAGGATGCCTTAGGCGAAGCGCCGGATCGCACCGATGAATTCTTCCGTCTGCCGCGGGTTGTGAAATAATTGAAGGTTTTGGTCGTCATTCCGGCGCGCTATGCGTCTACCCGTTTCCCCGGTAAGCCGTTGGCTTTGATTGCCGGAAAACCCATGATTCATCACGTCTGGGAACGCTGCCGTCAAGCACAACACGTGGATCGGGTGATCGTGGCTACCGAAGACGAGCGCATCCGTGAAGCCTGCAAGGCTTTCGGGGCGGAAGTGGAATTGACGTCCCCCGATCATGCCTCCGGCACCGATCGTATTGCCGAAGTCAGCCGCCGTCACGAAGATTACGCTGGCGTGCTGAACGTGCAAGGGGACGAACCGGGAATCCTGCCGGAAACGGTCACAGCAGTTGCGGCCGCCCTCGCCGATCCGCACCACGAAATCACGACCGCCGTCACGGTAACAAATAGCGATGACGACTTGACTAATCCTAACGTCGTCAAGGCGGTGTGCGATTTGGCTGGAAACGCCCTGTATTTCAGCCGTGCGGGCATTCCCTTTCAACGGGATAGCAACGCCCCCCGTCCGGTTTATTATCGCCATCAGGGCATCTACGGCTTTCAACGAACCATCCTCCAGCGCGTTACGCAGCTCCCTGCCTCGCCTTTGGAACGCGCCGAATCTCTCGAACAATTGCGCTGGCTGCAATCCGGTTATAAAATTCACTGTGTCGTTGTCGAAGGGTGTTCCATCGGCATTGATACGCCCCAAGATTTGCAATCGTTTGAAAAAATCTGGCAATCCCATAATGAGTGAATCATGGTGAAACGGCAGTCCGGTTCCGGTCACCGCAAGACCAAGTATATTTTCGTTACCGGAGGCGTCGTATCGTCTCTCGGCAAGGGAATCGCCGCCGCATCGCTGGGGCGGCTTCTTAAATCGTGCGGATTGCGCGTCACGATGATGAAGCTGGATCCCTACATCAACGTGGATGCGGGCACGATGAATCCCTACCAGCACGGCGAAGTCTACGTCACCGAAGACGGCGCCGAGACCGATCTGGATCTCGGCCACTACGAACGATTCATTGACGTGGATATGGGACGGCTGAACAACTCGACCACCGGCCAGATTTATCATAGCGTGATTTCCAAAGAGCGGCGCGGCGATTTCCTTGGTGCAACCGTGCAGGTCATTCCTCACATCACCGGCGAGATCAAAGATCGCATTCGTTTGGTGGCTGAATCCGCCGATCCCTACGACGTGCTTATCGTGGAAGTCGGCGGCACCGTCGGCGATATCGAGAGCCTGCCCTTCTTGGAAGCCATCCGGCAAGTCGGTTTGGAGAGCGGACCGAACAATTGCCTGTTTATCCATGTGACCTTGGTTCCCTATCTGTCCACTACGGGCGAAGTTAAGACCAAGCCGACCCAGCACAGCGTCAAAGAACTGCGCGAAATTGGTATTCAGCCCGATATTTTGCTCTGCCGTACCGAGCATCCCCTCGAACAAAAACTCCGCGAAAAGATCGCGCTCTTCTGCAACGTGCGCAAGGAAGATGTGTTCGAAGTGCGCGATGTCGAAACCGTTTATGAATTGCCGCTGGTATTGCATGCGCAGGGGTTGGGCAAGCGGGTGTTGAAGCGGTTAAGCATGCGCGCCGATGAGCCGGATCTGCAGGAATGGCAATCCATCGTCCATCGCATCAAGCAGCCGACCCGCAAAGTGACGATTGGTGTCTGCGGCAAGTATGTGGAAGTTCGCGATTCCTATAAATCCATTATCGAATCGTTCGTTCATGCGGGAGCGTTTCATGATGCCCGCGTCGAACTGCGGTGGATCGAGGCGGAAGATTTCGAACGCCAGTCGGCGTCCGAATTGCTGGCCGGATGTGCGGGTGTGCTGGTTCCCGGCGGCTTCGGCTCGCGCGGCTTGGACGGCAAGCTCGCGGCGGTGCACTTCGCCCGAGTGAATCACTATCCCTATCTCGGTCTTTGCCTTGGCTTGCAGGTCGCGGTGATTGAATACGCCCGCAACGTCTGTGGCATCCGCAAGGCCAACTCCCGCGAGTTTTCTCCCAATACGCGCTATCCCGTGATTGATTTCATGCCTGAACAGCGCGGTATTCGCCATAAAGGCGCGACCATGCGCTTGGGCAGCTATCCTTGCTTCATTCAGCGCGGCTCATTAGCCCACAAAGTTTTCGGTTGCGATGCCATTACCGAGCGTCATCGCCATCGCTTCGAAGTGAACAACAAATACCGGGAAATTCTCGAACAGCATGGCTTGCGGGTGTCCGGAGTGTGGCCGGAAGGCAATCTCGTTGAGATGGTTGAAATTAACGACCACCCGTTTTTCTTGGGTGTTCAATTCCATCCCGAGTTGAAGAGCCGGTTGATGCACCCTCATCCGGTATTCCGTGATTTCGTGGGGGCTTGTCTGAAGTTCTCGCAATCGGGAGCGGCTGTACCGCCGGAACGTCAGCGTAAGCAGGTGTCGGCATCGTGAGCGATTCCAACGCACATCGAGTTACACTGATTCCCGGTGACGGCATTGGACCGTCCATCTCCGAAGCCACGGTTCGGGTGGTGGAAGCCGCGGGAGTAAAAATCGACTGGGATGTTCAGATTGCCGGACAAACCGCCATCGAACGCGGTGGCGATCCCGTTCCGAAGGCTGTGCTGGATTCGATTCGGCAGACGCGTGTCGCGCTGAAAGGTCCGGTTACCACACCCATCGGCATGGGCTATCGCAGCGTCAATGTGGCACTGCGCATTGAGTTCGAATTATTCGCTAATGTCCGTCCGTGCGCATCCATTGCCGGGGTTCTGGCCGCGTGGCCGGGGGTGGACATCGTGATTGTTCGCGAGAATACCGAAGGCATGTACGCCGGACAGGAGTTATACACGGGCGCCGATCAGTCGTCGGCGGTGTTAGTGGCTTTCAATACTCGCAAGGCGATGCTGCGCATTTGCCGTTATGCTTTCGACTATGCGCGAAGCCACGGGCGCAAGAAAGTTACGGCCGTTCATAAAGCGAATATCATGAAAATCTTTTCGGGAATTCTGCTAAGTTGCTTCCGCGAAGTGGCTGCCGAATATCCCGAAATCGAAACCGAAGAGCGCATCATTGATGCCACCTGCATGGAAATGGTGCGTCGCCCGCAGATTTTCGATGTCATCGTCACCACCAATCTCTTCGGTGATATTCTATCCGACTTAGCCGCCGGTTTAGTCGGCGGTTTGGGACTGGCGCCCGGCGGTAATTACGGTGATAAAACCGCGATCTTTGAAGCGATTCACGGCAGCGCGCCCGATATCGCCGGAAAAAATATTGCTAATCCGCTGGGACTGCTGATGTCGGCCAATATGATGCTTCGTCACTTGAACGAGCATGAAGCGGCGGATCGCATCGACAAATCCATCCGCATGGTTCTATCGGAAGGCAAATATCTGACACCCGATTTGTTGCCCGGTTCGACGCACACCACCACCGATTTAACGCAATCATTGGTGGATCATCTTGGCTGATACCCAGCTATATCCCCTTGCGGTTATTGCCGGACCCTGTGTCATCGAGTCCGAATCCCTGTGTTTGGAGATCGCTGAAGCCTTCTTCAAGATTGCCGTGCGCACGGGCGTGTTGCCCATTTTCAAAGCCAGTTTCGATAAAGCCAATCGCACATCCGTTGACAGCTTTCGCGGACCGGGCTTGGAAGAAGGCTTGCGCATTCTTGCCAAGGTCCGCACCGAGGTTGGTCTGCCGGTATTGACCGATATCCATCTGCCCGAACAAGCGGCCATCGCCGCCGAATCCGTGGATATTCTGCAGATTCCCGCGTTTCTGTGCCGTCAGACTGATTTACTGCTGGCCGCCGGACAGACCGGCAAACCCGTGAACATCAAGAAAGGCCAGTTTCTCGCGCCTGAAGATATGCGCCATAGCGCCGCCAAGGTAGAGTCTACAGGCAACCGCAGCATTCTTCTCACCGAGCGCGGCTCATCCTTCGGTTATCGGGATTTGGTCGTGGATATGCGGTCACTGATCAAGCTGTCGGAAATCGGCTATCCGGTGGTGTTCGATGCGACTCACAGCGTGCAGCGGATCGGCGGTGTCTCCGGCACCTCCGGCGGTTCGCCTGATTTCATCGAACCGCTCACGCGTGCCGCCTTCGCTACGGGAGCGGTCAGTACGCTATTCGTCGAAACCCATCCGCGTCCCGCCGAAGCGCTGTCCGATCGCGCCAGCATGTTGCCACTGGAACGGCTTGAACCGTTGATCATGAGTCTGGTGCGTATCATGGAATCGTTGGGCATCACCACCGATGCCGGAAAATTCACTCCGAGGCCGTCCTAATGCACGCCGATAAAATCCGTCTGAACTCAATGCTCTTCTACGCGCATCACGGCGCGTTGGAAGAAGAACGTTCCCTCGGCCAGCAATTCGAAGTGGACGTGGAAGCCTGCGGCGATTTTTCCCGTCATGTCGGTAGCGATGATCTGCATTGGACCGTGGATTACACGTTGCTGTATCGCGCCGTCGCCGAACTCTTCAACGCTCAGAATTTCCAACTGCTCGAAACCTGCGCCGGAACGCTGGCCGATGAATTGCTCAAGCGCTTCGAAATGATCGAGCAGGTCATCGTGCGCGTCCGCAAACCGCATGTTCCCATGGGCGGTTTGCTTAAGGGAGTGGAAGTGGAGGTAACGCGCCGTCGCTGATCTTCCGCCATATGTATATGTCGGTTTCGGCTCTAATCTGGGGGATGGCGCGGCGATCTTCGAAGAAGTCCTGAATGCCTTGCGGCAGCGTGGTGTAGAAGTCCTGCGTACGTCATCGCTGATCCGCAGTGAACCGTGGGGTGGGGCGGACGGCGGACTCTTTACCAATGCGGTTCTCGAAATCGAACCGTGGCATACGCCCCGCGAATTGCTGAGCGAATTGCTGAAGATCGAAGCCGGTTTAGGACGCCGTCGCACACGAACCGGCGAAGCCCGCGTTTGCGATCTGGATATTCTGTTATGGGCGGGACAGTCCGTCACCGAACCGGATCTGTCGGTTCCCCATCCGCGCCTGGCGCAGCGGCGGTTTATTTTGGTTTCGCTTTGTGAATTAATTCCGGATACAATTCATCCGCTCCTTGGTCGGACCTTCAAGGAGCTGCTTGCCGAATGTGCCGACCCATTGCGGGTGTGGCCGTTCGATAATCATCCAACTTCATCTACCGAATGAGCGGACCTCGCTACATCGCCATTGAAGGAGTGATCGGCGTCGGCAAGACGTCCTTGGCGTCGTTGCTGTCGGAACGGCTCAACGCCAAACTCGTGCTCGAAAATCCCGAAGAGAATCCGTTTCTCGAGCAATTCTACAGGGATCCCCGGCATTATGCGTTTCAAACGCAGTTGTTCTTTCTGCTGTCACGTTTCCGCCAGCAGCAGGAACTGCCCGAGCCGGATCTCTTCCACCCGTTAATCGTCGCCGATTACCTGTTCGCCAAGGACCGCATTTTTGCGTACATTAATCTCAGCGAAGCCGAGATTACGCTTTACGAAAAGGTCATGGTCTTGCTGGAGATGCGGCTGCGCAAGCCGGATTTGGTAGTCTATCTGCAAAGCTCCACCGAACGGTTGATGCGCAATATCCGCACCCGCAACCGGCCCTATGAAAAGGAAATGTCCGAAGAATATATTCGTACGCTGAACGAAGCCTACAATCATTTCTTTTTCCATTATAACGATACGCCGCTGCTGATTGTCAACGCGACGGCGATTGATTATGTCAACAATCCCGATCATCTGGAAGCGATTATGACCGAACTCCAGCGGGATGAAGCCAATACCCGCTATTTCAATCCAGCCGGTCTGTAATCATGTGGTTTCGCCTGATTCTCATCGTGGTGGCGGTTTATCTCGTGGCGCGCTATCTTCGCCGGATTTTTTCCACGCCCCGTTCTACGAATCATGTGAAAGGCCAGCCGCAATCCCCCGGCTCCAAGGTGGATCGCGACCGGATTCAAGACGCAAACTTCAGAGACATTAAAGACCATGAAACGTGAAATCGTCCATACCAACGCGGCTCCGCCCGCAATTGGTCCCTACAGCCAAGCCGTCCGCTTCAGCGGTTCGCTCGTATTTACGGCCGGTCAGATTCCCCTGGATCCCGCCACCGGTCAAATCGTCGGTGCGACCGCTGCCGAGCAGGCGGAACAAGTCTTGCGCAATCTCTCGGCGGTGCTGGAAGCGGCCGGATCGTCGCTGTCGCGCGTTGTAAAAGTCACGGTCTTCATGAAGAATATGGCGGACTTCACCGCGATTAATGAAGTCTACGCCCGTTATTTTTCGGCGGAACCGCCCGCCCGCAGCGCCGTGGAAGTGGCTCGCCTGCCCAAAGACGTGCTCGTGGAAATCGAATGTTTGGCATTGGTCGAATAAATCGCCTTTTTCCCGTTGTGGTGTTGGTGTTGCTGCTGGTGATGGTGTCAGCACCGTGCCATGCCGAGGACAACGAAGACAATCGCGGCAAGCCGCTGAAGAGCACCACCGGTGCGGTCCTTCGTTCGATGTTAGTGCCCGGTTGGGGGCAGCTCTATACCGAAAATTACGTTAAGGCAGCGGCTTTTGCGATCACTGAAGGAGTTCTGATCTACAGCGCGTCGCATGAGCATGATCAGATGATGCGCTTCA
Source organism: uncultured Alphaproteobacteria bacterium (assembly GCA_964444755.1). Lineage (GTDB taxonomy): Bacteria > Electryoneota > RPQS01 > RPQS01 > RPQS01 > JAHJDG01. The sequence goes on along the minus strand of CAYUIF010000017.1, from coordinate 42,826 downwards.
AAACCGGCGGCGATTTCGTGGTGGAAAAGTTTTATCGCAACAGCCGCAACAAGCTGTTGTGGTGGTTGACGGGGGTGGTATTACTATCGATGGGAGATGCCTACGTAGATGCCCACTTGTACCGTTTGGATATATCTCCCGATCTGTCCTTTGACCGGGGCCGCGAGATGGTGGGCATCACCATTTCACGCAATTTCTAAACAGGATAAGCACCATGAGTGTGTTGGATCGTTTCGTGGTCGCGTCCCTTCCGTTGATTCCGCGGTTTGTTGTCCGGAAGGTGGCCGACCCGTACATTGCCGGGGAGACCTTGGATGACGCCATGCGCGTTGTTCGTGAACTGAATCAAAAAGGTTTTATGGCGACGGTGGATGTGCTGGGCGAATTCGTCGCCGAGCGCGAACGGGCGGAAGCGAGCGCCGCCGAGTATCTGGTCTTGTTGGATCGTCTGGCTCGCGAAAAACTGGATGGCAACGTGTCCGTCAAGCTGACGGCGTTGGGGATGGATATCAGCCCGCAATTCGTGCGGGACAATCTGCGAAAAGTTATCGAGCATGCGCACAAGCACGGCATCTTCGTGCGTATTGATATGGAGAATTCGCCGTACACCACCGAAACGCTGAAAATCTACGACGAGTTCCGTAAACAGTTCAATGTCGGGACGGTCTTGCAGGCGTATATGCGCCGTTCGTCTGATGATGTGAAAAATCTGGTGGCGGGTGGAAAAACAAATTTCCGGCTCTGCAAAGGCATTTATGTCGAGCCGGAAGATATCGCGTTCAAGGATCGTGAGGAAGTGCGCGATAATTTCACCGCGCTCCTCGATCAAATGTTTGCCGCCGGAGTCTATGTCGGAATCGCCACTCACGATGAAGTGCTCGTGAAGCGTGCCGAAGAGTTGATCGCCAAGCATAAACTGGGCCGCGAGCAATACGAATTCCAAATGCTGCTGGGAGTGCTGCCGAATCTGCGGGACAGCATTCTCGCCCGCGGTCACCGCCTGCGCGTTTATGTGCCCTATGGCGAGGCGTGGTACGGCTATTCCACCCGGCGGCTCAAAGAAAATCCCAAAATGGCGGGCTACGTCTTCAAGGCGATGTTCGGATTCTAAACCCGTGGGTCACTCGGAACCAACCTTGTGACCCTCTCTCTGAGGTGCCATGAATCTACCCGATCGGTATGTCAACCGGTTTCTTTGCGGCGATTGCTTCGCGGAAATGCGCAACTTGCCTGATGAAAGCGTGGACCTTGTTCTCACCGATCCACCCTATGGCATTGACTATCAGTCCAATCGGCGGGTAGCCCGGCCTAAACTACCTAAGTTTGAGAACGACGTCAAGCTGGATTGGGTCGAGGGCTGGGTCGAACAGGTCTATCGCGTTCTGAAGCCGGATCGCCATTTCTACTGCTTCACGAGGTTCGATACCTATCCCGAATTCTACACTCAAATCAGCCGCCGCTTTAGAGTCAAGAACTGTCTGATTTGGGTAAAGAATAATCACGGCAGCGGTGATCTGCAGGGTGCCTACGCGCCGCAATACGAAATGATCATCTATGCCGCCAAAGGCCAGCGCCATCTGAACGGTCCGCGCGAGTCGGACGTCCTGCAATGCGATAACGTTCCCTCGGTATTCCGTCGGCACGCTACCCAAAAGCCGGTTGAATTACTGCGCACGATCATCGAAAAGAGCACTGAACCCGGCGAAATTGTTTTAGATCCCTTTGCCGGAACAGGTAGCACCGGACTGGCATGTTTGGATACCGCTCGCCATCATGGCGATCGTCAGGAACGTCATTTTCTGCTTTTCGAAATCAATCCCGAGTTTGTGGAAAAAGCGCGTGCCGGAGGCTTGGGACGACAGGATGTGCTGTTGAATATTCCTCGCACGGCACGTACCGAACCGCCCAAGAAGCGCCCTGCGCTGCGGACCAACCGCATTCGCGCTCGCAAAGATCAAACGTTGTCGCTTAATCTTGCCTAACAAAAGACCCGGTCACCGACCGGGTCTTTCATAGCTTCGCCGAAAATTTCCGTCCGCCGCGGCAGGCTCTTAGCCTGCCCGGCAAACCGCGCCTTCTTCTTCTCCCCATTTCTCGCCGAGCCGGGTTAAGCGTAGCGCAACCCGGCCGGAACACTTTGATCCGCATCTCGCCGAGGCGGGTCCTTAGACCCGCCCGGAATCTTCAAATTCGTCCAAGTTTTCGCGGCGGCGAATCCTCAGATTCGCTTCCAAAGAAAAAATTCTACTGAATCACTTTCAGCTTACGTCCGACCTTGATGAATGCCTCGATCGCCCGGTCGAGGTGTTCTCGTTCGTGCGCGGCGGAAATCTGCACCCTTATCCGCGCTTGTCCTTGCGGTACTACCGGATAGAAAAAGCCGATAACGTAAATCCCTTCGTCCAACAGCTTCGCCGCCATCTGCTGCGCCAGTGTCGCTTCGTGCAGTAGAATCGGCACGATCGGGTGCTGCCCCGGTCGAATCATGAATCCCGCCTGTGACATCTTCTCCCGGAAATACCGCGTATTGGCTTCCAGCTTGTCGCGCAGCGCTGTCGTTTCCGACAGCAGTTCAAGGACTTTCAATGCGGTCGCCACAATCGGCGGCGGCAGCGTGTTCGAAAATAAATACGGCCGTGAACGCTGTCTCAGCAAGTCCACGATCTTCTGATGCGAGGCAATGAAACCGCCCGAAGCTCCGCCCAACGCTTTCCCCAGCGTTGACGAAATAATATCCACTCGCCCGATAACGTTCGCGAACTCGTGCGTGCCCCGCCCGGTTTTTCCCACGAATCCCGTGGCATGGGAATCATCCACCATCACCAGCGCGTCGTATTCCTCGGCCAGCGCGCAGATGTCCGCCAGCGGCGCAACGTCCCCGTCCATCGAAAACACGCCATCCGTCACGATCAGCCGGAACCGCTGTACTTGCGCTTCGATTAGCCGGTCTTCTAAATCGGTCATGTCCAGATGACGGTAGATAACGCGCTTGGCTTTACACAGCCGGATTCCGTCAATAATCGAAGCATGATTGAGTTCGTCGGTGATGATCGCGTCTTCCGCGTGCATCAGGGTCTCGAAAACTCCCCCGTTGGCATCGAAGCACGACGAATATAAAATCGCGTCGTCCATCCCCAAAAACCGCGCGATTTTTTCTTCTAACTCCTTGTGGATTTCCTGCGTCCCGCAGATGAATCGCACGCTGCTCATTCCGTAGCCCCACCGATCGAGGGCTGCCTTCGCGGCTTCGATCAGTCGCGGATCGCCGCCCAGTCCAAGGTAGTTATTGGCGCAGAAGTTCAGCACCTCGCCCCGGGGCACGCGAATCACCGCGCCCTGCGGCGAGCCAATAATGCGCTCGTCTTTATAAAGTCCCGATTCGCGAACCGTCAGCAGGTCCGCGCTCAGATTACGATAGAATTTTCCGCACAGCATATAAGGAAAATGGTTATTGTAGTCGAATCGGCAGCACTACGAATTGCAATCCGTGGAACATCAGTCGCCGCTGCAGCGCCAGCGGAGTTTCGTTGTGGAGCAGTCGCGTGAAGATCGTATCCCGCCAGAACAGCAGTCGCGCGGCGAAGAAGACGGCGTTGGGATAGTCTTCATGTATTTCAAGGCACATGCGCTCGATTTCTGATAGGTAATCAATCGCGCAGCTCGTGCGGGCTTCGGCCTTAAATCCGTAGGATCGTGCCAGCGTGACGAATTTATCGGCTTCCACCTGTACGTTCTTACGCAATTCCGAAAGTTCGTCCACACCCTTGAAATGCCCCGTGTCAATCGGACCGACCGACACGAACACGTATTGTTTGAAGCGCGGCCCGAACAGCCGGTAGATATTGAGTAATACGTGCACGCCCTGCCCGCTGTAGCGCTGCACCAGCACCACGGCGGTCGGCTCCACCGGACTCAACGGTTCGCGGGACACCTTTTCCTCGCCGAACGGCAGCGTGGCCAGGATCTCGTCCAGTTGCTTGGTCTTGGATTCGACTTCGCGATAGTGCCGTCTTATCAGCAGACAGACTACAACGAGCAGACTTGTTACGATCAGGATCAGCCATGCCCCGCGCGTGAACTTGATCATGATCATAATCACCAACAGCGTTGCGCAGACCAGAAAACCGAAGCCGCTGACCAGAATCTTCTTCCGCCATTTCGGATCGGTAGCTCGCCGCGACCACCACAGCTTCGACATGCCGAACTGCGCCATCGTGAAGTCCATGAACACGTTGATGGCATAGAGCGACACCAGAATGCGAATGCTCCCGCGTGCGTAGATGATGAACGCAATCGCCGCCATCCCCATCAGCAGAATTCCGTTTTGCGTTACCAAGCGCTCCGACAAATGCCCGAAGCGATGGGGGAGCCATGAGTCCTCCGCCATATTCGCGATCACCCGCGGTCCGCCGATGAATCCGGTCTGTGCCGCCACGAATAGCAGCAATGCCGCCGAGATCAGCATAATCCAGATTAACGTATCGCCGATGGGAATCCCCTCCACTGACCACCCCGCCGTAATCTGCTCGAACAGCACCGCATTCAGCGTCTTGCCTTCTTGCGGTGTCGTCTGAAACAGGAAGAAATTAAACAGCAGAAACGCCGCCAAGAACGACAGCGACGCCGCCATGTAGGCCATCGTCCGCTTGCCGGTCTTCACTCGCGGTTCCTTCAAGACCAGCATTCCGTTCGCCACCGCTTCGATTCCCGTCAGCGTCCCCGCGCCCATGCTGAACGCGTGCAAGAGCGCCATCAAGAGCATCCACCCGCCGTGGTTGTCGAGCACATTCTGCGCTGTATGCAAGCCTTCCATCGCCCGTCGCGGGAAGTCCGGCAGATGGCTAATGAATCCGAAACTCACTAAACCGACATGCGTGACCACGAAGATCATGAAGATCGGCAGCAGCGTCAGCACTGATTCTTTCACTCCCCGCAGATTCATCATCACCAGCAACACAATCGCCATAATCGCGACATAAATTCGCATTATCTCCCACGGGGTGGGGAGGAGACTGAATAGCGCATCCACTCCGGCGGTCACCGACACGGCAATCGTGAGAATATAGTCCACGATCAGCGCCGATCCCGCAATCGCTCCCGCGTTGGGGTGAATCAGCTTCGAGGCGACCAGATATCCGCCGCCGCCGGTCGGAAACTGCTCGATGATCTGCGCGTAACTGGCCGAAATGATCAGCACCGTCGCGGCAATGATCACTGCCAGTATCGGCGCCAGAAATCCGAAGTTTTCCAGCGCAAGATACGCTTCTTCTGGTCCGTAGTTGGCGGAGGAAAGTCCGTCCGCCCCCAATCCGACCCACGCAAAAAAAGCAATCAGCGAGATATGCTGAAAGATGCGCGGATCGAATGGATTACGGCGGTCACCGATGATGCTCCGCTTGATCCTGCGGAGCAGTGAATCGTTGCTGCCGTTTTTAGTCGGTTGTGGATTGGCGGTTGAGATCGGCATTCTGTTATAACTTAACGGATGCAGAAACGCCCGAAGACGGCCGCTAATGCGTAAGACAATCGATCAGTTTTGGAGTCGCAAGGGTAAAATCACGAATTGCACACCGTGGAACATCAGCCGGCGCTGCAACGCCAGCGGTGTTTCGTTATGCAGCAACCGCGTCCAGAACGAATCTCTCCAGAATAATAATCGTCCGGCAAAGAACATCGAATTGGGATAGCGCCGGTGAACGTCGAGACAGAGTTTCTCGATTTCGGTCAGATAATCAATGGCAAAACCCGTATACGCTTCCGCCTTAAATCCGTAGGAACGGGATAGAGTGACGTAGCGCTGAATCTGCTCCTGTACCGCTTTCTTGAGTGCGGTCATTTCGGCGACGCCTTTAAAATGTCCCGAATCAATGGCGCCCACCGCGACGAAAACATACTGCTTGTAGTGAAAGCCGAACAAGCGATGCACGTTCAGCAGTAAATGCACGCCTTGTCCGCTGTATCCCTGCACCAGAATCACCGCCGTTGGTTCGGTCGGCGAGAGCGGAGTTTCTTTAACCTGCGCTTCGCCGTAGGGAAGATCGCCGAGGATGTCGTCCAGTTGTTTGATTTTCCCGGCGACATTTCGATAGTGGCGGCGAATCATGAAACAGACCGCCACCATCGCCGCCGTCACCAGCATGATGAACCAGGCGCCCCGCATGAATTTCAGGGAAATCATAATCACCAGCAGTATCGCGCTGACGACGAAGCCGATCCCGCAGATGACGAATTTCCGCAGCCAGCGTTTGTCTTCCTTGCGCCGCTGCCACCACAGCTTGGACATCCCCAGCAGCGCCAGCGTAAACCCGATGAACACATTGATCGCGTAGATCGCCACCAACACGCTGATGCTGCCCCGCGCATAGAAAATGAACAGTACGGCGGCCAATCCCATCAGGATCACGCCGTTTTGCGTGACCAATCGCTCCGATAGGTGCCCGAACCGGTGCGGCAGCCACGAGTCTTCCGCCATATTCGCCAGCACCCGCGGTCCGCCGATAAACCCGGTCTGCGCCGCCACGAACAACAGGAGCGAGGCCGAAATCAGCATAATCCAGATCAGCGTGTTGCCAATATGGAGACCGCCGATACTCCAATCCTGCACGATTCGGGAAAATAAAACCGAGTTAAGCGTCTTACCTGCCACCGGCTCAATATCGAACAGATAGAAATTCAGGAGTAGAAAAGCCGCCAGATAGGCCAGCGACAGCGCCATATAGAGCATCGTGCGCTTGCCGGTCTGGACGCGCGGCTCCTTCAGGGACAGCATCCCGTTGGATACGGCTTCGATCCCCGTCAGCGTGCCCGCGCCCATGCTGAACGCGTGCAGCAATCGAATAATGATAAACGCCCAGCCGAACTGTGTGATTGCGCTGTGCGCCAGCGCGGTGCTTTCTGCCGCTCGTGTCGGCAGATCGTGCAAGTGCGTAATCAATCCGTAGCCGACGATTCCCACGTGCGTGATCACGAAGATCATGAAAATCGGCAGCAGAAAGATCACCGATTCCTTCACCCCGCGCAAATTCAGCATCACCAGAAACGCCACCGCGAATACGGCGACATAAATTCGCAGCCCGTGCCAATCCGCCGGCAGCAAACTGAACAGCGCATCCACGCCCGAAACGATGGATACCGCTACTGTCAGAATGTAGTCAATGACCAGTGCCGATCCTGCCACTGCGCCCATCGCCGGACTCAAGAGCTTCGATGCGACTAAATATCCGCCGCCCCCGGTGGGAAACTGCTCGATCAGTTGCGAATAGCTGGCGGAGATGATCAGTACCGTAGCCGCCACGAGGATCGCCAGTATCGGTGTTAAAAATGTAAAGCCCCGCAGAGCGTGATACGCTTCCTCGGGGCCGTAATTGGCGGAGGAGATCCCGTCCGCCCCCATTCCTACCCATGCAAAAAAAGCGATCAGCGCAATATGCTGAAAGACCTTCGGGTCGAAGGGATTGCGGCTGCCGCCCAACAAACCGCGGCGAACGCGCGTCAACCAATCGGGTCGCGGCGGCGGGGTGGGATCACCCGAACGAAATGGATCGGACATCTGAACCTTACGGGTTCAATCTCGATTACTGTTCACCGGGGAACAGTATGACCTTCAGACCTTCGCCTTTCAGCTTGGTCTCGAAGCCCTTTTGGAAATCTTTGAGCGGAAATTTATGCGTAACGATCCGCTGCGCGGTCTTCTGAAACGGTCCTTGCAGCAGTGCCAGCATGTCCACCCACGTCGAGAAAATCTTGCGCCCCGTAATGCCGCGAATCGTCAGCCCTTTGAATACCACGTCGCGGGATACCGAAACCGGCACTTCGCCCTTCGGCAATCCCAGCAGCGACATCTCGCCGCCCATCCGAATGCAGTTGAAGGCGTCGTTGTAGGCGGACGCATGTCCCGATAACTCGAAAACGATATCCACGCCCCGTTTGTTCGGATCGGACTTAGCCGTCGCCAGAAATTCTTTGCGGGAGGCTTCGTCGCGCACGTTGAATACGGCGTCGGCGCCTTCGTCCAGCGCGTCTTTCAGCATGGAATCGAACACGTCGGTCACATAAATCTTTCGCGCGCCCATCAGGCGGCACAACGCCACCGCCATAATTCCCATTGGGCCTGCGCCTAAAATCGCCACATCCTTCGCCGCCACGTCCACCGATCGCACGGTATGCACCGCGTTGCCGATGGCGTCCAGATAAGCGCCCACTTCCATCGGTAATTCCGGCGGCAGTTTGATTACGTTGCTTTCCGGCAACACGACATATTCCGCGAAAATTCCCGCCGCGTCAATCCCCCGCACCACCGTATGCAGGCACCATTGCCCGTTGCCCGTTAAACAGTTATAGCAGTGACCGCACACGATATGCATTTCCGCCGAAACGTAATCCCCCGGCTGGAAATTTTTCACGTCCGATCCGACTTCCGCCACCTGACCGCAGAATTCATGTCCGGTAATCACCGGCAGCTTGCTTTTCATCCGGTCAATGAGCTGTGCATCGGAACGGTATATATCCACATCGGTCCCGCAGATTGCGGAGGCCTTGATCTTGATCAGAACTTCATTCGATTGTTCAATTTTTGGAACGGGAACATTGGGTACGTAAGTCAGACCGACATCCGTCGTTTGTTTCTGAAGTGCTTGCATCTTGGTTCGTCCGGTAGCTGAAAAAGTTGATGAGCCGAAACGGGGGCTTAATTGCGCTAAAGCTACGGAATTATAGATAAATAGTCAAGGAAATCCGCAAGTTTCGGAACCGTCTCATATTTTGAAAATGCTTGAAAATCAGTGACAAACAACGGTAATCTGGCCGATTGCCTGGTCCGTTGCGATTGCGAAACCTTAATGTTTCCAATGCTTCCGAATTTAAAGTTCCCAGACCCGCTGCCGATACAAGAGATAGAACGAACTTAACCGGGAAACCAGTCATGGATATCGAGCGTTTCTCTTGCCCGAATACCGCGTGCCCCGACTATGGCAAAGTCGGTGGGGGCAACGTGTCATTATATACCCGCTATGGCCGCAAACAAGTGCGGCTTTTAATCTGTAGCACTTGCGGGAAAACCTTCAGCGAGCTGAAGGGCACTCCCTTCTGGGATAGCCGGTTGGATTGGGATACGATCGAGAAGATTTATCGTAGTCTATTGGAAGGGCAGGGGATCCGCGCGACCGCACGGCTGCACGGACTGTCGAAGAACACCGTTAAGCGTTATCTGCGGCTGGCCCGTAAAGACTTTGCGACCATTGAAGGATTCCTGCGCGATCGGGGTGTCATTGACCGTGATCCGACTCAGCTTCGCGATCTGGTGGATACCCATATTCGCCGGAGTGTAACCATGAATCGCGCCAGTGTTCCTGCCATGAACTAATGGGTGTGGACATTTTCGGTATGAATCCCCGTTCATTGAACGGGGATTTCTTTATTCTAAGCTATGATTTAATTTACGTGAAATCCAATAGATCTATTTGACTTTCAACCCAGAAAATGATAAATTACTAAACTTTACGGGGCGTAGCGCAGTCCGGTAGCGCATCTGCTTTGGGAGCAGAGGGTCGCTGGTTCAAATCCAGTCGCCCCGACATTGTAAAAACAGACGTTTATGCGTCTGTTTTTCGTTTTTGTAGGCTCTCGTAAGTTCAATATTTTACTCCGAAAATGCCATATTTTTACTACCGTAGTAAACATTCCAATCGGTCGGTTTCGTGATTGGGACTGAAAAATGAGGTAAACAAAAGCCCCCAACCATACAGGAGGGGGCTTTCTCGCGGGTGAGGATCTCCGCGTCAGGCGGCGAGGGGAACCGGTTGGTAGTCCGGGTCCACTTCGCGGGCGAACTGCAGAACCTCGTCCACGAACTTGTCGTCAATGTCGGTGGGGGTCTCGAGCACGAGACGGCGGAGTTCGGGTTCGAACTCGAGCACGTTGCGCGCCGCAATGCGGGCGTAACGGGCTTTCGCTTCGGGCAGTTGCCCGTACATGAGGGCCATCAGGCTGTCGAGTTGGCCGATCAGCAGGCTGACCAGACCAAGCCCGGCTTTCTGCAGCAGTTTGCCCTTCAGGTCGGCGAGGGCTTTCAGGGGGTTGTCCATGGGTTTCCTTTCCACTTTCGGTTGAGGTTTGGGTTTACGCTTGATGAAGCGTTTGACAAATTCATAGGCGACGGACAAGGCCGTCCAGACGCGTTTATCGCGGAGTAGTTTCAGTAGCCAGGGGGGCATAACGATTCACCTCGGTTAGGGCTTGGATCCGATGCGATCCAAACGCCGGTTCACATCATCCACTTCTCGATCAAACTGCGTGAGCCGAGCCTGTTGCGATTCGATGCGGGTTTCCACGCGGACGAGCCGCTGCAGGGCGTCCCGCAACTGATCGTTGATGCTTTCCAATTGCCGCATGACATTGCGCGCCCACGCCGTGGCTAAGAACACCGTGATGGACCAGAGAACGGTGATCACCGCGCCAAAAATAATCAATTCGGTTCCGAACGCCCGGTCCATAGGTTCTATACCTCGCGTAAGGATTAATTCACTTCAATCCACTCGTATTCGCCGCGCAGCGCCGAGGGATTCGGGTCAAAAGTGCGTTTGGTGCAGCGGTAGCGCGCGGTGCCCGCTTTCGCGGGCGGCATGAGGTCATGCGTGTGTTTACGTTCATCGCCCACTTCCAACGCCAAGAGCTTGAGGCCGCTGGCGTATTTTACTTTGCTGTGCAGCGCGGTATGCCATTCGATCATCCGTTTGAGAAACAACTCGGCGGTGGCCTCATCGCGGATCCACAAGACTTCATATTCCCAGCGGCGGACGGTATTATGGGCTTTATAGGCCGTATGGCACTTTGCCCAATAGGTCGCGCCGTCACTGCTGAGGTTGGTAAAGCGCGCGTCATACTTTCCGGCGTTGGGGTGTAAGACGAACTTGGTGCGGTATTCTTCGCCGAGGTAGCAAGTGCGATAGCGGAGTAAGTATTCTGTGTAGATTTGATCGGGATCGCCCGGATCGTACACAAAGCTCGATTTGCCGCTCGTCAGCGCGAAATACGACCGGTCATAGGTGGCAACAGTAGTGGCAGTCGCTTCTACGCGCCGCACGGTCTGTTTGCCGTCCCACCGTACCATATACACGAATCCCGCTTCGTAACAGAGGGAGCGAATGAGGTCAATGCTGTTCACATTCTCGCGCAATTGCCGGGCGAATTTCCACGCGGAACGCAAGCTTGCCATGGCGTCGAACTCGGACTCAGCTAAGCTGCTTACAGAAACCGGCTTGCCGTCGGCCCATAACGGCGCGTAAATCGAAGCCCAATTCCCTACGCCGAGATCGTTGTTGTTACCGCTGTAATCACGGTATTCGAGGCCGAACCCTTCATCGAAGTGCCACGCCGCCACCAGCCCGTCTTCCACCGAGCCGTAATTGCCGTTGCCGTTGTTGTACTCGGCGGTGAGGGCCGGTTCGGTGAGCGCTAGCGCCCATATTTTCAGTTCGCTGATGCGGCCATTAAATGTGGCGCCGTTTCCGCCATTCGCGGAGTACCCGACCCACGCCATACCGCCGTCGTCAGTAGCGGCTTGATTGTTGATTCCCCCGCCTGCCGCTGTGCCGTTCGCATAAAACGTGATCATATTGCCGAGGCGTACCACCGCTACATGGATCCAACTTCCGGTCGTGATGATCGTGGAACTGGCCGTCTCGGTTGAGGAAGAACCATTGCCGAGCCGACAGTAAAGCCTGCCGCCACCGCCCGGGTTGTACAGGCCGAACTCGTAAGCGGAGGGGTGGTTGGACGCGGCATACTTGCGCTTGCCGAAAATGGCATGTCTGCCGGTGGGTCCGGGAATGGAGTCCATATTTACCCACGCGGCAATGGTGAAATCCCCACTGATGGCGAGGCTCTCGCTATGCCCGGCGTTCAAAAACTGGTACGTGCCGTCGAGGTCAATGGCGCCGGTAATTCCAGCGGGGCGGAGGAAGAGTTCATCGCAGAGAATGGACTCGATGATCGAAGCGGGATTCTCGATCAGCTCCCCCGCGCTGAAGCTATTGGAATGGGCCGGGCTGTCAATCCACTTGTGAAAGAACCTCCCCTTCACGCATTGCCCGACGCCGCTATTGAGAAATTCCGAGCCTTTCAGTTCCCGCCGCACCCGAATATGAATTCCCTTAATGCGAATTTCCGTGCCTGAGCTAATGGTGATTTTGAGGGTGACGACGTTTTTGAGGGCGGCATCCGTCCACCCGGCGAGGCTGATGACTTGCGGCGCAGCAAAGCTCAAACTTCCCGTTACCGTGCCGCCCCCGCCACTGATTTCATAAATTCCGGTCTCACTGCCGGACCGCTCGATCATAAGTACGGCTTCAACGTACCGGTAATCATCGCGGCCTTTGTAGGCGCGGGTATGGAACCATGCATAGCGCGCGCCGGAGTTGTATTTTACGGAGCAGTAGTTATCGGGATCTTCATCCACGGCGTGCGTGCCATTGACAACATCCGGATCCGGCGAACTGCGTTCCGGTTCGAATTCCGGCACCAAGTCAATCCGCTCGTAAAAGGTGGTCGAGGGGAAGAGCAATTTGTTGCGGTCATACCCGGCCTGCAAATTATATTGCCGGTCCATCCCCCGGTATCCGGTGTACAAATCGGCAATTCCGCCCATGCCGAGAAAATGCTTCACTTCCACGCGGGTGACCGCCCGGATATCCTCGTTCCACACATACACCGCCTCGGCATCCCCGGCGATGCGACGGTTCTTGAGCTCATGTTCGGCTAAACAGAACCAACCGGCAAAGGTTGAAGTGTCGGTGGATCCGACAATCGAGCGGGTCACGAAACCGCTCACATAATCCCGTGCCGAGTACTTGTCGGCAGAGCGATAAGAGAAGGCAACGCCGTTGCGGTTGATACCGTTTCCTAATGCGAAATCCCCATAGACCAAGCCGTACGGGACATCGGCGAGGGATTCTTCAGCCGCCGGGTCTTGGGTCAAGTCCACGAGTAAACGCGGAATTTGCCGATGAATTTTATTCCAATCTCCGCTGCATTCGAAGACCAGTTCGCTCAAAGAAATCGGTCGCACCCGGGCAATCGTACCGACGAACAAGACCGCGGCATTGTCCCAGGACGGGTTGACTTGGTCAATGAAAATGAGCCGCAGTTCCACTCGGCGGTTCGACCAATCGTAGAGCAGCAGCGTATCGCTCTTCAGTCCGGCATTACCGATTTTGAACGACCAGGCTTGCTGCACCGCGACGTTGCCGCCTTCGTCCAATTCCACTTCTTCAGTAATGAGCCCGAAGGGATTGAGGGGGAGAGCGCCACCGGTATAGTTCGGGCCGTTCACCGGCCACGCGGAATAAAGAGCGTTATTCACGGCCATCGTGCCCCAGCGATGCACGCCGCTGGAGCTCTCGGCTTCGAGGAGCAGCACCGGCTTGCCGCCATTGGCAATGCCGTTCAGAACGTTGGTGCTCAGCGTCCGGCTCATGACGGAATTCCCGATCCGCTGGAATAAGCGCGTAGCTTCATCGGAATATAGAACAGGTCATTAGCGGCGTACGGCTCGGGCAGTTCATCATCCCAATAGCGGACAAAGACCGAAATCCCTGCTCCGCTACCGGCGTCCATATTGGCATCGGGCGTGAATGAGAACTCGTTCAGTTTATACTTGACGCGGTTCTGAATAAAATCCCGCAAAGCCGCGAGCGTTGTGGCATCGCACCGCGCCTCCAGGGAAATAATCCACTCTAACGTCGTCCCATCGTACACCTCGACTGAGCCGTCTTCGTAAACGGTGGTCGCCTGCAGTCTTTTCGAACGCACTTCCGTACGGCCGTATAACGATCCTTTGAAAACCACCGACCAACTGCTAAATGTGAACTGCATTACCCGCCTCGCCGCATTCTGCCGGAACGGTACGCCCGGTTAATGATGTGCGGTAAATCCGCTTCGAGCATGCGTTCGTAGCGGAGCACTTCCGTCTCGCTCATGCCCGGCGCGGCATAGAACTGCAAGTTCACTTGGACCGGATTGCTGCTCATGGATTGGCCGCTATTCAAGGCCAAGAGCGAGGCACGGTTGGCTTGCGCCACCTCCCGCCGAATCACGATCTCGCCCGGTTCAAGGAGCGTTGGAACGCGATCTCCGCGTCCGGTGCCGCCCACTTCGCCGCCGGTTTGCATCCGCGCCGCGCGAATGAACGCCCAAATCGCGGCAATCGTCCCCGCCGCCGCCGGAATGGCAAAGGGACCAAGAGCGGCATAGAACGAGATCACTTTCGCGGCAATGATCGGCGCGAGTTTGAGCAAGGAGAAGATCGTGGACTGGTTCTGCATAGCGTTGGTCGTGGCGGTGGTGGTGGCCGCTACTGCGACCGTCGCTTCCATAGCCGCTTGTTTGGCGAGTTGCCCGAAAATAAACGCCTCGGTCTCCTCGGCGATTTGCCTAAGAAATACTTGCTTCATACTATCCCAAATCATCTCCCGCCGCCGTTTGCCGGTCATTTCGGAGTTAGCCAGAGACGTGACAAAGGTCATATGCGCGGCGCGCAGGGTCGCGAGGTGGTTCATGTAGCGGGCAACTTCAGCTTCATCGAGCGCCTGCTTTTGCTCTTGCCAGCGTTCTTCCGCATCCCGTTTGTCAATCGCGAGCTGCACCGCGCCTTCGTGAACAATCCGGTTGCCTTCTTCGGTGTCGTGCTTAATGGCGTCGCGGAGTTTAGCGCGTTCATCATCCGGCATCGCCATCCCGAACGGAATTGTGACTTTCTCGCCGCCGATCTCGAATACGTCTTCCACTTTAATCGGCTTCACGATGTCTTTAAGCTTGGCGGGCGTGATTCCCCGAAAACTTGCTTTGACTTCTTCGGCAGCCTCATCCGCCGCGCCGGTCAGCCAATTGAAGTCAATCTTCTCGCCCCGCGCAATGGCATCGCTGAGCTGCTTAATGAACTCCAGATCCAAGGACTCTTGAGCGTACGCAGTAGCATCCCCCAAGGCGCTGATATTGTCCGTGAGGGTTTGGATCTCGGGCGCGGCAGTCCGAGCATTGTCCCCGGTCTCCATGATCGCGAGGGCCAGACCTCCGGCAATCCCAAGCGCCGCTGTGACCGCGAGTACCGTCGGGTTGATGCTGAGCAATGCATACCCCACCGCGTTCCACGCGAGAGAATTTCCCCATAACGCCGCCGTCTGAAACGTGATCAGCCCGGTAGTTACGCTCATAGCGGCTTGGGCGGCGATGTACCCTTTGACAATGACCGGCCAGACGGTCACGAGTCCCGCGCTCACCGTGACTAATCCGGTAATCGAGATGGCGCTGATGCTGATGGTCGAGGTGAGAAGCTGGTTCTCTTCAATCCACTCCCGCGTTTTTCCGGCGGCTTCGGTAAATCCGGTAATGACTTCCGCGAGGGCGGGCGTGAGCGAATTGCCAATGGCCTCGGCAATGGCGAGGGTCTCTTCTTTAGCCACGCCGATGTTCGTGGAGAGGGTCGTCGCTTCATCTGCCGTCGCGCCTTGGGCATCGGACAAAGACTCCATGATGATGGCGGCTTTTTCGGCATTGGTCGCCGTCTCATCGAGGTCCATAATATGCTGCGCGAGGGCGGGAGCGATCATCCCTAACCGCCCGACTTCCCCCACCATGGCGCGGGCGACAATGTCCGTCGCCGCCGCTAAATCAATTTGAAAATGCCGCGCCACGTCCGAGACTAAGCCGAGGTTATTAAGGGAGCCTTCCGCATCGTGGTTAATGGCGACCATTCGCGCGAGGGACGAGATGTACTGGTCATCGGCAATGCCGCTGATACGCTGCAACGCTCCGGCGGTGTCATCGGCGCGGTCTAAGAATCCCTCGACATCAGCGGACAGCCCATTCACGGACGAGCGCAACCGCACCATAGCTTGCTCACCTTGCGCCGCTTCATGAACGGACAAACCCAGCCCGGCGGAGATCCCGGCAAACGCGAGGGCGCTGATATTGCGAATCTCCCGAAACGCCGACGTCCACTCCGCGCGAAACTTCTCAGCTTCCCGTTGCGCATCATCCGCGACCTTCTTCTGCTCACCGGCCAGGTCTTTGAAGCCTTTGCCGTCGAGACGGCTGCGCAGTTCGATTCCGTAGGTTTTATCGTCCGCCACTGTTCACCTTCGAGAGATATTCGCTGATGCGGTTGGGAGCGACAATGGCATGAATCTGTAAAATCCGGTCAATCACAAAATCATCGCCAAGCACGTTTAACGTTTCCCGATAATAATCCAATACCGTTTCGAGTTTGGTGAGGAGGGGAGCGCCATGGACATCAACGCCGGAGAGGGATGCCGCACAATCATAAATCATGCACGCCAAACGATTCTCCGGCGTAATCCTGAGGGGCGGTCGCCCGGTGAAGCACAATCCGTCGGGGCTACTTAAGCACGGCGGCTGACGTTTCTGGGCTTGGTACTCGCCGACGCAGGTCGGGCAGAACGCCCAGCCGCGGCTTTCGATCTCCCGGATGTACTCGGCAAGGGAGACAAAGGGGGCTCACCCCCTTCCGGTACAGTCAGTTCAAACGGTTCGTCGGTGGACTTCGGCTCGGCACTGGCGTCCGCTGAGGCTTCCAGTACTTTCTTAATGCCGCCCCGCGACATGACCAGCACTTCCAACGCCATGTAAATAGCGGGTGGCAAGCGGTCAATCGTCTCTTCATCCGGCTCCACCGTTTGCCCGTCAAGCGTTACGCCGTCCCAACCGACAATCGCCCACGCGAGGACTTTACGGGTGAGCAATTCTTCATCAATGCGCAGCCCCCGTTCATCGGTTACACACGCCCGCGTCAGTTGTTTCAACGTGCGCGGGTTAATGCACCGGTAACGAATCGCACAGCCATCCACCGGCTGATAGGTTTTCACATCATCGGAAACGAGTTCCAAACCCATAGTCATTCACCCGTAAATTAAAATGGATCGTTCTGTCCCATGAGAAAATTAAACGGACACGCATCGCGGGTGGTCACAATCACCTCGCTGTTGTCCGCGCCGGTGCTCGGCGTCGGCATTCCGGCGCTCACCGCGCTCGGCTGAAAACAGCGGAACGGCCACATTTCCGCGACGACGCCCGGGCCATCCACTCCCGCCTTGCCCGGATCCCACTTCAATTGCCGCAGATTCAAGCCGAGTTTGAAGGAGTAGCTGCCGGATCCGGCGACGCCCGGTCCGGTGAACACTACATCCGCCATGAGCTTCTTGTTCGAGCGCAAATCGGTAAAGCGGGTAATCTCGGTATGCCGCGGCAATTTAATCGAGCCGGTCACGTCCCGTTTGCCGCCATTCACCGGTTCAATGATATAAAGGCCGCTTTTGGTCGAGCGGTCATCGGTCTTCAAGTTGTTGTTGATCTTAAGCTCGAATTCCGTGATGCCGAGTTGGTTGGCGTTGACCAGCGCCGCCGACGAGGACCAATCCCCGATCCGAAACACCGCATCGCCGAAAATCGCGGCATTGAATTCCAACAGCCCGCCCGCCACCAGGGAGTCTTCGGATTCGTTGTACTTCCATCCGGCGGACGAGGCGTTGCGCCCGGACGTGCGGAAGTTCTTGCAGAAGGCAATCAGTTCCGCGCTCACCTTCAACGTTTTCCCGGCGAGCTTCAAGGTGAGAGAATTGACCATCGCGCCCGGGTATTCGAGTACGGCGATTTGCTGGTCAATGCCGAGCGTGCCGTACAATGCGAAATACGCGCTCGCGTCCCACGGATTGGTCAGCCCGTAATCGGTAATCGGGTGGACGTGGAGCTTCCTCGAGAACTCGTACTGATGATCCCACACGAAGGCGATTTCATACGGGGTGCCGCTCACCGGCTGCACCCCCCAATTGGGCGCGATCATCAAGCGCGTCGCGGTGTTGGAAACGATGCGCCGCACCTCATGGCGGTTGCCGCCGCCTTGCTCTTTAAGCCTGACCCACTTTCCGGCATGCTCGTTGGTTACCCACGCTTTAGCCGTATCGTCGAGGTAGTTCGCGCCGCCGCCGGTGGCGCTTCCGGTAATGCCGCCCACCGCCGTCGGAAACTCCAACACCGCCGCCGTTCTAACCCGCTCATAGCCGAACGCGGCGAGAATAAGCTGATTGAGCGTGCCGTACAAGCCTTCTAATTCCACGCTGCCGCCGACGCCGATTTTCACGATGTCCGAGGCTTCATACCCGGCTTGCCCGCCGAGCGTATCATCGAGTTCTTGTTCGGTCTGTTCGGGCAAATCCCCGCTTAAAAACGGCAGCAAATCATACCCGGACAACGTCTCAGGAGTCGGCGTTTCCGGATCGGTGGGATACGCAAGGGAAGAGTTCCCTTTTCCGACGATTCGAAACGCGCACTTGGCGTTATATCCAATGGCTTTCGTCATATCTTATTAAAGCGGCGCGACCGTCCGCCCCTCACTATTGACCGAGTTCTTGAATTCAATCGCGAGCTCATCCACAACATTGGTGGCGCCGTCCAACAGTTTCATGAACGTGTTGTTCTTGGACGCGCCTCGGTAAAACCGCGCTTTGCATTTGATGGCGTACGGGCCTGCGCCTTCCGTGCCGTCGGTGACATCATCGAGAATCACGCACGGCCCGAGGGCGCGGAACTTCCGGCCCGCCGAATCCACCGAGGACTCCATTAAAATCTGCAGCGGCGTATGAGCGTTTTTCCACGCGCGGAGCTGATAGCCCCAACCGGACGTGCCGCTGCTCACCAGACGCGGCACCGTGAATTCCAACGTGACGTCGCGCTTGCCGTTGCGGTCCGGCTCAATGGTCAAATGGGGTGTGAAATAGGACGTCGCGTTATCGGGCGTGGAGTATTCGCTGCCGGTCAAGTTGTTCTTGAGGGAGAGCTTGGCATCGGCCACGTCCAGTTCATCGGCGGAACCTAACGCATCGGCCAAATCACCGATATAAAAATGAAGGTCCGGACACAGCACCCGCTGCGCGGTTTTGGCGGCGAGGCTGGTCAGGTTCGAGAGGGTATTGGCGATTCCCAAATCGCCGGTATAACGAAGCTTATGCCCGCGCACATTGAAGCTGGTGCGCAACGATTGCCCGGAGGCGAGGGAAAACGAGAACTCTTCGATGTACGTTCCGGCCAGTTCCCAAACCGTTGCACCCTTGTTGAAGGCCAGGGTAAGGGGTTTCGTGAGGGAGTTCGCGAGAAGGAGCGACCATTGGTATGCGCCGTGATGCACCGCCGCGCCCATGGCCACTCCCATGAGCAAGTCCACACCGTGAAAATACGCGCCGCTCTTCTGCACATAGCGCACATCGGTTTCCAATGATCCGGCGACTTCTTCCGGCAGCAGTTGTCCCGCGCCCACCAGCGAGCGCCGTCCGGGCGTGCCCCGGAGAATCTCGTCTTCGATCTGCTGAATCGTGTGCGAGAGGGATTCTTTGAAAATCGGAATCCGGTCGGTCACCGCCACCGGCGCAGAATACGCCGATTGCAGTCCTACGCCGAAGATCGTTTGATAACCCGTCGCGCCCATTTACGCCTCGCTTACCGCTGATAAAATTCTTGAACGTTCAATGTGAGTTCCGCGCCATGACACAGAAAGCCCGATTCCGGCCTGCCTAACCACGCATGGCCGATGGTCGGGGCTTGCACCGGCTCGATGAGTTCAACTAAGCCGCCGAGGTCGTCTTGCGGCGTAAACGCCGCCGCCACCTCGTCCACCACTTGTTGAAAGAGCAATTCGGTAGCCAGACTGTCCTCCACCGCCATGTATCCCCGCAAGAGCCAGGTGGCAAGGCGGGTATTGGACATCGTGCCGGATTGCACATCGGTGAACGAGCGCCGTGAGACCATCCACCCGTTCACTCGCCCGAGGCTCGCGTCCCGAAACTCCGCGAGCACTTCCTCGCGGGATTTCAAATTGCGCAAGTAATTATGCACCCGCCCGATGTTCGGCACGGTTTCTAAACGGTCCACCAGCGCGTTAGCGATACTGAGGTACGGCGGCGTTGGCATTACTGCGCTCTCCAGCGAGTCATAATCTTGTCAATCGCTATCTCAAACAACTTATACACCTGCCCCCGCACTTCTTTGAAACCCTCGCGGAACATGAAATGACCTTTAGTGCCGCGCCGGGCAATGGCTCGTTGAACGGCGTATGCGAGAGATTCATCGCCGAGCTTGCGTTTCGCCCACAATTTGAGCGGGTCAATGGGCACCCAATGGGGCTCTGATCCCAATTCCACCCATTGCGCATAGGGTAAATTGCTCGTGACTCTGCCGATGATCAAATCGCCGATTACCGTTGTATCCGGCTGCAATGAACCGCGCAAATTACCGAACGCATGAGGGGTTCGCGGCAGAACCGCGCCATGCAAAAGCTGCGTTGCCGCCATCATGGTGGTTTCGAGTTCCCGGTTGGCATCATCCAACAGCCCAATCTCAACCCCCGGATCAAGGGGCGGCTTGAAGACAATCTCGACTTCCAGTTCGTGGTTTGCCATGCGGATTAGTGCGTCAAATGGGATTCACCGCTCAGCCGCCGCACATTCACCTTAGCAAACGAGAACGCCGGAGTGTCTTGCAGTCCGGACATGTCTTCATAGAGTTTAGCGAGGGATTGGTATTGCCCGGCGCGGGTTTGGTAGCTCACATTATCCGCGCCGATCAGGGCATCGCCCAGCGCCACGGCTTTAGCGGCCATGCTTTTCAAGCATTCCGCCGCCGCCCAATGAATCACCGCATCTTCATCGGATGCGGACGTAATGGTGCTGGCATCTCCGGTCACATTGTGCCGCGCGGTGAAGGTAACGCGTACTACTTTCTCATCCGCCGGAATAAATCCCACGTGCAACTTGAACGAGCCGCTGCCGACATCGAAGAGCGTCAAACTGGACGGCAGCAGCGTATTCGGCAACACCGCTCCGGTGACATCGTACGGATATTGCACCTTCACGATATCGCTGAATCCACCCTCATAGGACTCCGTGGGGAGATTGAACACTTTCGCCACGCCATTGCCCGTCCAATCCTGAACCACATAACGCGGGCGGCATTCGGAGAGCCGGGTCAAACCGCGCTTCACGGCATTGGTGAGCGCGGTTGAACTGACATAGCCGTCGGAATCCTTAATGAGGTCTTTGACTTCATTTTCCAGCGCAGCAAACGACCGGCTCATGATTTCAACTCAATGAGCACTTTTGCCAGCCGGAACGACGTGCCGCCGGTCTTCTGCACTTTCACACGGCAGTACTTTCCCACCGGTTCGATGTACGAAAGCTTCTCCACGAAATCGCCGTTCGCGTTGATGGAGGGAAAGTACGATGCGCCCGCCGGAGTATGCCATGAGAGCTTATCGGGGCTGTATTCTAAGGTGATTGCACCGGTGCCGCCGCTCACTACATCCGCGACCGTGTAATACACGAGAACTGCCGCATAGAGGCTGGTGTCAATAGCGGCGGAGTAATACGCGACCGTATCGGCGTAGTTCCGCACTAAGTTCGCGCTCGCGCCCGGCAGTACAATGGAATCTCGTAACGCCATTCCGGATTACCGCGCGATGATCTCAATGTACGTTTGCAGCTGCGGAAACGCGGGCGACGTGCCCACGTCTTCCACTTCCAACGCGATCACATCCCCGGCGGTGAGGTTAATGCCGCTATTGGGATCGGCGGGGGCGTAAATCGGCTTTTCATCGAACGCCGTTAAATCCACGCCCGCCACGAGATCGAGGTTCGCGAGTTCAACGGTGCCGATACCGTTCGCGCCCTTGTTAATCACGTTCAAGTTCTTGCGGTTCGAGGCGTGACCGGACACCGAACCTTGCGGAATTAAACTCACTTTCGTGAGCTTGCAATTGAACGGCACCCGGAAAACCGGATACGCTACCGAAGCCGCATCAGCGCTCAGGGCCGGAATAACCGCGCCCTGAAACGGGATCGGTCCCGGAATATCGGCAAAGGGAGTAAGTCCCATGGGGATTGTCCTCAGTTGAGAATGAATGGGTTGGTTTTCGGCGGCGGGGCGGGTCCCCGCGACAGGTTACCCGACCCCGCTTCGCCGAATTCATTTAAATGACTTGGCCGTGGGCGCCGCGGTGCTCGATCACTTTAATGCCGCGGTCATGACTGACGCGGTACGTGACTTTCCGCGCCGTGAAATTCCCGCCGGTGTTGGCGGCTTCCTGTTCGAGCTCCGGCTCTTCCTGGCCCTTCAAGAACGCCACCACGATGCACGGCACGTTTCGCGGATCGGCCAAAGCGTACCAGTTGTTCGGGTTCGTCCACATGGGCACGAGAATGTAATCCATGCCGCTGCGGCTGTGGATATTGAGCGCCGGGTTGTCGGGCAATACCATGTCCGCCGAATAGCCGCCGCCCTTATCCGCCGCAACCACGGTTTGAATCAGGTTCACGGACTTGCACAAGCTGATCGCCATGGTCTCTTGCTCGGGCGGGATGAGCAGGTACTTGGGCAGGTTGAGGTCTTCCAAGTACTCCGGCGCATTGGGATCATCGCCGTACACCCGCTGGCGCATCATCGCGACGCGGCACGCGCTCATACTGGTCGGACTGAGCGGATCGCCCGAGGAGGTCTTGCCGTTGCCGTGGCTCGTGTGAATGAGCGTGAGGCTGTCGTAGCTGCACACCGAACCTGCGCCGCTATTGGCGGTAAAGGTGCCGAACACGGCCCGGCGAATGCCGCCTTTGGCCGCCCGCGAGAGCCGGAACGGAATCATTCGGATAAACCGCATATCATCGTTCACGATCATCTTGCGGGTAATCGAGGCCATTCCGCCCTTGGTGGTGACATTCACCGCGACGCCTTCATCGGAGAGGTCGGGCAGCTCTTGGTAAGTTCCGCCGTCCGGATCCACATCCGGTAAATCTCCCCAATAGCCGATGCGCGTGAAGTTGTGGTCGTTGAAATCGTTTACCGAAGCGATCTCGACAATCTTTCGCCACTCGTTGCCTTCCGGCAAGTTGTAATCGTCGAGCATGACCTTGTGCATGACATCGGCATAGGCTTGGTCAAAGGTCGCGGTGGTCATCGCTTCGCGCAGGCGCAACCGCCGCCGCTCGCCTGAATGGTAGGGCGCGCAGAGCGATCCGAGGAACACTTCCGCGCTCTCTTCCGGATCGCCTTGCCACGCTTTCACCTTAGCCTCACGGATGCTGCGGAACCGGCGCACCGGGCGCTTCTGATCGTCGATCAAGTCATGGTTGTAGAAAAACCCTTCCAGCGCGATGAGCGCATCGGAACGCCCGCGCTCGCTGACTTGCACGTGGGCGGGATTGCCGACGCCGAGCCGTTCAAGATACTTCTGCTCCACCGTGATCGCCTCTTTGATCCGGGCGGCGGTGAGCACGCGGTTGCGCACGGATTCTTTAAGGTGTTCCTTGCTCGCTTCGGGCAAGTTGGACGCCTCAATGACTTTGGTCGCCTTGTCCTGATCGAGTTCGGCTTTGAGCGCTTCGATCTCTTCAGTGAGCTTGGTCACTTGGTCGGCGGGAACCACGCTGCCGCCATTGGCGCCAACCGGTTCTTTGGGCGGTTCGGCGGTCTTAGCCGGTTCGGTGGCCGGAGGCGCAGCGGGCGGAGCAGCCGGGGGCGTATGGGCCGGCGGGTTGTTCGACACCGGCGTCTTAGCCGCTTCCTGCGGCTTCGGTTCGGGTGCTTGCATCTCCAGCAGCTTCTGCAGCGCCGCCAGCGCGGCATCGGCATTGCCCGCCTGCAAGGCGGCCATGGCTTCTTTAGCGAACTGTACCGCTTGCTCCATGCCGTTTTGCCCGTGCATGGCATCGGCTTCTTTCTTGAGTTCCTCAACGGCGGCGGTGACTACATTAGCGTCGTCCGCTTCGAGGATGCGATCCGAGCGCTTCTTGTCCACTTTCCGCGCTTCCAGAAGGCGGAACAGGGCCGCTCGCACTTTGGGATTCATAGGCTTTTGGTCCTCGGTTGGTTTGTCCATCGCGGCCACTAAACGCAAATTTTTACCGCCCGCCGCTGGGCTGGTAACAACATCCGTCGAATTAATCTCGGTAATAGTGACGCTGGCGACCTCTTGCCCGCCAATGTTCACGATCTCCAGATCGCCATCGCCATCAATAGAGTACCCGACAAAATCGCGGATCCCCGCGCTCCACGCCTCGCGCATGCGCAGCAAGAGCTCATCATCTACGAGGGTGAGGGTGGCAATCACGCCCTCATTACCTTCATCATCCGTGCCCCACCGGGGATTGGAATACTGGCCGACTTTGCTCTTGGCGAGTCCGGGACCGAGCTTGACGAACTCGGCGGGCGTGCCAGACTGCACATGGTTGAATTGATCCGGCGCGAACTCAAACGCATAGGCGGGTTTGCCATCGAACAGCGGCACCACCTTCTTGAGCATGTCGGCATCGTAGTAATAGCGGAAACTCTTCCCCCGGTTGGGATCGCCGCTCGACACCCATTCGTTTCCGGAACGCACTAAGGGCGGGGTGCTGTTATGCGAAAGCCCCGCCTTGATAATCATCACTTCCCAGACTTTCCCGGTCTGATCGGACGCGAGAATGCGGGACTCGTGAATGCGCTTGAACCGGAAACGATGCAACACACTCGAAATAAGCAAACCGCCCCCTCGCGGTCAACGCAGGCCATAAAAAACCGTAGGCAGATGCATACGCACTTGCCTACGGTATTTATTTCATGCCCCTGTTTAATGGTTACATCATCGCATCCATTATCGAATCCGGCGCAATCCGCCAACCGCAGCCGCAATTAATAGTGTGTTCCGGCGGACCACCCGGATCGCGGGGATACATGAGCCGCGTGCCGTCCGGCAAGACAAACGGCTCGTCCATCGGCACTCGCTGCCCGTTGATCGCTTGGTGTTCTTCACGCCGTCCCGGTCGGTACGGTCCCGCCACCCATTCTTTCATGAGCTTTTTCGGTGAATCAACCCGCGCGGCGAGCGCTTGCATTTGGGTGTCGAGGGCAATGGAGTACACCCTCTGCACTTCGGTGCGGACAATCCGCTCGGCTTGGTAGCTCACGCCATGTTCAGCATTACGCCCGATTAGTTTGTCGAGCTCTTGCATGGTCTCATAAGGCGAGAGTCCGCCCAGCACCGCGCGGGACAAGGCGCCATTGACTTTCGGCATGAGTTCGGCGGGAATCGAGCGCACCAAGTCCGCCGTGTACCCGGTGGCAAGGGAAACAAGGTTCGGAGTAGGCGCGAAGAACACCCCTTCCAATTCCAGTGTAACGGCCAATTCCCGCCCGGCCGCCAAGCCTTTCGCCCATGCGCCCTCTTGCGCGGCTTTAATGACCGGCACGACGTCCTCGATCATCCCGTTCACTTCAGCGCGGATTTGTTGGCTTAAGCGCGGCACATCGCCGGTGGGGAGGGGGGACTTGCCCGGGTAATGATCCATGAGCTCTTTAATCCGGCGACGGCGTTCATCCACCCGCTTGAGCACTTCCACCCGCGCCTCATTGGAAAGGGCATTAGCGCTCTGCTGCAGCTCGCGGATCCGCCGCTCGAATCGCTTAACATCCCGCGCGGAGATCGGCATTACTCGCTCTCTTTCCCTTTCGCCACCTTCACAATGGTGGCTTTCGCCAGTTCTTTCGCGTACTGATGCACCGTGTTGTCCGGATAAATCCACAAGTTCATCTGCGCTTCGAACACGTGCTCTTTGACGACCGAGTACGGAATTCGGGCGGTATTGGAAATATCTTCATAATCGAGTTCCACGCCGAGCCAGATTTTCCGGCAATCCCGCATAAGGTTGCTCATGTTCCGCGCCTCGCCCTCCGGAACCTGGATGTTCACCGTCGGCCAAATCAGAATCAGCCGCATCGAAGGGAGGTTGCCCACCAATGAAACGATGTCTTCTTTATTCTCGCGGGCTTTCGCCGTAGCAACGAGCTTGGCGCGCAGTTCAGGGGTGACGATAGTGGCCATCAGTGCGTGCGCGGTTTGTGAAGGAGCACAATCACTTCGCCATCTTCTTCGGGCGTTTTCACCAAGGAATTGGTCATGCCGCTGGCGCGGGTTGCGATATGTTCAAACCCGCATTCCCGCGCCCAAACAAGCGCGCGCTCTTCCAGTGGATAGGATTGATTGCCGATTTGCAATGCGAATACCGTATCGTTCCGCAATGCCCGGTAGGTCAACTGAATGAGGGGGCGGAAAAATCCGGTATCCCATTTCTCGAAGGTGCCGTACTTCCGGAAGCTCGTCTGCGCGCCTTCGTACTTCTCCACATTGAAATAGGGTGGGGAGGTGAGGGCAAAGTCAAAGGACTCCGGTTCAAGCGTAGAATCTTCAAAGCAACGGCAGTAAAGCTCAGCGTGTTTGCCGTTCACATACCGCGAGAAGTCGTCAAAGATGCGCGTGGTTCCGAGGTGGGTTTGTTCAGCCGGATCGAAGCCAACATACTTCCCGGCATGGCTGAGTAAGAATCCCACCATTCGCCCGCCCCAGCCATGGCACGGGTCAAGCACGGCGCCGCCTGCGGGAGAGAATTCATTGATCAAATCGCGCGCTAAGGACGCCGGAAAATCAGCAGCAAGGCGCGCGGCATGTAAGGGCGGCGATTGGGAAAGCACGACGTCAATGGATGGCTTTTCTTTCAAGCACCACCGGAACCGTTCGGCAAAGCGCGGGTCTTGCGTTAATTGTTCAATTGCCCAAACCATGCTATGCTCGTGACCGGCCACGAATAATTGCTGCGGATGGAACGCATGCGAACACCAGCGTGGGTACTCTTTGCCGAAGTACAACGCCCGCAGAAACATGATTCGCGCGATGGTCGGGGTGACATTATGCGAGATCACGTTATGCTTTTGAAGTTCCTCGATGAAGAATAGCGTGTCGTTGCCCCATTCCTGCCACGCCGCATTCAAATGTCCGGCCTGTTCTTCGTTCAGTTCAATCTCGGGCTCTTCGGTCACACCGAAACTGAAATCCGATCCTTGCAGCAGTTCATCAATCTCCGCCGTCGAAAACCCGGTTAAACTGGTATCCAGACCGGATGTAGTCAGTTCGTTCAGCAGGTCGGTCAGTTTCACCTCATCCCATTCGCCGCTAATGCGGTTGAGGGCGATGTTCAAGAGCTTCTCGCGCTCCGCCGCCAACTCCACCACGATCACATCCGTCGTGGTCTCGCCAAGAGCCAGTAACGCATCGAGTCGCTGGTGGCCGCCCACCACGTGCCCGGTCACCCGGTTCACCACAATCGGCTCCACCGTTCCGAATTCGGCGAGGGAGCATTCTAATGCCGCTCGTTGTTCCTCGCTGATCTTACGCGGGTTCCAGGGCGCTTTCGTGAGCTCGTCCAGCCGCTTATGTTCCACGGGAAACCCATTCAACATGCGCGGGGCTTCAGTCGGATTCATGCGACACTCCCTTGCTCTTGACTGATGCGTTTCAGGGCATCCTGCGCCCAGGCTTGCCCTTGCACTGGCGGCGGAATCATGGCTTCCACAGCTTTGACTTTCAAGCCCGCCGCCGTGGCAATTTGCCCCATGAGGTCAATGGCCTGCACATCGTTAATCCAGCCGCTGGTCTTCCACGCCACCACCGTATCGGTGAACAGCTTGGCGATCTCGGCGCGGTAGCGCTCGTCTTTGGCCGAGATCTCGGGCGCGGTTACGATTACGCCGGGATCGGTTACGCCGTCCAGTTCATGGGTGAAGATGAGCTTCTGATCCACCACGAACTCCGCCACGTCTTCCCAGAATTCGCAGAACTCCTGCTGCCCGGACTTCATTTGCTGCATGAACGGGCTGTCCATGGCTTTGGCGGTGGCGTAATTGACGTCGCCGCCTTGCCCGAAGAAATGTTCGGGCGGACCGCCGCCGATCTCGATCATGGACTTGAACATCCGCACAGCCTCGGCAATATCGCTGGCCCCGATTTCCGGCGCCACGAACTTGAACGTGATGTTCTCGTTGGCATACGCCCATTCATCGGGGTTCGAGCCGGGCGGGGGAATATAATCGGGCGAGTCTTTATCGCGGTACTTGCGCAACTGCGTGGGGGTGGCGTTCTTAATCTCGATCACTCCGAACAAGCGGTTCTGGTTCTCGGTGCGGTTGCGCACTTCCCAGAGCAAATCTTCCGTTCCGGCGCACCAATCCAGAATCGTAAGCAAATCCGAGGTGCCGCGCGTCGCGCCGACAATGGAATTGAACGCCAAGTAAAACGCCCGCCCGGTCTTGCGGCCCACGGTGGACAAGGGCGCATTAAACCCGGCCGGTCGCTTGTCGCCGTAAAGTTCCGGCACGGTCATGGACGCGAGTCCCAGTTCATCGGTGCGGACAATGGGCAGCGTGATCGGTTGGCCGTCTTTGCCGTTCACGACAATCGCGATCGGATTGTCGCCGTCCAGGGGATCCAGTTCCACCTTGTTCACCTGCAGCGGATCCACAAAGGCGAGTTTGGTATTGCCGGTGGCGACGTTCACCAAAGGAATGCCGGTCAGCTCGCCGAACAGAAACGCTTCCCGCCCGCGCTTCTTCATGCGCACGTGCACTTTATTGCGCCGGAGAAATTGATCCAACACGGCTTGCACGCGTTCGTCTTTAGCGGTGAACGTCAACCCTTCCCCGATGACGTAGTTCACCCACATCTCGGTAATGCGCTTCACGAAGGGATTCAGGCGCCAGGCGCGAAAGGCCCGGTCAACGGTATCGTACAAGTCCGCCGAACCCATATCGCGGTTATACTTCAATCCGCCGCCGATCTTCACCCAGCGGGTTTGATCGCTCTCTCTTACGCGAATCGCCACGGCTCCCGGTCGCTTGCGCAGGCCGAGCGCTTCCAGCATTCCCATTACCACCTCCGTCGGTTCCGTAGTTTGTCAGATTCAGGTTGCGGCGGCGGCACATAGGCCGGAATTCCGCCTTCCACCGCTAACGAGTATACCGTCGCATCGGCCCGGTCCGGACTGCGTCCGAGCCGCTCTTTGACCTTCTCTTTCGGTTCAATCATGATCTTCTTGCCGGTCACCGGCTTATACACCGGCAAGGCTAATTCTTCGAGGAGCATTTCATCGCGGGGCAGCGCGTGAGGAGTCGCGCCATTGGGATCCAACACTTCCCGCATCGTCCAGTACAGTTCTCCCCGCCGGTTGGTAAAGCCGAACGTGCCGGTGCAGTCCATGCGCTCGCTTTGCTGGGAGCCGATCACTTTCGTGACATCCACTCCTGAAGCTTGAGCAGCGTCGGCCACTCCCGCTCCGATCCCGATAGCGTCCAACGCAATGCCGTACCCCTTTCCGTGTTCGATGCCCAACAACGCCGCTACTTCCTGGGTGTCTCCGGCATGGGACGTGAGCGGCAAATGGAACCACGCTTTGCGCCGGGCGAAAACAGTCTCATCCTCGCCGCCTCCGGCAATGTCCGCGCCGAGGTACATTGCGCCGTCCAGGCGCTCCGCGACGATCTCCGCCGCTTCTTCCGCCGACCGAGTGCGGTCTTCCGCCCGCACTTCTTCGATGAGCGCTTCCCACCGCGCCATAGCCGCCTCGATCCACGCCAGGGGAATAACCGCGTTGTCCGAGGTCGAGGGAAATTCCGCGAGGACGCGGGACTTGTACAATTGGCTGTGCTCGCCCCACCGAATGCGTTTATCTTCCACCCATTCCCACGTCACCATGCCCGGAATGAGAGTTTTCCGCGCTTGCACGTTGGGCGTGTCAAAGGCCGTAATGCGGACTTTGGCAAACGTGCGGTCTTTGAACGTCGCGGCAAAGGTCGAGAGCGGATCAATGGCGTTGCCGATGAACAATTGCTTGTCCTCGCTGCCGACACACAATCGGTCGGCGATCTCGAAGGTCGTGGGGCGGAGGCCGGAGGATTCATCGCCGACGAAGAACACGTTCTTGCCGTGATAGCCTTGCATCGCGCTCTCGTTCTTCTGGTTGGCGGTCATCCCCACCGCAAACCACTTGGGCGCGATGTCCAACCGATCCGTGAGACACTTCCCGCCCAGTGAAAACTTCGCGGAAGCATAGAGCGCGTTGATCTCGCTCCAGAGTAGGTCTTTCACTTGCCGCTCGCGGGGAGCGGTGGTCACGACGCGGCTGCGGTAGCGGGTGTACAAGAACCACAAGACCAAGACGGCTGTCCAAAACGTTTTGGCGGTGCCGTACGCGCCGCGACAGGTGACCTTGCGGTTTTCCGCCACCGCCCAAATGAACTCCAGCGCCTTCTTGAACAACCCCCGCACTCCCAATACGTCCCATGCAAACGCTTCCGGATCGTCCCAGTAGTCCGATTCGCATTGCTTGAGGGGCTGGTTGCGGACGATCAGGATTTCAGGAGCGGTTGCCATAACCCCGGTTCTTCGTGCAATGTGAACAACACCACCCACCGTCGCGGACCGTGTTCGCGGAGCACGACGTCGCCCTTGATAATTCCGACGTGCGGTTTGCCCGCCACCTCGATGGCATACGGTTCGCCATTCTCCCACGCGTCGCAGATCTTCTGGCATTCAGCATTGTCGGTAGCCGCCAGGATCTGCAAGATGATCTTCTCGTTATCGAGGGGAAAGCCGTCGCTTTTACGCTGGCGGCACTGAATAACCGTGAGCGGTTCATGGCGATCATTCGGTTTCGGTGTAGTCTGCGTCTTGGGCATGGCTGGCGCCCTCGCCGAGCGCGGATTGGATTCGTTCCCGTTCCTGAGCTTGCGCCGCTACCGCTTCGCCGAAGGTCAGGCGGTTGTCGATGTTCACGTTCACTTGCGCTTCCGGTCCGATCATCCCATGCACTTCGAGGAGCATCCGCGCCGCTCGTAGCCGTGTGCGGTAATCGGGCATCGCCAAGTAATCCCACACCCCCGACCCGTGGCGCACAATCTTGATCGTTTCGGCTTTAGTGCACTCGGTGAGCAAGGTAATGGCGCGGTTCACGCCGAGGTTGCGGTATTCGAGCAGGAGCGGCAACGCGCCCTTCGCCCGAATGCGCGCCAGCATGGCGGCCCCGGCGCGGTTCGCCCAATGGCGGCTCTTCACGTGGGGCGAGATGGCGCGATAGGCATCGCCCGGCGTGCGCGGCGCTGAGCTGGGCGGCTCTAACCCGACGTAGGCGAGAAAGAACTTGATCTCGTCCTCGGTGAGTTGAAAGCGGTCGCCCAACTGGTTTTCTAACTGCGCGTCACTCGTTCGATGGGTGATCGCCATCGCCGATTCCTTTCCGCCGTTCCAGTTCGGTCAGCCGTTCCCGATACACCGGGCTGGGCACACACTTCCCGCGCAGCCACCGGTTCACCGTGCCCTTGTCGCACGTGATGCGCATGGCGAGACGGCCCTGGCTCCACTCGTACTCTACGAGCAGCCGGGTAATCCGTCGCGGCCAGTCTGAAACAGGGGTTAACATGCGGGAAATTGCTGCGTTTGCCTTCACCAAAACAACTTGAGCCAATTGGTTTACTTGAGCATTTTTCGTCGGTTAGCACCGCCCGCTTATCCGGGCTCCACGTGCGCCTCGCCCCGAATCCGCTTGCGAATCCAACCCACCGGGTTCACAATGCCCGGTGAACAGCCCAGCCGTCCGTCGGCCTCTGCCATGCGCAACTGGTCGAGAAGTGTTTGTAAACCCTCAGTGGAACCGCGTTTAATCACATCGAACCGAATGCCCAGCCGGTCGTTTTCGGTCAAGCTCACGAGTTCGGAAATCTCTTCAAGAAACTCCGTGGTTCGAGAAATGAAATCCGGCGATGCTCGTCCGTTGCCGTTTGAGTTATCCACAACTTGTTCACCGCCTCGCGCGGGTGCGCGCGAAGACTTCGCCGTATTAGAAATACTTTCTTTTTCAAGAGTACTTAACGAGTGAGTATTACTCTTTTGCTTAATACTTTCGCTTTGTCCCTTTTTCGTGTCGGGAATTGCAGTTTCCGGTAATTTCCGTTCCGATAAATCATGAGAATTGCCATTATCCGGTATTTTCCGTTCCGATAATTCCCGATAATTGTCCGGTGAGTTTTCGGTTCGAGAATCCCTGATTTTGCGTTCCTCAGCCCGTTTTTTCGCCCACGGTTGATTGCCAAACCAATCATGGACCGACTTGTCCTGTTCAATGAACCCGCTTTCTATGAGGGCTGAAACGAGCATAGTAGCATCGCCCGACCACCAACAGAACTCGGCCAGGGTTTCTGGGTCTTCACCTTCAATGGTTCCCGAGTCCGCCCGGTGCGCCGCCACAAAGCAGAAGAACCGGGTCAGGATGTTCCATGCCGTTTGCTGATCGACGCCAAGTTTACGCTTGAACAAGAGAAACCGCTTGTTCTCGATAAGGTCAGTGGCAACGTTGAAGCGAGGCAAGTAGTTGCTGCGGGGACGGCCGCGAGTTGTCATGGGTTGGAAATTCCCAAGCGTTTGAAATGATGATGGTTAATTCGAGATAGCTCGAAAAACAATTTTCTTAAGCCACTTTCAACATCTTGACAGTCCAATATCACGGCACTATATTTCTGAAGACCTAATAAAGGAGAAAGAGATGAATACTAAGTACTTCGTTTATGTTCTTATGGCAGCGCTTTCATTAACGTTGCCGCATGTCGGATATACCCAATCCGAAACAATGTGTATGGTATCCATCAGCAACACAACGTGGTATGCAAAGGATGTCTTTGTACGCGATGATATTGCATATGTGGCGCTTGGTCAGCCGGTCGGACTTCAGACTTGGAATATTTCAGATCCCTCACAACCGATTCTTCTTGATTCGCAATCGGTGCCAGATACCGTCGCATTCAGTGATACGTACACATTATATGTTGTCGACAATTTTGCTTACATAGGAATGATGGAGGGCGGGATCGCGATTTTCAATATTTCCAATCCTGAAATGTTAGTTTTTGAATCAGTCTCCATGTTGGCAACTCCTAAATCAATGGATACTGACCGGTCTGACAGGTTGTATACAGCCGGAAATCAGGTTGTAAGAATATTAGATATTTCTAACGCGCCAACTGTGACTCTAATCGGTGTTACTCCGGATTACGGAGAAACAAATGCGATCTCAGTTAAAGATACAATGATGTTCGTTGGCATCGGGATAAATCTTTTGGTGTTTAATATATCCAATCCTGCGTTGCCGATTTTAATCTCGAATACGGAGGTGCTCTCGGGCACCGCGGAATGTTTTGAATTGGAAAATGATACCCTTTTTGTTGGTGATGCCGGGGGATTCGGCATCATTCATGTTGACGATCCTGCAAATCCTGTTCAAGGAGAGTGTATAGGACTTATGGATCACGTCAGAGACATTAAAGCACAGGATTCAAGAATCTATATTGCTAATAATGGCGCTGGCGTTGCTGTCTATGAAACAACGATTCCGGATTCATTTGTGTTCTTGGGAATGCATGACTCCCCAAATACATCCTTTGGCGTAGATCTGATTGATGAAAATGTGCTCATAGCTGCTGATGGATTTGCCAACCTGTCCGTTTATCGTCTTCGTGTTGAACCAGGCGATTGTGTCCCGCAACCAGCACATAGCCTTACAATCCAATTATTACCGAACGATAGCATAAGATTCGATTGGGAACACTCAAATCAGGATTTGAACAACCATCCAATTCTGATAGATCGGTATTGGATACGGCCTAAGGCTGATCTCGCCTGTGATCCCGGGCCCGCTTACTTGGAACCAGTTCCACCAAACGCAAAAACACTGATTATTCACTTGCCGAACTGCTGGAATACTGGTTATTACGTTCAAGCGGTTTCAAAATAATCCGAGTCCTTGTATCAATCACTTCGCACCGGCAAAACATCAGAATTGCCGGTGCTTTTCATTCCAGTTCTTCGGATAGCGATGCTTATTTTCCGGTCGAATGGGCATCAGCCGATTCTCTCCCGACTCATTTCCAGCCGTGCATAAACCCACTCCATCGCCCGCCGCTGAGCGTTATGATCGAGCTTTTCCAAAAGGACAAGCATGCCGCGCATGGCGATCAGTTCCGGATCGGAAATCACCGTCGGGACCTTTTCGCGGGGAACGGGGACGGGCTTTTGAACCAGGGCCGGGCGTTGGCGCGTTTGCCGCGGCTTCCGTTTCACAGGATTCGGTTGCGGTTGTGGTTCGGTCGTCGCCACCGACGCGCTTCCCAATTGCAGGTTGTATCCTTTGACTTCCACCGAACGCGGAGTACGGTGCAGATGATCGGCAATGGCGATGATCGGAATTTTGCCCCAATTGTCCTTCAGAAACTGAAGGTCCTCGGGCGTCCAGCGTTCCCGTTTTTGTCCGTCAATCATCGGTAAGCTCCTGCGGAGGATAAAGCAACACCCACCGGGCAAATACCCGCTCGGCTTTGTTCCGATAACGATCCGCCGCTTTGCCGTTGCCGTTGTACCTTTTGAACGCCTGGGGCAATCCGTGCTTGCGAATCAAGGCGTGCATGAACCGGTCATACGCTCGCATCTGCACGCGGATCAGATCATCGAGGGTAAGCGGCGAGGTGCTGTTCACGAATACCTTGTGCTGATCCGGGTAAATGGCGAACTCCGATCCCACCGCCCGCCAATTAATACCGAGAATCTGAAACAACCCGTAGCTCGTGCAATCCGCCGCCGACCACGAGGGTTTTCGGGAATGCAGAGCTGGTTCGTAGCGCTGGGCAGTGGCGTCGTACTTGTCCGTTCCAATCCCGCTCTCCAGTTCAGCCGTGGTGAGCATGACTGCGAGAAATACTTTGCGCGGTTCCTCATTCCACAACCGTATCAAGTCCGCGCGGGTGACTGGTGTACGCTTACTCACGAGGCCTTCCGCCGCCGGTTACGGCCATTCCCGCCCAATTCCGTTTCCACGGATTCAGGCTGATCCAACGGGAGTTTCTCTTGACTCGTGTCTTCCGGCTTTGCCAAGTCCTCGACCATAATCGTCTCGCACGCTCCGAGGTAATTGGCGATCTGCCGGGCTTTCGGAATGCGGTGGGCGTTGTCCATGACGAGAGTCCGGACTTCCCGGACCGTGTCAAGTAAATTGACCGGAGTCAAGACCCGGCCCGAGGCAATGGTGCGCGAGACGTGATCCCGAAAGCCGAGGCGATCCATCTGCGCTTGCGCCTGCGGCAAGGTCAGTTCATTGTCGGGGGGTTGGTTATGAGATTCATTCATGAGGACTTCTCCAAAGATAGGGTTGACTTATCGCGGGTTCCGTTTCGAACAAGAAAGGGGGAGCGAACCCGGCGACCGCCGTACATAAAACGAGTCCGCTCCCACCGAATCCACGACGCCGAGACCCGTAACGAGATTACCAGCGGCGTCGGCGAGGTAGATGACAATCGTGTCTCCGGCCAGAACTGCCGGATGCAGGTGGCGGGGTAGAGCCGCCGCTTGGCCCGGGCGCATCCGCACCTTCTGCGGCAGAGGAATAAAGGCAATGGCGCTGGCGCTGATCGCTGTGCAAATCCATAAGGTCCACCAGATTTTCCGTATTCGAAGCATGAGTCTCTCCATCGATCCAATACTTGCGATGTTTGCCGATGCCGCTCGCCCGAATGCAGTTCCACGTATACATCCGGAAGAGTTGCACGCCGATTAACCGGATATTCTCGCCGGTGGTCTCAAATCCCAATGCCGTGCAGACGTCCCGGGCCAAGAGCGGCTCCGGAGAGCGGGCTTTCAATACTCGATAAATCCGCTCCCGAAAGCCATCATATTCCGCCGCCCCTCTCACGGCTTGGCGAGTTCCCGCTGCAACACATTGCGCTTCTCATTGACGCTATTGGACGGGTCGTTCAAGAACCGCAGAATGCCTTTGAAGTTCACGTTGGCCTCATGCAGTTCGCGCTTGAGCCGCAAACAGTCCTCGCGCAAGGCTTCGCATTCGGCGGTTTTGGTGTCGAGGGCGGCGGCGGTGTCGTTTTCCGGCAGAGTCTCGCCGCCCGTTTCGTGAGCAGGGGGGAGGGCGGAGTCCGTACTCGCGGCAACGGTACGCTTCAGCGCGTCCAGTTCCGATCTGAGATCATGCGCCTGTTCTTCCAACCCCTGAATAGTCATGGAGTCTTCTTCCCGCAACTGCTCCAGGCTCTTGCACTTGGTCTCCAGCCGCTGGTTGAGCTCCATCGTCTCTTCCAAGGTCTGGGAGAGCTGCGTACACTCGTTGATCTTGGCTTCGAGCTGCGGCCACAAATCCTCCGTGTTCTGCGGCGGCTGGGGATCCACCGGGGGAAGGGATTCTTCCGGGGGTGGCTGATTTCCTTTGGTCATACATTAGTCCTCATTGTTAAGTTGTCCGATCTGTTTATTGCGCGGATCCGCGCGTTCATAATCCACCCGGTTCACGCGCACCCACTCGTCCAAGTCCATTTTGGCAATACGGATTTTATACCCGTCCAACCGCACACACGGGAGAATGTTTTCATCCAGCAGCTTCTGAATGTATCCCCGGCTCACGCCGAGATAGCGAGTCGCTTCAGAAATCCGTAAGAGTTTCGGTACTCTCGGTGACACCTTCTTCTTCACAATCCATTCTCCCTCATGCAAACAACCGTTCCTGGCGGGCGGCGGCGTGTTTTTCCAGTTCATCCGCCCACTTGTGCCACCGCCGCGCATCAAGCATTTCCGATGCCCCATGACTGCC
Source organism: uncultured Alphaproteobacteria bacterium (assembly GCA_964444755.1). Lineage (GTDB taxonomy): Bacteria > Electryoneota > RPQS01 > RPQS01 > RPQS01 > JAHJDG01. Next base: position 6,281 of record CAYUIF010000017.1, on the reverse strand, counting down.
GCGCGTCCGCGCCGCCTTGCGAATGGCGTGACTGTCCTCCGGCCCGCGCGGCACCCAATACCCCCTTCGATCCGAAACGATCTTATGGCCGGTGTCCTGCAATTCCGCGATCACGTCCTGCACATCGCGGGGGTGCATTCCGAGGATTGTCGCGGCATCGGCGCGGCTCATGGGCTGTTCCGGCCCCCGCGTATACAGCGCGGATAAAAGCGTGGAGAGCTTATCGCTGGTGGTGCGCGTGGAAATTTTCATAAGCCCGTACCTTATCCCAACATTCAATGCGCCTGAGCAATCGCTCCCAGCTCCGGAGACGGCGCGAACGGTACTGAAAATCCAATCCACTCCGCACGAACCGATACAGAAACCAAACAGCCGCGAGAACGAACCCGCCGTTGACGATCATGTTTAATGGGTGCATGGAGTTTGGTCCTGAAGTATTGCGCGGCAACGCGGGCAAACAATGGCATCGAGTTTAGCGCCGATTTCCAGAGCTCCCACTTCATTTTCCGTCCAGACCACTTGCTCGCCCACATGCCCGCAGACGTGCTTCACACTTACTACAAACCGTTTCAACGAACCGATTTGCGGCGCGCCACTGGTAGGCCGTTCCACAATCCGTAGGCCATTCATGTTCTATCACTCCATATAGTGAAATTCTATAGCATCACGAAGGGTTACACGGATCCGCGAAGGACGCTGTACCCCCATACGTCCCCGCGTTCCGTTGTTTTGCGACCCCCGTCGCAAGCCCCGTTGGTTTTTGTGAGTGCGGTGGAGTCGAACCACCGAAAACCGCTCACCCGTAATTCACCCCCACCGCCGCCCGGTAATTGGTTAAGTAAACCCGGAACCTGTCACGAGTCCCGAACCGGTTGCGTTCATCCGCCGCATTGTCCCGCGTCTGCGGGGGTGAAGAGTCCGATACCATGCCTCGGACAACGGTCGCACAAAAACCAATTCAATCATGGGGGAGCGGCCGGACTCGAACCCGCGCCTCGCCACTCACGTGGGCGGCTCTACCAACTGAGCTACGCTCCCCATACCGCGAGACGGGCGGAGAATGCCACTTCCCAATAACCCGCCCCGCGTGATTCGATCCCAACCGAACGGCTAAAAGGTCAGAACCGAACCTTCATACACAGAGCCAAATCGCCGTTGGGCTTGACCGCCGGATGCACCGCGACTTGATTATGCTGTACCGCCGCATTCCAGTTCATAAGCCCGGCGATAATCATTGCCGAGCCTACCGCGAGTCCGCCGTACCCCACCAGTCCGAACTTCACGCGCCGATCTTCCGCGCTCTTGCGCTGAGTTTCGAGAGCTTGAATGGTCTCGCGGGGGGCATGAGCATCCCGCGCCGCGCGAATGGCCTCATTGATATCCCCGATCTGATCGTTCCAATCACTCAGAACGCACAATCCCACCACCCCCGCCAGAATCGCCGGAACTCCCGCCGCAATGAGCGTGGTTGCCCGCCCCCGGTACGACGCCACCTCTCGCCACTGGTCTGGCGGTTCTTGAGCCATAGCCGCCGACCATAGGCTCACCGCCAACACCGCCATCCACAGAACTTTTTTCATAACCGTACTCTCCCCATGCTGAACATTGGTTGTATGTGTTCACGCGGCTTCATTACGCCGCCACGGCTTCCCGCTCGGCCTTGGCCGCCTTGATCATGCCGTCTTCAATCAAAATGCCCACGCCCGTTTCGCTATCATCAACCTTCTCCAGCCAAATCTGGAAGTCCTCGCTCTCAGCAATAGACTCCAGAACACCGAGGCTCTCCTCGTCGAGTAACGAGCCGTCGGTAATGCGAATCACCCGCAGTTTCGGGTTGAAGGAAATGGCGAGAGCGGTGGAGACCTTCAATTGCTCGGAACTGCTGCACTGCTCGAACGGCACGTCCTTGTAATACACGCCGTTTTCGTCAAACGAGAGGTGGTTCACCGGCAGATCGGCTTTCGCCACGAGTTCAGCTTTCTTGCGGTCAATGGCCTCAATATCCCGCGTGAGTTCGTCGGCGCGGGCGCTCTCGGTGGCAAGCTGTTCGTTTAGCGAACGGAAACTCCGCACCGCCTCGGCCATGGCGTTGACTGCCGCCGCATCCTGCAACTGCTTTTGCAAAGCGGTAAGGTCAGGCAATTCCGCTCCCGCCAGTTCGAGAGCTTTCTCCGCCGCGCCGATCTGCTGTTGTTCCGCCATGATCTCTTCATCCAGTTCCGCAATCCGCGCCAGAAGCCGCGCCCGTTCATCCTGCTTGCCCTTCAACGTGAGGGTTCTTGCATTGAGGCGATCAAGAGCTCGCAAGTGTTCGGTGTGCCTTGTCTGGGCGGATTCGTAGGTAGTCATGAGCGAACCCACGTCCACCGGCTGTAAATCCTCATCAAACCCGTTGCACTTCTTCCGCGCCTCGTCCACGAGTCCCGTAAGGTGCTTCACTCTCCGGTTGGTTTCGGTGCGGATCGAGAACAAGTTTGCCCGTTCGCTGTTGAGTCCATCGAAGTTCACGCCCGTGATTTCCGCTAATTGTTTGGCTTGGTCAGTGGCTTTCATCCGCGCGAATTCCAAAGGATCAAACGAGATCGCGCCGATCAATGAATCAAGCAACTGCTGTGGGTTCGCGATTTTCGCCCCCTCACGGCTCTTCACCGTGAGGTACGAATCCTTTTCCGTAAACGAACGGGTTACGATGTACTCGCCGAGGTCGAGGGTAATCTCGCTGTGATTCTCACCCTCGCGAATCGGTTTGCCGGGCACCGCCCGTTTGCCGCCCAACGCCGCCCAAATGGCATCGAGGACACTGCTCTTGCCCTGGGCATTCCGCCCCCTGACGACGACCACCGCGCCGTTCGGTTCGATCTCCACGGCTCTCAGCCGTTTGAAGTTCTCGGCAGTGAGTTTGATGATTCTCATAGCAGTTTGCCTTTCTGCTGATTCTTCGCCGCTTCCTGCTTGGCTTCAGAAACTTCGTCCTTGACGATCCGCGCCCGGTCCAAGACCGTCGGAATCAAGTCCGGATAGCTCTTGAGGCTCGTGAACGTCGCTATCTTTGCTCCTGACCAATTGGTCATATACGCTTTGCGCTTAGCGGCGTCGGTTCCGGCCAGTTCATTGAGAATCATCGAGATCTCTTCCAGTGCGTTGCCCAGTTCGGCGGAGAGTTCAGTGCCATTTGAAGCCGGAGCCGTCGTTTCCGCCGGGGGTGGAGTATCCGGGGTTTGAGTCGCTTGCGCGGGTACGGCGGCTTGGGGCGGGGTAGAGGTTTCATTTACCGCCGGGAACGCATCCGCGACGCTGACCTGCCCATCGCGAATAGACTGCACCAACGCGCGGAATCTCACCACATCGTTTTCATCCCACGCCGCGCACTCCTTCTCGGCAACCATTTCCATCTGCGCGAGGCTTACGCCGTACTTGCCCACCACGAAGATGATCTTCTCAATGGATTCCGCGAGCCGTTCTTTAATCCGCGACTTCGCCCATTTCTTGGATTCTTCATACATCTCGTCAGTGAGCCATGACGGCAACGACGAAAGAATCACATTGCGAATGCACTTCGAAAGGGCGATCTGCAAAGTCATATCATCCTGTCGCGCGATCTGCGAAGCTTTCTTCTTCTGCTTGTCCGAGAGGTCCCGTGCCGCCTTGCGCTGAGTATAAGGCCGCATGTTCGTGAAACCGCTCTCGAAGTCCACGAATACGCCCAACACTTCGTAGCGGTCGGGAAGGTCGGCGGTAACGTAAAGCTCAGTTGTGCAGTTCCCCCAATTCCGAACGGCAGCCATCGCGAGGTTGATGCTTCTGCCATCAATAATCTCTTCCTTCATAATCCACTTGCCGCGCTCATCCTTCTTGATATTGCCGTCCTCGTCCTTGTCCGGCACACTCACCGGCCATGCCCACCCGAACTCATCTCCGCCGTGTTTCGCTTCCTGCAAACACCGCTTCTTCACCTCATCGAGGTTGCGCGCCACCTGCACTCGTACCGCCGTGTGATACTTCGAGCGGATCTGCTCAATAGTTCTTCCCTGAGCAATGAGATCCCCGGCGGTAATCCCGCCCGCGAGATCTTGAACCGCATCCGGCGTAACGATCCCCACGCCATCGAAGTCGTTGTTGTTGTTGTTTCCCGCCATGATGATTAAGCTCCTACTACTATTTGTTTCGCTTGTCGTTTGCCGTAAGGACAGAGGCCATAGTATCCGCACCACGATTCCGAACACCACCACGACCCCGGCGCGGCAGGCATGAACGATCCGGTTTTGAGGTAGTTCTCGAAGACTTTTGCCCGCTCGATAACCCCCTGTTGATGTTCGGGCGTGATGATTGCTCTCACCCGAACGTTTTCCCGTTTAGTCTTCTGCACCACGAGAAAATCATACTCGAACTCATAATTCTGAAGTCCGAGAGCGTGTTCGGCGAGAAGGCCGTAGAGCGGGGCTTGAATCGAATGGGTAGCGATGTTCAGGTCGGGTTTCTTGCCGGTGGTCTTGAGATCGCCGATGAACGCTTCATCCCCGATCATATGCACAAGGTCAAGGGTTCCGCCGAGAGGGTAGCTCAAACCATCCACTTCCACCACGAGCTCTTTCTCGATCTCAATAGGCTTGCCGATACGCGGACTGACGCACTCGCCATAGAGCGCGGCGGCTTTCACGGCTTCATCTTTAGCGTGCGAGAGCACCTGTTTCGAGTTTGGAGCTTCTTCATTGCTGAAGTACACGCCGTTTTTCTCGATGCTTTCATGAAAGGCGTTAGCGGCGATGTCCTGCAATTCATCCACACTGAGCCGCGCCTGCGTTTCCATAATCAAGTAAGCGTCGCGTTCAGCGGCTTCATGAACCGCCGTGCCTCGGTGAGCCGCCGCCGCTGGAGGAATCTTGATCCCCTGCAAGTGCCGATAGTCCACCATCTTCATGCACTTGGCCGCCATGTTGAGCAGGGATTGATTGATATAAGGAATCATGAATGCGTTTTACCTCCCGAATGAAAGCCCGAAATTGAGAAGAATGATAAACCCAATGGTACCGAGAACAGTTGCGGCTATTCTGCCGATCATGCCGAGAAGCTCTTTACCCATGTTTCACCTCATGCACCCCCAGCCATTTAGCAACCGCGCTCCGCAACTCTTCCAAGACCTCGAAGTTTCCGCCCGGCTTATGCGAACTGCTCTCATCGAGATAAATGCAATCCGCGATGTAGAAGAACTCGTGCCTGAGGCAATCCATGCACGCCAACGCGTCCAACTTGGCATCGCCGCAATTGGCCTCCTCGTCCATGAACCACTTGAGCCATACTGGGAAATTGAGATCGGCATAGCGCAGTTCAGCCTCTTCGAGTTCCCGCATATACTGCGCTTCCGCGAATTCACCGGGCTGGAATAAGCCGAGGGTCATGACTGAGCCGCCTCCGCGCTGGCTCGGTTGATTTCCGTATTCGTAAACACGATCAGCGCATCCACGCTGTCCACGGCTTGGATGGTTCGCTCGACGGTCTGGTTGTACGGAAAGTTGTTCGGGAATTCATGCTCAGAAAATGAGTCAACGAGCAAGTCCCGCGCTTTGATTAAGTGCTCCCGCGCTTGATACAGAATCTTCCGGTGAGGGGTGTAGGTCGGCATGAGTGGCATTCTCGCTTTCTTGTTCTTGGTCTCATCAGTGCCGGACTGACCGGCAGACCCGCCGTAGCGGGTTTCGACCTGATTAGTTGTTGCGAGCGAGGAAGTAATCGGAAATCCGCCCGTTCCAGTTCTCGTTGGCAAAGCTCTTGTCGGCAGTGAGGACGTGGGTAAAGGCGTTGTACAATCCCCAACGGGTATCTTCTTCGATGGCTTGATACGCCTGTATTGCGAGGGCATTCGGAACCTTGAGGTCGCTAAACACCTTCTGCGTATCCGAACGGGTGAGCGGGGCGCTGATCAGTCGGCCACAGGCCGCCCCAAGCCGTTCCATGCCGTCGCCGAGGTTCTGCAGCTTGCGAACCGCGCCGTTCAGTTCGTCTTGAAATCTGCCGTTTCCGCCGTAATGCCGGAACCGGAACCCGCCCAGAATGCTCGCTACCCGCATTCCGTTGGTACACACGAGCCGCTCGGCATTGAATTCCAAACCGAGCGTGGTGCTGCCGTCGTAGCTGTTCATCACATCCACCGAAAGCCGGATAACGTCCCCCACCGAGGGGTTCACGTCCACTTGGGTGACAGGAACAACCCATCGCTGCCGAAACTTCCGCCCGTCAAAAATCAACCCGCGATCCTCGTATTCGCCGCCGAAGCTGCGCTCCAG
>CAYUIF010000016.1:0-76116 GCA_964444755.1 uncultured Alphaproteobacteria bacterium | reverse complement strand
AATATGGCTAGATTTGGTAGGGTCACGACAAGTCGTGCTCGTCTCATACACGGGGTGACTCTGGAGAGTCACCACCAGGATTCATTCCGGCAGGGTTTGGGGACCCTGCTCGGCGGAAGATTCCGGGCAGATCGGGGGACCCTTCACTTCGTTCGAGGGCAGGTCTGCCTCGGCGAATTGAACCCGAATTTCGCCGGTCGGGTCACGGACCCGCCACGGCGGTTGTAGCGCCGCACGGCAGTGCGCGGTATGCGGGGCACGTGAACCACGTGCCGCCGCGACGAAAATCTGGCTTTTCCGGCGGTGTAGTAAACCCCGCTCAGCGAACAAAGCCCAGCGAGCTGGGCGCTACAAATCCCGTTTATCGTTCATCGTTTATCGCTTATCGTTTAACCCCCCCTTCCGTCCCCCGTGAACGGGGGGAGACCCGCCTTGCGCCGGTCGGGTGACGCACTCGCCACGGCGGAAAGAGGGATCCTTCACTACGTTCAGGATGACAATAGGAAGCTGGCGGCTTGCAAAATTGAATAATTTGACTATTCTGTGGATATGACTGAACACGTGCCCATGTTTACCGATCTGGTGCTCATTATCGGAGCATCGCTGACGGTTCTGTTCCTGTTCCGGCGGCTGGGTTTGCCGCCGATCGCGGGATTCGTGCTGACCGGCCTGCTCATCGGTCCCCACGGCTTGGGACTGGTGCGCAGCATCGAAAACGTGCGTGCCGCGGCGGAGATCGGCGTCGTGCTGCTGCTGTTCAGTATCGGATTGGAAGTGTCGCTGTCACGGCTGCTGCAAACCTCGGCGCGGATTTATATCGTTGCGGCAGGGCATACGATCTTGGTTGCGGTCATCGGCACGGTCGCCGCATTGCTCTTGGATGTTCCCTTAGTGTCGGCGATTGTCGTCGGATTCGTGCTATCAATGACATCCTCGGCCATAATCCTCAAAGGATTGTCCGATCGAGGGGAATTGGAGACACCCTTGGGTCGTCTCACGGCGACCGTAACTCTCGCTCAAGATTTTGCCGCGGTGCCGATGCTGTTAGTGCTTGGTTTTCTCGCCAGCGGTACAATGGAATGGCTGCCTTTCGCGCGAACGATCGGGATGGTCGCCGCGTTAGGTGTAATACTGTTCCTTGCGGCACGCTATGCACTGCCGTGGAGTATCCACCGGTTGATGGCGATTGACACCCATGAAGTCGTCTTGTTCTTCACGATCTTAGTGATGGCCGGAACCGCGTGGCTGACGTCCTTGGCCGGATTATCGCTGGCGATCGGCGCGTTCGCCGCCGGTCTGATACTCTCCGAAACGGAATACTATCCGCAAATCTACGCGGAAATTGCGCCCTTCCGTTCGTTGTTTTCCAGCCTGTTTTTCGTGTCCGTCGGAATGTTTCTCGATCTCGGATATGTGGCCGCGCATCCGCTGCCGGTGATCGCGGTGGCGCTCGGACTGCTGGTCATGAAAACGGTCGTCATGATGGTTGTGGCGATTCCCAGCGGATTTTCGCCGCGCATCAGTTTTCAATCCGGCATGTACCTGGCGCATATCGGCGAGTTTTCATTCCTGCTGATCGCCGTCGCCGTGCGAGATCATCTGATTTCCGAGGAGGTCTTTCAATACCTAATCGCCGCCACCAGCCTTACCCTCGCGGTGACGCCGCTGATTATGCAATGGGCGCCGCGCATCGCGTGGACCGCCGGATCGCGCTTTCCGTGGCTGGCGGGCGCCGAAGCCGATACCCAAACCCGCAAAGAAAGCCGTCCGCAGCCCGCCGTATTGGTCGTCGGCTATGGAGTCAACGGTCATAACGTCGCCCGCGTGCTGCGCGAATCGGGAATCTATTACGAGATTCTCGAGAATAATCCGGAAATCGTGCGCCGCGCCCGCGAGGACGGCGAACTGATTCACTACGGCGAAGTTGCGCGCACGGAAGTGCTCCGGCAAATCGAAGCGACCGAGTTCGACAGCATCGTGCTGGCGATTTCCGATCTGGCGGTCACGCGGCGGGCGGTCTCGATCATCCGCACCCTTGCGCCCCGTGCGCATCTCATCGTCCGCACCCGCTATGTGGCGGAGGTCGAAGAACTGGAGGGTCTGGGAGCGGACGTCGTCGTGCCTGAAGAGTTCGAAACATCGCTGCGAATCTTTTCCGATCTGCTTCATCACTATCGCGTCCCGCCGCATATCATCGCGATGCAGGTGGAGGCGGTGCGCGGCCACAGCTACGGCGTGCTGCGCACTCAAGCGGGAGCCAGCGTTGTCGAAAATATTCAAGAGTTGCTGTTGCGCCGCTTGGTGGAGGCGGTGCCGATCATGGAAAATTCCGTCCATCTCGGTCGGAGCTTGGGCGAACTAAAGCTCGCCAGCGACGACACCTGCCTGGTGTTGGCGGTGCTGCGCAACGGTTTGCCGCTCCGCCCGCCCTTCGACGATATTGTTTTGCAGCCAGACGACTTAATCGTGCTCTACGGCAATCACATTGACTTGAATGCCGCCGTTGAGAAGCTGACCAATCGAACCTGACCGCCACCGCTATCACATGAAGAAGCCCCTTACTGAGGGGCTTTTTTATTGGTCACAAATCAATTTCCTACAACTGGGAAAGGAGGCATAAACTCTTAAGCATCCAAGCCATATGGATCAGTAATATTAAACACTCTGAATACAGAATTACCGTCGAATTGTAAACTGCCATGTCTTGCGTTTTTCGAATACCGCGTGAAGACCGCAAACCTGTCAACTATGTCAAGTGTAGCGAGCCTGTCAATAATACCGAGCATAGTGCGAAAGGTTGATGGAACTTGAAGAATTCTTGAAGTGATTGGATCGAGATCTTGTTGTCACGGGCTGAAGCATATACATTGTGAATAGTCTCACGGGCACAAAATACATTTTAACGCAACCACAAACTTAATCTTAACATATCGAGGACGAGGATGAAGAGAATTCTATTTTTTTGCTTGGCTCTGATGCTGACATCCACTTGGGCTTTTGCAGTCGGCGGCGAAACCTGCGCCACAGCAACCGTGTTCACCTCCCTGCCGTACACCGATACCGGCAATACCTGCAACTTCCACGACAATCTGAACGTCACCTGCGACGGTACCGGCAGCAGCGGGAAGGATGTCGTCTACAGCTATACGTCACCCGTCTATCAGCGGGTGGCCTTTAGTCTCTGCGGATCGGGCTATAATACCAAACTGTATATCTTTGACGGCGGCTGCACCGGCAGTCCCATCGGCTGTAATGAGAACTCCAATCACTGCGGAACAGGCTCAACGCGTTCCTATATTGATTGCCTGTGGCTCTATCCCGGACATACGTACTATATCGTGGTGGACGGACGATTGGCGCGGGATGAAGGCGAAGGCGACGAACGCTGCGATTGCGGCAATTATACACTGAATGTTACGCTGTGCGGAACCCCGCCCTATACGGATCTGGATATGGGCGATCTGCCGCAGTGCAATTATCCGACATTGGTAGCCAATCCCGCGCACGGTTTGTCGGGAATCGCGTGGCTGGGTGCGAATATCAGCCCCGAAGCGACTCCCAATTACGGCGACGCCGATCTCTTCGATGACGGCGTGGAATACTTGAATCAACCGTGGCATTGGTGCGAAGTGGAACAAGTGCGCATCACAGTTACGGGCGGTGAAGGCTATAATAATTATGCCGAAGCGGGCGGCCAATTGTATTTGAACGGCTGGAAGGACGGCAATCTCGACGGCGATTTCTGCGACGAGATTCCCTGTATCGGAGCGGTTGCGTCGGAGTGGATTGTGCAGGATCTGCTCGTGAGTCCCGCACTCATCACGCTGGATGTAATTGATCCCGGCGTGGATTATCTGGGAGTTTATGACGGAGTATTCCGGTGGCGGCTCACATCGCAGCCCGTGGGGCGGTACGGTTTCGGCTTGATGGATACCGTGGCTTGCAATACGATCGCCTGCGGCACGTTCGATTTTGACTTTTTGGGCGAAGTGGAAGACTATGTCATCACCGATCTCCAATTAGCCGTTGAATTAGGTAACTTCGAAGCCATCTCCGGAACCGGCACGATTGATCTTCGTTGGAATACCTTGTCCGAATCGCAGAATGATCATTTCGAAATCATCCGCAACGGAAACCTGTTGACCTCGATTGACAGCCGGGGCGAGACTCCTACCGGCTACGAATATGCCTATACGGATGCGGCGGTGGAAGCGGGCACGATGTATACCTACGTCCTGTGGGCGGTGGATATCAATGGCGGTCGGCATGAACTGGCGACCACATCCGCCACGCCACGTCCCGTGCAGTCGGTGATTACGGAATACGCGCTCCATCAGAATTATCCCAATCCTTTCAACCCGACCACAAAACTTGCGTTTGATTTGGTGGAAAGTGGTTTCGTCAGCCTGAAGGTCTACAACATGATGGGACAGGAAGTCGCGACCGTGGTTAATTTAACGATGCCCGCCGGAGCCCATTCAGTAGTATTCAATGCCGCCGGACTACCCTCCGGTACCTACTGGTATCGTCTGGATGTAAACGGTTTCTCGGCCGTGCGCAAGATGGTCTTGACGAAATAATCAGATCTCGCAGATGGATGAAACGAAGCGGGTCGGCAAATGCCGACCCGCTTTCAGTTTCATATCTAAACTCTACAAATAATTCTCCAGTCGGGCATCCGGCTCGAATAAGCGTGTAATCTTACTCTCAACATGAGCTTGTTTACCGATCAGGGTCCGAATCAGGCGATCACCGGTTCGCGATCCCAGCAGCAGCGCGCTTTCGATAATCCCTTGCCGCGTTACTACCGCGCGATAATAATCCTCACCGGAATACTCATGGATGATGCGACCGGTCGCATGGCGTTCCTCCCACGCACCGATCATGGCAAATTCGTGACCGAATAGATAATCCGGATTGTACGTTACTCCCTCCCGCCATTCCTGATTCTGCCCTGTCATATTCGCCGCAGCCACTCGCGCCTGTGCTTGCGCAACCGCCCACGTCCGGCATGCCGTTAGGCGATCCCTGTCCCTGCGCACCAAAGCGACATCCCCCGCCGCGAAGACATCCGGATTGTGGGTTTGCAGCCGCGAATCCACGATCAGTTGATTCCCGGTCAACAATCCGCTATTCCGCAGAAAATCCACCGCCGGTTCCACGCCGATACATTCGGCCGCGAAATCCGCCGGAATCCTTCGACCCTGTCGGGTTCGCACGTTGCGCAAGCGACCATTCTCCCCATCGAAGGCAATCGCTTCATCGTGATAAATAACCTGCACTCCGGCTTGTTCGAGTGATCCGGCAATCAACGGGCTGCCGCTCGCATCCACTATCGGTGAACCCGGATAGCCGCCGCGAATTAATAATGTCACCTCCCAACCGTACTCGAGTACCGCGCGCGCCAGTTCCAGTCCTAAAATCCCCCCACCGATAATGACAGCACGCTTGACTTGATGGCGCATCGAATGAATTTTTTCGGCGTCATCCAACGTATGATACGTGACGATTCCCGACCGATGCGCGCCGGGAATTCCCAACCGCCGTGGTGCGGCTCCTGAGGTAATCAGCAGGCGGTCGTAATTCAACTGCTGCCCCGCAGCCGCGACCACAATTTTCCGTCGGGGATCAATCTGCACGGCGGGTACTGTGACAATATCAACGCACTTCTCCTGCCAGTAATCCGCCGGTCGCGGAGATAAGTCAGCCGCGGTCTTGCCGCGGAGAATTCCCTCTAAGTCAAGCCGCAAATAGAGCTGCCGTTCATCCTCGCTTAATACGGTTATTTGGGCCGCCGGATCGAGTTGCCGCAACGATTCGGCGGCATTCGCTCCGGCGGCGCTAAAACCGATGATGATATATGTCAACTTATTGGGCATCCGCAAGTGGTGCGAAAAAAATTACGCACTTCTTGTTTGGGAATAATGTTTGCAAAAGCAATGGCTGACGTATTAGCCAATTATCACGTTCTTCCTTAAAAAAACCATCATCGCGAGGCAAACATCCATGAGTACCGAGTCTCAATGGGTAACCTTCACCGTTAAAAACGAAACCTTCGGTTTCGAAATCGAATATGTCAAGGAAATGCTGCGCCTGCCCGAAGTCCATGTCGTTCCTAATGCCGGAACGGATAATTTGGGGGTAATCTTGTTGCGGTCGGAAGTAATTCCCGTATTCGAGCTGCGGAAAAAATTCGGCCACCCCGATCGGATGGTGGAGGCGGAAGAAATCGTGGATTTGCTGAAAGCCCGGCAAGCCGACCATGAAGCATGGTTGAGCGAACTGGAACGCTGTATCCACGAGAAGGAAGAATTTACATTAACCGTTGATCCGCATCAGTGCAAATTCGGAAAATGGTACGATCACTATACGACGGAAGACGTGGCTTTTTCCCGAACGCTGAAACACTTTAACGAACCCCATAAACGGATTCATGCTGTGGGTGCCGAAGCGGTGGAACTGATGAAACAAAACCAACATGCGGAAGCGGAAAAGGTGCTGTCGGCCGGATATATCGTGCTCCATCAGTTGATCCAGCTCTTCAACGAAGCCGCGCTGCAGGTGCGGGAAAATGCCCGCGCCAGCCTGATCGTCGTCGGCAGCGCGTGTTGTACCCTGGGAGTCGCCGTGGATTCCATCAGCGCGGTGGTTCGCTGTGAGGACCAGGACATCCAATCGCCGGATAGCATTCCGGGGATTGAGCAGTTTGGAGGCTTAATCGGACTGCTTCCGGAAAAAGGTACGGATCGCTTCATCATGCTGCTTGATCCCGCCCAACTCTATCCGCAGCTCATCGGCCAGAGCCGCGAACAAATCACCGTTTGAGCCAGTTAGATCCGCACCTTAATAATCATTACCGTTTCCTCTTGAAGCGGTAATTTTTTAGCCCCCTCTATCATCTGCAAGGGTGTGGCATATTATTCGCACTAATGAGTAATGAGTTACGCAATTCCGTCCGGTTGAGTCGGTAATATCAGGAATATCAATTCTTAGTATTTGCGTGATTGCCTTACCATCCGGACGTACGGCATGTTACACCCTACCCATTTGCGTCATCAGTCAAAAGTGGGCACTTTCGTCGGAGACCCCTATCATGTCAGTTAATTCTCAATGGGTTACGTTCAAAGTCGGGGAGGAGACCTTCGGTTTTGAAATCGAATATGTCCGTGAGATGCTACGTTTGCCGCGCGTTCATCCGGTACCTCATTCCGCCGCGGATAACATGGGAGTGATCGTGCTGCGATCGAAAACAATTCCGATTTTCGATCTGGCGCAGCGTTTCGGAGTTCGATCGAAGGTGGATGAAGCCGTGGAATTGAACGCGCTCTTACGCGCCCGGCAAGTTGATCATGAGAATTGGTTGAAAGAGTTGGAAGCCAGCATTACTGAGAATCGTGAATTCACACTGGCAACCGACCCGCATAAATGCAAGTTTGGTCAATGGTACGATAGCTATCAGGCACCCAACGTGTGGCTGCGCCGCCTATTAGGTCTATTCGATGCACCCCATAAGGCGATTCATGCCGTAGCGATTGAAGCTACTGAGTTGCAGAGCAAAGGGGAACACGAGAAAGCGCTGGCGCTAATCCAGCATACCCGCACGACCGTGCTGGCGCAGATGATCCGGCTGTTCCACGAAGCGATCACCGAAGTGGAAACCAATGATCAGTTGAGTCTGATCGTGGTTGGCAGCACGACGCGTCCGCTGGGGGTGGCTGTGGATGAGATTGATGCGGTGGTTTCCTGCACTGCGGACGAAATCCAGGCTCCCGACAGCATTCCGGGTATCGAAGATTTCGGCGGATTGATCGGCTTGCTGCCGCAGAAAGGTTCTGACAAGTTCATTATGCTGCTGGATCCGGCTCAAATTTATCCGCAGCTGATTGCCCCCGCTAACAACGCATCGCTCACCTGCACGACCTAACCGGTTCGGCGATCGGCTGAGTTTCACCGCCGTTCCATTCGGAGCGGCGGTTTTCTATTCGGGAGCCTCCAAGCCTTCCAGAATCCGATAATAGGAACGCAGACGCAGGGCCGCCAGATCGCCGCGTTCCGCCGCCGCCCGCACCGCGCAATCCGGCTCGCTCTGATGACGGCAATTGCGAAACCGGCAACCGGGCGCCAACCGGGCGATATCGGGAAAGAGATCCGCCAGATTTTCACGAGCGATCCCATACGGAATGAAGCTTTTCATGCCCGCCGTGTCCACCAGCATCGCCCGCTCGCCGTAGGGGACAATCAGTGCGGCAGTGGTGGTATGCGTACCTTTTCCCGACCACGTACTCACTTCACGCACTCGCAAATCCAAGCCCGGAATCAACCGATTCAACAGCGAGGTTTTCCCCACTCCCGAATTACCCACGAATGCCGTAGTTCCCTCACCAACGGCGCCGGCGATGGCTTCTACACCATCGCCGGTAATATTGCACACCGGATAGACCGGCAAATCGAATGACGTATAAATCTCGCGCAGTTCGGTCGCCCGCGCTTTGTCGCGGTCCAGATCGGTTTTAGTTAGAATCAGCATCGGCGGAATCCCGCCATTCAACGCCGCCACCAGAAACCGATCCACGGACGCCGCCTTCGTTCGCGGCTCAGCCAGCGCCGCCAGAATCAATACGCGGTCGGCATTGGCGAACAACACCTGCCGCTCTTTACGTAGTCCTTCCCGCACAAACTCATTACGGCGGGGCAGAACTTTCTCAACCATCCATTGCCCGTGATGTTCCTCGGCAACGGCGTAGTCCCCCACCACGACTTGCTCGTCCCGCGTTTGAAACAGCCGACCGCGGGCAATCGCCTCCACCGTTGCGCCGCTATTCAACAACAGCCGACAGCGTTTTCCGGCGACGGTTATAATCAGAGCATTGGCGGACGACGGCAACAGCACGGAACGTCGCTGGATTAGAACTTGCCGAACTTGAACGCCAGCGACGCCGCCGGGCCGCTGATGTCGCTGTTACTGAGATTGTATTTGTTCACACCGCTGACCATACGGTAACCCGCTCCCACCGTTGTTCGCATGAACGACGTGATATTCATTTCGAGGCTGACGGTCGGTTCCAGTACGAAAAACGCGTCATCGTCAATGGAGCGATGATCTTCATAATCGTGGCTGTACTGGTCATAATAGAACGACAATGCGCCGCCGCCGATCAGTAAATCGAAGGTGGGATGAATCACCTTGTCGGAACGGCCCACGAATCCGAGAATAATACCGCCGTAGCCCACGGCATACCGCAGCCGTTCGCCCCACACCGAATTGTATCGCGGATCCAGCTTGGATTCGCGGGCCAATCCCCAACCGCCGGCTCCCAGTACAAACGTATGATTGATAATCCAGCCCGCTTTGCCGCCCACCAGCACGCCGAATTTATCTTCGATGCTGGTGAACTTGAGATCGATCGCACCGTACCCGCCATGCTCGATGGGTCCGGTTCCTAAAATCGTCTGTTCTCCAGCGCGCAGAATCGTTGCTGTGAGCAACACACAGAGAATAACTGCTGTCCATCTCATTGTAAGCTCTCCTATATTACAGCGGAGCAAAGGCTCGGTTGCGAAATAGTGTACAAAATGGTTCACAACTGGTAGAACCGGTTCCCTTCGGGAAGTTTAACCGCTATCGTGTAAAACATCTTGAATTTTACCGATTCACTACCCCTAATATAACTTCCTCTTTCCACAAAATCAAGTTGTTACGGTAAAGATTTGCCCAAAGCGCAAGAGAATGTTATATTAAAGCCTATTCAATCAGTCAGATTAACAACAGGGTTAGAATGTCCGAATCACCATCCCCGTTTGCCAGACCGTTCGAAGGGCTGCGGATCAAGGAATACAGCATGAACGTGCCGCGCCCCTCCGCCGAAGAAGTGGCGCAGTTTCCTGAACAAGCCCGCGCTCTGCTGGAACGGATTGCCATTCAACAAGATTTGTTTCTGGATCGCGGTGAATATAAAATAGATTCGCTAAAGGGCCGGCACTTTTTACTGGCGGGAGCCACCGGCCCCGGTTTGGGCGGAGCCATTGAAAGCGCCGCCCGGCGGATGACCGAAAAATCCGGCAGTGTGACTGTGCTCGCGCGGGACTTGTCCAAGTCCGTCGGCTATGAGATGGGCCGGCAGATGACCGAGCGGGCGGAAGCGGCGGGCATGGGCAATCGTTATCATCTGATCAACGAGGGTATGGCCTCCGAAGGTCCGGCTTTCCAAAAAATCGTGGAAGCCCTGAAAGACGCCCGAGCTGATGAGATCATCTATGTCAATTCGGTAGCGGCGGCCATGAGCGGACTCCTGCCCGGCTATCCGCCGATTTATGTCAAAGACGTGGATGAAGAAGGTTTATTTCAGTGGAAGCTGACTCCACTCACCGAACAAGCCATCGAGAATACGCGCACCATCATGGGGCGGCTGGCGGTGAACTTCCCCCGCGCGTTGGAAGCGGCGGGATTCAAGGTGGCCGTCACCTGTTACATTGACTGGCGGGGCAGTTTGGATGTCCTCAGCCGCGATCCTGAAAGTACGGCCTATGGCCGTCAGGGTCCCTATTCCACCAGTTTGTACTTGCCGAAGGAATTCTTGCAGGCGGATACCATTCAAGCTTACGGTCATGGCCGTAAAGTGCTGGATTGTTTCCTTCCCGTCATGCGCACGCGGGCGTTGGGGTTCATTCCCGGCGCGACTCCGCAATGGTATTTGCTCAGTCGCTTGATGGACTTGAGCGGCATCCGCCGTCGCGACGTGCCCGAACTGGCCCTCGGTGTGCTCGATCAAATCGCCCGTGCGTTGTCGGGCGGACCCTACAATCCGTTCCCGCGCCTCGACGATCACGAAACGCCGCTGGACGAATGGTACCGGCAGATCGTTTTACGACTGAACAACGACGAAAACAGCGAATTTTACTGGAAGGAATGGATTAAGCTCGATCAATAAATCATGCGTTAAGGTCCTCGTTTTTCCATCAGGAGGGTGAATCATGCATTGCAGCACAGCACGTTGGCTTGGCCTCACCGCACTCCTCGCTATCCTGTCTTTTACGAATGCAGGGGCAACGGGTAAAATCGCCATTGATGCACTTCACGGAGTACCGGATGTCAGCCGGTGGGATCCCACTCCGACTCTTTCCCAACTTTACCCGAACTACCACTTTATCCTCATCGACAAATCCCGTGTGCCGATCTACGATGTTCTGGCCGAAGGATCGTCCGGTGATGCCTATTACGACAGCGCTATCGTCTCCGTCACCGAAGAAGCACGCTGTTTATATGCCGTTGTTGAAGGCGGAGGCGGCCCGTTCATGCAAGATCCAATCGCGTGGATTGTCGGGCCTGATCAGACGGTAACGGCAGGGGGCTATGGCGTCGTCCATTTGGATGATCCTGAGGTTGGTATTTATACGGTCTATATCAGTCATGCCACCTCTTGCACCTATCGCATCGGCACCGGACCGAACATTTGGGACGTTTATCCGCCCGAAGATTACGACGCGATTCTGGATCTTCGCTGTTCGACCTTATATGCCTTTACCGGCACTCCCACCTTCCGCTCGGCGCGGGACTATACTCGATTGCAGCAATTCGCGGATTCCGGCGGCGGCATCGGAGTCTATTATGATGAATCCGAACCCATCGCGCTGAAACCGATTATCCATCTGCAAGACTTCACCGTCGACGGCGCGACAATCCGCATCAACGTTCCCGGCCATCTCACCTACAGCGTTCCCCCGCCGCAAAAATCCGCTCCCTTAACCTACGATCTCGCTCCGCAACGCGGCGATATGGAATTGGATTACGAGGCCGAATTCTATCGTCCCCTGAATTTCGTTGCGCGTGGCCGACAACTGAACGAATATCTCAATCCGTCGTGGGCGACCGTTCACGATGTCAAAATTCTGCGCTTTGATCGCAACGAAGGCTATCGCATCAGCGAAGTCGGCACGCTGGATCCCGGTAAATCCGGCTTGGTACGTGAAAGCGTATGTTTGCTGTTCAACGCCGCCGCCGGGGTGTTAGATGCGCAACTGCGTTCTGAAGCGCTCCGTTCCGGATTAACACCCGCCGAAACCGATGAGTTTTTCCTGAAATATCAATGGACGCGGCGGCTGCTGGCCGAAGCCTGCGCGTCGCAGGGAGCAGTGGTGCTCTATCGCATCGAGGGTGACGATTACGATGGGCTCTTTCCGTTGTCCACTGATCCGGCACCCGCTGAACTCCGCCGGATAATCTGGGTCTTTTCCATCTTACCCGATGCCGTCACACAGACTTATCCCGTTCATCCTCGCGTTGCCGCGTTACCGTCATTGCCCGGCACTCGGCATGGCGGACGTTACCATGAATACGGGTTCTTCCGCGAGCATTACGGCGGTGATGCCTTGGATGATATGGACGCTTGGGGGTGGCATCTCTACGATCAAATGCTCATTGATGATGATGATTCGTCCGGCTGGGACGGGATCAACTTCCATATGTGGGGAGAAAGCCCGCTGGTCCCCCGACTTTCACAAGGGATTACGCAGGTTCGCGGCGGGTTCACCGGCGGGATCACTCCAGCCGCCGGATCCGGCGATGTCCTACTCACGGGCGATGATAATACACACACGGAGGATCCAGGTGGACCCTTCCCGGTTGGCAGCTTCCCGCCCGTGGCGGTGGCCCGGCAAGAGACCAACGGTGGGCGGCTCTTTGGTGCGGGCGATATGGAATTCCTGCTCAATATCTACGACAATCGCCAATTTACGGAAAACGTTTTCGCTTGGCTGACCGAAGGCAATACCGGCGGCGGTCCGGATATAGATATTCCGGTGGCGTTGATCGAAACGACATTGGTTCAAAACTGCACCGCAATATCGCAGCTCCAGGTCATCAATCAGGGTTCGGAACCGTTGACGTATACTACGACGATTCCTTCCACCGAATGGTTCGGAGCGACCGGACCGACGCAGATCACTTTGCTCTCCGGCGATAGCGCCGCTTACATGTTGACCTGGACAACGACCGGGATGCTGCCCGGACGTTATCTGATCAACTGGATTTTCGAGAGCAACGATCCCAACGAAAGCACCCTCGCGTGGCCGGTGCGGTTAACTGTAGAAGGAACCAACACGGTTGATCCGGATCGTCCCCACGGAACACCCCGCGAATTCGTTTTGCATCCCGCTTTTCCTAATCCCTTCAATCCCGTAACGACCGTGTCTTTCACCTTGTCTAAGCCGGAAATGGTCGAACTGGATTTATATAATATTGTCGGACAGCGGGTCTTGTCTCTTGGCCCTGAGCAATGGACTGCCGGAACCCACCAATTGTCCGTTGACTTGAATGATCGCCCCGCCGGGCTATATTTCCTGCGGGCGGAATCCGCTTCGGTGGTGCAAGTGCAGAAGCTCATGCTAATCAAATAGATTGGAAACCGGCAATGCGGATTTGAAAACCAACGGGGTCAGGAGCACGCCTGACCCCGTGCTGTAATCAGCGGGAATTGTAAGCAATCCGCGGACTTCCAGCGTAGTATGAGTGAAAACCGTAATTCACTGAACTGGAGTCCGCCATGAGGTTACTCGCGTTATTTCCCGCCATGTTGATGCTCATTCTGCTGCCGATCATCTCCATCGGTGGTGAAACCCCTGCCGCCGACACGCCGATTACATTTGATAAGCCGCCGGAACCCGTCGGGGGAATGGCCGCACTGCTCAGTAGTATCAAATATCCCGAATCGGCCAAGAAAGACAACATTCAAGGGACGGTGTTGGTCAATCTCACGATTGGTGCGAACGGCACGGTGACCAAGGCTGAAATCCAGCAAGGCGTGCACAAAGATCTCGATAAAGCCGCGCTTGATGCTCTGCGGTCAACCGTTTGGGTTCCCGCCCAGAAAGACAACAAGCCCGTGGAGACGATGGTAACCGTTCCCGTCAAATTCAAGCTGGACGATAAAAAGAAAAAGTAAAAGCAGTCCGACTCCACCGTTCGTTTTCGCGGCGGCGAATCCTTGATTCGCCCCGCGTTTGTTCGTCTCAATGATGCCGCACATTCAGCCGTCTGCAGGCCATTGGAAGAAATAATCCGCAGCATTCTGGCCGGGAATTCGGAGGACTTTCGGGAGATTATCCGCGAGTTCGGCGATGACTTGCTCAAAATCGCCTATCACTTCGTACACGATTGGGACGAAGCGAAAGATATTACGCAAACAACGTTCATCGCCTGCTACCGGAATTTGCGCCGTTATCATCCGGCGCGGCCGTTTCGACCGTGGCTGCTGCGGATTCATCTGAATAACTGTCGCTCGGCGCATCGCCGTCATCGTCGCCGCTTGCTGCGGGAGACTGTCCTTGATGAGACGACGGAAGACGCAACACGCATAGACAACGGCAACGATGAGGCGATCATTTGGCGGCAGATTGACCGGTTGTCCGCCAAACAAAAAGCGGCTTTCGTATTAGTGGAAATCGAAAGCTACTCGTCCCACGACGCGGCGGAGATTCTGGGCTGTACGGATTCCACTGTGCGCGTGCATTTGGCGCGCGCCAAGCGCAAGCTGCGCGAACAATTGAAATACTACGGAATCGGCTATGAATAAACGTGAGCAATTCTTAGAGCGGCAGCGGCAGCTCGATCCGCCGTCATCCTTGCGCCATGACATTGAGCGGTCGGTGATGGCGGAAGTCCGCCGGCATCGCCCTGCGCCGCACTATCGCCGCACGGCGGTTGTCGGCTTCGCCACGATTTTGGCGGTTGCCGCCGGAGTATTGATCCTACGCAGCCATCGCGAACAGCCGTTGCAACTGTGCGACGCGCAATTTGTCGAATCCACGATTATTCTTGACGATCACGTGTGCATTTGGTTGGAACCGGTTGAGACGTCCACACCTCGGAGTGTTGCGCCATGAAACGATTTCTTTCTTTTCCGATCCTCATCGGCGGATTATTACTTTTTTCCTGCGGCGGCAAACCGCCATCCCAAACGCTCATTGTCTCCGAAGCGGCGCATTTCATGATTCAGGGCAACGGCACGGCGCTGAATCTGCCGATTTTTGCGGGCACGCTGGGCGTGGATGAAATCGTGCGCGACGTAACCCTTGCCGAATACTACTACGATAAGTTGTCAGCCGTTTATAATTTCCAAGCCTTCAATTTCATGGCCGCCAACGCTTCGGAATACCTGTTGGACCGTCCCGGATCATTGATCGCACCGCAAACAATCTATGCCTACGATGATTCCGTCTCGCACATCGAACTATTGCTGGTTTCCTACTCGAACCACACCGCCCAATATCTGTTTCGCATCTCGGACAAACGTACCGGACAAGTGCGCGATCATACCGTAGAAGTTCCCAACGGCAAATCGGCATCCATCGGTTTGTTGTTCGATAAGGAGCATAATCGCGGCCATCTGATTTCCATTTCCATGGACGAATTGGAAATGACTCCCCAAGTCACGCCCGATCAACTCGCCGATTTTCTGCGCCAGAAAAACACGCCGCGCGGTCAATCCGCTCCAGCCGGCTTCAAACCGGGTGATCAGCGCTGGATGGACGAACTTTTCGGAGAACGCGCGATAAGGCTGCCCGTCGAACCTCCGCCGCAGCCGGATGAAGCGGAGGACGACGTGTTTATTCCCATGGATGTTCCTCCGTCACCCATCGGTGGAATGCAAGCCATTACAACGAGAGTTATATATCCTGAAACCGCCCGCCGCGATTCCATTGTGGGGCAAGTGATTGTTCAAGCATATATCGACAAAGAAGGCCATGTAAAAAGACTAAAAGTCGCCAAGAGCGTTCGCGCGGATCTGGATTCGGCGGCCGTGAACGCTATCAGGGAAGTACAGTTCACACCTGCTCAAAATGCGGGCCAGCCGGTGGGAGTCTGGATCGCTATTCCCGTGATGTTCAAATTGCAGAATAAATAATCCGCTCTGTCACACAATATCACATAACCCGGTTTCCGCCGGGTTTTTGTTTGGCTTGATTGTGATCATTATAAATTGCATATTGACCCAATCGTGCCAACGAAAGGAAACTCGGCTTATGAAACCCGTGCTTTTTCATAAGGTATTGTGCGGCTTATTGACCGCTCTGCTCTGGATTGCTGTCGGTTTCGCGCAAACCGCAGTCGACGATGCCAACGTCGGCAGCCGCGAACTGATGCTCCGTGCCGAACGCGCACTCAATGCGGCGCGGTTGGATCAGGTGGACATTCTGGCTCCTACTAATTTCGGCAAAGCCCAAAAGGCTTACGATGATGCCAAAAGCTATTCGCTGCGCGGCAAGCCGGAGGATCAAACCGCCGCCAAATTGCGCGAAGCCATGCAGCTCTTGCTTGCCGCCGAGGAAACCGCGCGCTCGGTGGAGCTGAACGTTCCGCTATTGCTGGAAGCGCGCGCGGCTGCCCTCTCCACCGGCGCGGATACGCTATCCGGCGATTCGTGGAAGAAAGCCGAACAACGGTTCTCGACAATTATCACCAACATCGAACGCGATAAGCCGGACGTAGCCCGCAAGGACGAAAACGATGCCGCCGCGCTCTACAAAGTGGCCCGGCGTGACGCCCTGCGCAGTCAGGTCTTGGGCGAAACCCGCGGACTGATAGACGAAGCCCAAAAACGCAAAGGCGACAAGCTCACGCCGACACTGCTCCTGCGGGCCGAACAAGCAGCCGGGCGGGCGGAGTCCGCGCTGGCGGAGGATGATCTGGAAACTGCGCAGCTTGAAGCGCAGACCGCCGGGGGCCATGCCCGTCATGCCCTCGCCATGATTGACCAGATCGAAAAAGTCCAGAGCCGCAAAGACGGCTGGGAAGCAGCCATGCTGGTCTATGATGATTTGCTGGCCGGTCTGGCCGATTCATTGGGCGGTAAACTTAATTTTACGCGCGGCGGTTGGGCGGCTGGGTCGCAGATAGTCACGCTGATCCGCCAGCAAACCGATTCCATCACAGCCGCCGAACGGGAATTGCAGGAAAACTTCGCCCGCACTCGCCAATCGTTGGAATCCTCGCTCGGCGAGGCGACGAATAAACTCGTAGATGCGCAGGATCGCATCGCCGAACTGGAAAAACGCATCGGCGTCGTGGAAAGCCAGCGCACCGCCGCCCGGGAAGAACTCGAAAAGAAAGCCGCTGCGCAGGAAAAGATCAAACACGCGCAGGAGTTGTTCGAGCCGGGCGTCGCCACGGTGTTGTCCGATCCCGAAGGTCACGTGATTATCCGGCTTTACGGTCTGAAATTCGGCGTCGGACAAAGCAAACTGGACCGCAACCAGCGCAAGCTTATCAATACCGCGTCCGAAGCCATTAACCTCTTTCCCGGTGCCGCGATTACGGTCGAGGGACATACCGACAATCAGGGCGGCGAAGACATCAATCAAGAACTTTCTGAGGAGCGTGCGCAATCGGTAGCCGATTACCTGCAATCGCAATTGGGGATGGCGGAAGACCGTATTCAGGTGGCGGGCTATGGAGAATCGAAACCCATCGCCACCAACGATACCGCCCAGGGCCGTGCCCAAAATCGCCGAATCGATATCGTATTGACCTTGCCGTAATCTGAAACATATCTCCCGAAATCCGGTCATGTAATCAGGGAAGTGGCGTTGCGCACTTCCTTGAACTTCCAGTTATTATTGAATCTGGAGGAGTACATGAGCCGCCGTGCCGCCGGTTTAGGGTTTTACGTGCTGGTTTTTAATCTGATTGCCTGTTCGTTCGGCTTAGCTAACGGTTTACCCGCCGGACACGATTCGCTGAAGGTCTTCGCCGTTCGCATCGGCACTCCTCCGGAAATCAACGGACGACTGGACGATCCGGCTTGGGAATCCGGAATTGTCGAATCGCGGTTCACGCAGCGTGATCCCGACGAATTGGCTGCTCCCACCCAGCGAACCGAAGTCATCATCCTCTACGATGACCATGCGCTGTATGTGGGAACGCGCATGTTCGACACCGCTCCCGATTCCATTGACGTGCGGTTGGTGCGGCGCGATAACGACATCGAAACGGATTTCATCGCCATTTATCTGGATCCCTATCACGATCATCGCAGCGGCTACTATTTCGGAGTCAATGCGGCGGGGACCTGTTTGGACGGCGTTCGCTATAACGATACGTGGGCGGATGCCTCGTGGGACGGCGTGTGGGAAGGCGCATCCGCGTTGTGCGACAGCGGCTGGTGTGCCGAGTTTCGCATTCCGTTTTCCCAGTTTCGCTTCGTCAATCGCGATTCGATGATCTGGGGTATCAACTTCAAGCGGTGGATCGGCCGCCGCAATGAAGTGGATTTGTTGTCTTGCGTTCCAAAAAACGAGAGCGGCTTCGTCTCTCGTTTTTGGCATTTGGAGGGTCTGGCGGGCATCAAACAACCGCGCTATTTCGAAGTGCTGCCCTACGTTCGCGGCAAGACCAAGCTGCAAGCGGTGGACGATGCCGATCCGTTCAACCACGAGACTGAGTTTCTCGCTACCGGAGGTGCGGACTTCAAGATCGGCTTGGGTCCCAACGTTATTTTAAATGCGACCGTCAATCCTGATTTCGGACAGGTCGAGGTGGATCCGGCAGTGGTTAATCTGTCCGATGTGGAAACCTATTTCAGCGAAAAGCGTCCCTTCTTCGTGGAAGGATTGTCCATTTTCGATTTCGGCTACGGCGGTGCGACCAGCTATTGGTCCTCCAACTGGCCCGCACCCAAGTTTTTCTACAGCCGCCGCATCGGTCGCGCTCCGCAAAGCGTGCCCGACAACGACTATGCCGACGTGCCGGAAGGCGTGCACATTATTGGCGCCGGAAAGTTCACCGCGAAACTGGGCAAGAACTGGAACGTCGGCAGCCTGCATGCCGTCACCATGCGCGAAACCGCCGATATCGAATATGAAGGTGAGCGCAGCGAAGCGGAAGTCGAACCGTTGACCTACTACACCGTCACCCGCGGACAGAAAGATATTCAGGACGGATTTCGCGGCGTAGGTGGAATTTTCACCGGCACTCACCGCTTCTTCAAAGAGGAGCGGCTGAAGGACGATATCAATCGTGAGGCGTTCGTCGGCGGTATGGACGGATGGTCGTTTCTCGATGAAAAGCGCGTCTACTGTCTTACTGGCTGGTTGGGCTTAAGTCACCTGCAGGGAACCACCGAGCGCATCACCAGTGTGCAGCGGTCCAGCCGCCATTATTTCCAACGCCCCGATGCGTCGCACGTTCACGTGGACAGCAACGCGACGTCGCTCACCGGCTGGGCGGGGCGGCTGATGTTGAGCAAGGAAAAGGGTAATTGGATGATGAATCATGCGGTGGGAGTTATCAGTCCGGAGTTCGATAGCAACGATCTGGGCTACATGTCCCGCGCCGATCTCATCAACACGCATATCGGCCTCGGATATAAATGGACCAAGCCGACCCGCTGGACGCAGTATGCCGATGTCTCGTTCATGCACTGGACGAATTTCGATTTCGGCGGCAACAATACAGCCTTAGGATCGTGGCTGGGCACGTATCTGCAATTCCCCAACTATTGGTCGTTGAATCTGAGTGCGGATGCGCTTCCCTGGTCCGTGAACAACACGCGCACGCGCGGCGGTCCTTTAACGTTAAATCGTCCCGGATGGGAAACCAGTTTCAGTCTCTATTCCGACAATCGCCGGCCGGTTGTAGGCGGTGTCGGTTCCAGCCGGTTTATCACGGCGGCGGATCATTGGACCCACTCCCTATGGACCAGCGTGGAGTGGAAACCCGCCAGCAATCTCAGTTTCTCCGTGGGCCCGGAATTATATCTTACCCAATTGTTCGTGCAGTGGGTGGACCGCTTTAAAGATTCGCTGGCGACGCGCACGTACGGCAACCGCTATGTGTTTGCCGCCATCAAGCAAACCGAGTTGAGTGCTTCGCTACGCGTCAATTACACGTTGACCCCTAAGCTCAGCGTGCAAGCCTATGCCCAGCCGCTTTTTTCTTCGGGAGATTATTCCGATTTCCGTGAGCTGTCGAAACCGAAGAGTTTCGACTTCTACACCTATCCCGCCGCCGATGTTCAGTATGATCCTTCCGCCGATGAATACACGATTGATCCCGACGGCAGCGGTCCGGCGGAGTCGTTCTCGTTCAGTAATCCCGATTACGATTATCATTCCCTGCGCGGCAACATCATCCTGCGTTGGGAATATCGTCCTGGCAGCGCGCTCTATCTGGTATGGACTCACAATCAATCCTACGATGAATCTCGCGGTGAATTTGATTTGAATCGATCCTGGGATCACTTATTCAGCACCAAACCCGACAACATCTTCCTGATTAAAGCCACCTACTGGATCAGCGGTTAGATTTGAGTAACACATTGTAGGGGCGGGTAAAGCGCAAGCGTACCCGCCCGTTTTGTTCTGTAGGGGCACAGCGTGCCGTGCCCGTTCTCTTCGCCGAGCGGAGCGTCCTCGCTCCGCCGGAATCTTCACGCAAAACACTCGCCGAGGCACCCGTCCGCGGGTGCCCGGAACGTAAGTGATCCCGCCGAGCCGTGGTTAAGCGAAGCGCAACCCGGCCGGAATGCGACGGACCGTAGCCGCGCACGGCAGTGCGGTATTATCGCCGGGATAACCACGATGGATCGTTCGTAGGGGCACAGCGTGCTGTGCCCTTTCTCTTCGCCGAGGCAGATCCCTGATCTGCCCGGAAGGGATTGAACATTGATCACCCCCTTTCGTCCCCCTGTGAACGGGGGGAAACCGGCATTCCGCCGAGCAGGGTCCCCAGACCCGGCCGGAACCGCAACAACTCGTAGGGGCCGATTTATCGCGCCCGTCTTCAGCCAACAAAAAGGCGCACCACGGTGCGCCTTTCGTATATCAACACTGATCGCCGCGCGGGGTGTCCTTACCCCGCGCGAAAACATCTCGCTACTTCATCGCTACGACCTTCGTGGTCACGCTGCGATCTCCCGCAATTAGCCGCACCAAATACACACCGCTGCCCACCGCTTCCGCATTCCACTGCACGCGATGCGTTCCGGCGGTATACATTCCCTCGGCCAGTACCGCTCGCTGCCGTCCCGTAATATCGAACAATTCCAGCCGCACTTCCGCCGCTTTGGGCAGCGCAAACGGAATGGAAAGCGTAGCATTGAACGGATTAGGATACGCCGGACCTAATGCCAATTCGCGCGGCACTCCGGCGGGCCAATCATCCGCCGCCAAAATATGCGTGAAGAAACTCCACACCGGACCGGGCGCCATTCCCGCGTTGTTGCGCTCGTCCACTTTCCAATAATACGTTGTGGCATACTCCATCTCGCCGGGCGGATCGAAAATCGAATCGGTTTGATTGCCGATGAACGGCGGATTGGGATCGGTTCCGAAATACACGTCGTGGGTTTCTGATCCCACCCCCGGTGACCAATACAAATTGGCAGTGGTAAGCACATCCTGTGAACCGTTCTGCGGGCGCGGATTCCGTGCCGTATCGGGATAAGCCATATTCGAAATCAGGACAATCGTTGTGTTCGGTCCCTCGTTGCGCGGTCCCTGATGCGCCGCCAAATATAAGCTGACCGGTCCTACCGGTCCCGGAGCCGTCCAGTAGAAGGTCGCGGAATCGTGATCCAGCGTCGCCAAATGCACGCCGCTGCTTTCCGAAGGCACACTATAAAGTGCGGTATTAAAGCCGGGCGCTAACGTGCCTGCCATCCGCGTGCCCCACCCGATACGAATGGATGAATGAAAATTTTTAATACTGAATCCGCTCAGTTTCTGCACCGTGAGCAGATAGGTATCATAGGGCATATAAATGCTGGGAAAGCCTGTCACGGTTACCGACCCCGCTCCCGAGCCATGGCAGGAAGCGGCACAGGCTTGCAGTCCGGGAGCGCCGGACTGACCTAAGTTGTTGGGATTGGCAAAGGCTGAAAATACAAGCGACAAGGAGAGCAGTAGAGCCAGCGGCACGCGCATGATCGGATTGGGTTTTGTGGAACGAATAGCGCAATATAGCGAAAGATTGCCCATGGAGTCAAGAAACTGAATCCCCCTGTCTTTTAAAAAAGCATACGGCAGCCTGTTCGCTGCCGTATACTGTCGCAGACCAATCGGGATGGAATAGATATCAGCGATTATGTCCGCGCTGACAACCCCGCCCGCGTCCGCCGCCGCCGCCGCCTTGCCCCATTCTCCCCATTCCGCGACCGCGGCAGACTTCATGGCCGCGCTCTTCAGGAGCGCGGTGAACGTTGGTACTCTGACATTCCGGACACTGATTCGGACGCGGCGTTCCGCACGGAACTTGCCAGCGATGCTGGCAATGGCTGCAGACGAATGTACGTTGATCGTTCATGGTGATATTTCCTCCTTCGATACGAATCGCTTTGCCTTCCACTAATGCCTCAGCCACCTTCCGGCGCGCGGTTTCCAAAATGCGGCCGAAGGTCTGCCGCGACACATCCATCTCTTCGCCGCCGGATTGGTGGGCTTTCCCTTCCAAGTCCGCCAGCCGGATGGCTTCGAACTCATCCAAGGTCAGCCCGACTTCCAGTACCGGCTGGTTAGACGGTGAATCGGGTTTGAAGCGGCGGCATCCGGGCTGCCCCTGAATCCGCCGATGGCATTGTGGTCTTGGCATTAGATCTAATAATTTGACATACATAATATAAGCATATGCCCATAAAAAGTCAAGTGGGTCCATATTGTGAATTTGTACATTTTTCGAATATAAACTTGCTTTTTACCCCCCCCCAATATATTACATATAATTCACGTTCAATCGACATTTAACTCTAAAGGAGTTACAATGAAGAAATTGCTCGGTTTGTTTTGGCTGGCCGCTGTTGCGGCTTGTGCTTTCGCTCAATGCCCAGGTGGCTATGCGCTACAATTTGATGGTGCAGACGACTACGTTGCTGTTTCCTCACCGTTCTTCGACGGCGGGACCACGTCCTCATTTACAATTGAGTGCTTTATGAAAATGTGGGATCCGACACAAGAATATGGTTGCAATATGTGGGGGAAGACTGCCTATTGGCAAGAAGCAAATTTCAATGCGAGCAACGGGTGTGTATCTTTTAGGTACGCCTATTCTGGTGGCTACTACGGAGCAGGATGGCCAACTATTACTCTAAATACGTGGCATCACGTCGCGGTATGTATGGAAGGGTCCAGTATTCGACTTTTCGTTGATGGCGATTTGGCTTCGTCAGAGACGACCAATGGAGTAATAAGCTGGGCGGCAGATCCAGGATCTCACCGCCTTGCATGCGGAATTGTCAGTGGAAGTCCTCATTTTTGGGAAGGTTGCCTTGATGAGTTTAGAGTGTCATCCATTGCGAGATATGCGGCTGATTTCCTGCCGCCACGAATTCCTTTTGAGAGTGATTCGTATACAGAGGTACTTTACCACTTCGACGAAGGAGATGGTGACATTCTCCATGACGCTTCGCCCAATGGAAATCACGGTACTCTAATCAGCAATCCTCAATGGATTTGTTCCGATGTTCCACTTCCTGTCGAGCTCTTATCCTTCACTGCAGTTCCCGCTGAAAACGATATTCGTCTTTCCTTCGCTACGGCTTCCGAAACCGACAACGACCATTTCGAGATTCTGCGCGGGGAACAGGAGAACGGGGAATTCGCACGGATCATAATATTACCGTCACAGGGTAACTCGGCCACCATGCAGCGCTATGAATACACCGACACTGATGTTAACCCCGGTCAAACCTACTGGTATTTCCTTGCCGACGTAGACATGAGCGGTCATCGCTCCGAGCACCGTGATCGGATCGTCTCGGCGGCGGTCGTTGATCCGATAGCGACTCCGACATCGTATTCGCTGTCGGTCTATCCCAATCCGTTCAACCCAACTACCACAATTTCGTTTACACTAATCGAAGCGGGTAGAGTAAATGTGGCGGTATATGATGTGAACGGTAGATGGATTCAGACTCTTGAGGATAAGAAGCGCGGCGCGGGAGACTATAAGCTTACGTTTGACGCGCGCGATCTGCCGAGCGGAGTGTATTTCGTGCGGATGGAAAGCGGAGAGTTTCGGGCGACACGGAAGATTGTGTTGATGAAGTAGATTCCAAGCAGGGAAAAATATTAACGGATATGAAACAGGGCGGCTTTTTCAAGCCGCCCTTATCTTGTAGGGCCACAATCCATTGTGGCCGTTCTTCACAATGGGATTACTCTTTCCACTTGATCGTACAGCCGAAGGCTTTGGTGATCGGCTCGTCAATCTTACCGGGAGTTCCCGCCAGCACCATCTCCAGCGCATTCTTCAAATCGTGCTTTTTCACCTGCGCTGCTTCGGAGCTATCGTCAATCCGTCCCCAGTACACCAGCTTGCGGTCGGGTCCGAATACGAACACTTCGGGCGTGCGCGCCGCTCCGTAGGTCTTGGCGATTTTCTGCGTATCGTCCAACAGGTACGGGAACGGATAGGCTTTTTCCGCCGCCCGCGCCTGCATTTTCTCGTAGCTGTCTTCCGGCACTTTCTTCGGATCATTGGGATTGATCAGCACAAACTGAACACCCTTGGGCTGGTACTCGTTGGCCAGCGCGATCATCCGGCTTTCATAGGCTTGCACGAACGGACAGTGATTGCACGAAAAGATCACCACCACCGCCTGTTTGCCTGTAAAGCCGTCCGCAGCCACCATCGAACCGTCAATATTCTTCAGGGAAAACGGCGGCATCGGCGAACCGACCACCAATCCCGCCGCCTGCGGATCGCCCGCACCGATTGCAGCCAATGCTAATAATACGGCGGCTGACGGCAACCACAGCTTACGAAGTTGCGATTTCAGTCTAATCATGATGCTCCATCCTGATGGGAAATGTCCTCTTGCATACGTTAACTATAGGTCGGGGGTTCCCGATTCATCGGCAGCCTTCACTTGGCTTGACATTGTGCCCTAAAACCACTACCGTAAAGCACAAGGGGTGGGGACCTGCCCTTATCATATCAATTATAAGTAATTACACCAAGCGAATCCATCGCACGGGAGCCGTTCAATGTTCACCTTCGCCCATGTCGAAATTCCGGTTACGGATATGGAAAAAGCCGTAACCTTCTATGCACCCTTATTCAACTGGAAACTCAGCAAGCTGTTCGGTGATGATTATCTGCTCATCAGCACCGCCGAAGACGAGTATATCGGCGGGCTGAGCAAGATTCGCGAGATGCCCGAAATCAGCGGCTTCCACAACTACGTGGAAGTGGAGGATATCGAGATTACTCTGGCGAAGGCGGAGCGGTTAGGCGGTCGCGTGATGCGGCTTAAAACCGAGCTTCCCGAAGGTTTCGGCCATTATGCTATCGTGCAAAGTCCGGACGGCTACTCCATCGGGATTTGGACCAAATCCTGATCGCCGGCACATGCTGATTAAGTCCTTGAAAGACTGTCGGGAATTCATCGCCGGGGATCACACGATTCTGCGCGAACTCCTGAATCCCGACAAGGATCCGGTGGCTCATCGCTACAGTCTGGCCCATGCGCGGCTGCCGGTCGGACAGTGGTCGGATTTGCATATCCTATCCACCAGTGAAGTCTACTATATCCTGAGCGGAACGGGTCGCGTTGAGATCAACGGCGAACAGCGCGATGTGCAGGCGGGCGATGCCGTCTATATTCCGCCGCAGGCGCGGCAGCGGATTCTCGCGGTCGGACCGGGCGAGCTGGTTTTCCTGTGCATCGTGGATCCGGCCTGGCGAGCGGAGGATGAAACCGTCCTCACTTAGATTCGGACAGTCAATGAAAACGAAGCGGGTGCTCCGCAGGGACGGAACACCCGTTTTAACTTGCGCCGGAATCGTTTTATCGTATTCCTGCTAAGGCCGCGAAGTTGCCTTGGTCTGGACTCGCTTGCCGCGACGACCGTCGGTCGGGGAGACCGGCTTCGGCTTGGCCGATTCGGTCATTTCCGTTTCGACCATGCTTTTCTCGACCCATTCCTGTAAGGCTTCTTGCGTGAACTTGATCTGACCGCCAAGCCGAAAATGAGGCACGCCCCACCGCTTATAGCCGTTCCGAAGAGCGGCTGGAGTCTTTCCCAAGAACTTCGCAGCCTGTTGGATGTTGAGAATCACCATTGTTTCATCATCCTTTCGCTGAATTAATTCCCCGCTCGCCCTTGCGAGCATTTTGTACCATTTCTCACTGGCTGCATTCTTTCTTACCCACACGGGTGACAAAAGTTCCCGTTTGTGTAAAGGTAATGAATTTTTTCATTCGAGTCAATGAATATCGGTGATATTGCGATGCAAACTGACCAAATATGACATATTGTACAGTAAAGGATTGCTTTTCGATGGCGAATGGGTCGCTCATGCACGAGGGCGTAAATGATTGAAAATCCATGGATATTGCTAATCGAAGTGGTAGCCGTGATGGGTCTGTTGATCTTTCTGTTTTTTCGAAAGAAACGAAAGGATTCTGATCAGACCGGTGCATCAAATCGCTTTGATTTGCGGTTGTCCGGCGGAGAACTGACTCCCAAGGAAGTAGTTCTTCAGGTAAATCAACCGGTTCAATTGGTCATTGCGCGCTACGATTCCGAACCGCGCGAGGAATTATTCGAAATTCAGGAACTGGAAATCTATGAGCTATTACCGGCTTTGAATGCGACAATTATCAAGATCAATCCGACCCAGCGGGGGACGTTTCCGATGGTGATTGGGGCGGAAAAGACCGTGGGAACGATGATCGTGCAATGAGACTGGACTGTCTTGTCCTAAATAATTTGATTTTATGGAATAACTTGACAAGGCAGGGATTCGGTTGTATATTTAGTTTAAGAAAATCGGAGGTATCGCTGTAGGTTTCGCTAACGGTTTTTCGTTTGCGGCGGATAGATTCAACGATTGGGAGGCAACCCGACAGACTTGATAGGCTGCCTGAAGCTTGAATCGGTCTATATCTGTTTTGAACGATTTCAAACCTTGAGGAACCTATGCGAACCAGCCTTTTTCTGCTGACGGCCATTCTGCTGTCGGCGGCGGGAGTTTATGCGGATCTGCACGATCCGGCCAACTCCGCCGATTATCTGATCGTCACCACCGACTCGCTGATCGCGAGCACGCCGTGGATTAGCGATTTGGCCGCTTGGCGGCAGAGCCATGGCCGTACCGCGATGGTGGTGGCCACGGATGACATTTGGAACGAATTCGGAAACGGAACTCCTTCGGATACGGTACTGAAGGAGTTTTTTCATTATGCGCGGGAGCACTGGGCATTGCCGCAGTTGCGCGACGTGTTCATTATCGGGTTTCATGATGTCGTGCCGAGTCATATCGAAGTGGACTCGCAGTATGTCAGTGATCAATGGATCGTTTACAGTTATTTTTCGGATGTGTTCTATGCGTGGCATCCGGACTCGACGGCGCTTCCGCCGTCCCTGATACTTAGTATTGGACGATTACCGTGGAGTCCGACATGGGAAACCGCACTACCAAATTATTATCAGAAATGTCAGCAGTACGAATCGTCTACCGAGGGCGACTGGCAACGGCGCATTCACTTGATCGCCGATTATGACGATACGATGTTTCACTTCGGGAACGATTTTTCAGAGCCACTGGCGGAGTTGGTGCCGTCAACGTATTTAATCGAACGAGATTATTTGGGTTTGCCGGCGGGAAATCCGTGGCATGGAGACCAGGACGAAATTCACGCCAACTATAACAGCGGCAGTTTTATATCCGTTTATTCGGGGCATGGCGGCGCTGGGGTATGGTCCGGTTCAAGTCTTGCGGATTCCGGCTTCTTTTCGGATTTGACCAATAATCCACGCTATACGATTCAGTTGCATACCTGTTACGATATGGCTTCCGCGCCGCGCTTGGATATGGGCGGAATCGCATTAGCTTTGCTGTATAATCCGAACGGCGGCGCCATCGGGTACTTTGCTAATACGAATATCTCATGGGCATTTACCGGGATTACTTTCCGCCGAGCGATGTTCTCGATTGCCTTTGCCGATTCGACGTATACCCTCGGTGATTTATGGTTATTCGGACAGCGAGAGTTTATTCGTACATATCCGTGGGGATCTGATGCCTTTAGCCCCACGCGGCAAACATCGCTCTCCTGCATGCTGCTGGGCGATCCCGGCTTGGTCTTGCCCGCCCGCCCGTCCGCGATTGAAGAATTGCATACGGCGTATCCGGCGGAGTTGCGCTTGAAGGGGAATTATCCTAATCCGTTCAATGCGAGCACGCAGATTCGGTTCGAGTTGGATCGAACCATGCACGTTTCGCTGCGAGTCTTCGATGTGACGGGCCGCGAAGCGGCGGTGCTGATAGATGGCGTACGTCCGGCCGGAGAATTCCACGTGCAGTGGGATGCCGCGCGATTCAGTTCGGGAATGTACTTTGCTGTCTTGCAGGCGGGCAAGGTGCGGCAGGTGCAGAAGATGATGCTGCTGAAGTAGCGATGAACGATAAGCGATGAACGCGGGCGGGTCTGAGACCCGCCCGCGTTTTTTATAACGGCAGCAGATTTTCCAAGCGGAATTTTTCTTTATCGGCGAGGAATTTTTGCATGGCAGTGCGACCGCACAGAAAACTGGATTTCAGTTTGGCTGGATCGAAACTGCGGGAGTTGACCGGAAGCTGCTTGATATCCTCATCGGTGGGACTGATCACATAGATCGCAATCTCGCCGTATTTTTCCCGCCACAAATCCATCTTCCGCTTGACGTCATCATTGCCCGCTTCGCGGGCTTGGTTCGTGACCATTGAGATTTCGTTGCGGAATCGAGCGGCGGTGTAGTCTTCGCGGTCGGTATTATCCACCATGATCTCGATCAAACGGAACAACACGGCGGGCAAGTTGGTGTAGCTGTGCTTCGTATCCTCATAGCGGGGGAATGGACTGCAGCGATAGACATGCAGTTCCTGAAGGCTATCGGGCGATGCGCGGCGGAGTTCGCGAAAACGCGCGAACACCCCCTTCAGCGGCGTGACGTCAGTGACGCCACCGTCGAATTGATCGCGCACGGGCGGAAAGGCCAGCGGAATCACGGTGGAGGCGATGAGATCGTCGAGCCATTCGGGATTATTGGCCAACGTGCGCTCTTCATAGCGACCCGTGCGCATGTTGACCAGTCCCACTTTAACGGATGGGTGCCACTGCTTGCCAGCGAGCGCTTCGCCCACCAGCTTGATCAACGGCGCATTATCGTAGGCAGATGGTTTGTTTTCGGAGACGGCCACCGCAATGGCTTGCAAATCGCGCTTGGATACCCCTGAACCTTCACCGATTTTAATGAGCGAGAGCGCCGCGCTGAGCAATAACGTTCGGCCTTTTTTCTTCGGCCACGAACGATAGATGGAAGCATCGCCGGTAATGCGCTCGAGCCAAAACTCGCGCAGTACATTAACATTCTGCTGTTGGCGGGCGCGGTCGGGAATGACGCTCTGATCAGCCGACATGAGCTGCGAAACGGTAAGCGCGCCGACGGAAACTCCGAAGCCGCCATCGTAGGCGGGAGTTAGCGAAGCGGCGAAATATTCGTGCAGCGCACCCGCCTGAAAACAGCCCCACGAGCCGCCACCTTGCCCGGCAAATAAGAGTTGTGGTTTCATGTTGACCTTAGAGTATGAATAGCGGAAATGTTTTTGACCAAACGAACTCTGGAATCCTAAGAAAATACTGAAATTCTGCAAAGTTGAAAAGGAAGAAAATTTTAACTTCAATATATGAACATTTGTTCAAATAATCAAGTGCATTCGCTTTTTTTCAGACATTGATAATTCGGCGGTTGCCAAGATGGCAGAGGCGGAGAGTGATAAGAGATGAACGAGTGAAGATTCGCTTGTTATGTTTGGGATTCTGGACGCCCGCTGACGCGGTGTCCAGAATGACACGCTCGTAAAACATTCCGGCCGGGTTGCGCTGCGCTTAACCACGGCTCGGCGAGATTGTGTATGTTCCGGGCACCCGAGGACGGGTGCCTCGGCGCGATCGTGCGGCAGATTCCGGGCAGATCAGGGATCTGCCTCGGCGAAGATGGGCACAGCACGCTGTGCCCCTACGACCGCCCTTCCGTCCCCCCGCTGAAGCAGGCGGAAATATACGGGCGGGTTCCACGGTGTTCAACCCGCCCCTACCAGAATACGGCCATAATGAATTATGGCCCTACAAGAACGGGCGCACACACGGGTGCGCCCCTACGAGATTATAATTCCTTCGAGCGCAGCACCATTAACTTTTCGCTTTGCATATCGCGGATGGTGAAGGGGATGCCGCCGATGCCGAAGCCGGAATGCTGCAAACCGGCAAAGGGCATCCAGTCTACGCGAAACGCGGTGTGATCGTTGACCATCACCGCCGATGCGGCCAACCGGCGATAGCAGCGCAATGCCGTGGCGAGATCCCGCGTGAAAACCGCCGCCTGAAACGCGAAGGGCGTGCGATTGGCGCGGGCGATGGCATCATCCAGATCGCGATAAGGATAAATGCACACCACCGGGCCGAACACTTCCTCGCGACTGACGCGGGCATCATCGGCCGGATTAAAGAGTACCGTACATTGATAAGCCCGTTCGGAGAGCGGCTGGCCGCCGCACATCACATCCGCCCCGCTCTGCTTGGCTTCCATCACCCATTCGTGGACGCGCTTGACTTCTTCCGTGCGAATCAGCGGGCCGATTTCGGTATCGGGCAGTGTGGGATCGCCGATCTTCAGCGTGCGAGCGCGCTCCACTAACCGGTCAGCGAAGCGACGCGCAACGGATTCATGCACGAAGACTCGCTGCACGGACACGCAGACTTGTCCCGCATGATAGAACCCGCCCTTGGCAACCAGCGGCAGCGCATCCACGATATCGGCATCGGCGGCCACGATCACGGGGGCGATTCCGCCGTGTTCAAGAGCGAACCGCGTGCCGGGGGCGAGTTTCGAACGCAGCATCCACCCCACTCGCGCACTACCGATGAACGTAAAGAACGCCACGCGAGGATCGGTCAGCAATTGATGGGCGACCTCGAAATTCTCGCAAATCACGCCCTGACACCATTCCTCGGGCAGTCCCGCTTCGTAGAGCAGCTTGATGAAACGCAAACCCGAGAGCGGGGTGGCTTCAGCCGGCTTGACCAAGACCGGACAACCGGCCGCGATGGCGGGGGCAACCTGATGCGCGATCAGATTCAGCGGATGATTGAACGCGCTGAACGCGACGACCGGGCCGATGGGTTCGAGCTGCGTAAACGCCAGCCGTCCCGCCGAGGCGGGATTGACATTCATGGGCACGACGCGTCCCGCTTGGGTGCGCATGGTCTCAATGCAGATGCGCACGCTATCCACTGCGCGGATCGCTTCCACCTTGGAATCTATAAACGGCTTGCCGCCTTCGCGCGCGGCTTCCCGCGCCAAATGATCGAGCTGCGCGGTCAGGAGTTCCATCAGCCGTTCAAGGATTGCGAGCCGCTTGGGCAGCGGCAGCCACTGCTCGCGCTTAAGGTAGAGCGCGTGCGCGGTGGTCAGCGCCTGCTCCACCGCGGCGCCATCGGCCGTTTCGCAGGCGGCGAGATGGGCTCCATCCCACGGTGCGAAGACATCGAGGGGCTGGCCGCGCGTGGCGGCGCCGGGAATAAACAGCGGGAAGGTTTCGGGCATGTTTATAGATCCTTCATTATCTGCTTTGCTGATGGACAGAAGCTAAAGAAACTTACGCTGAAATGCAAATACACAGCGCGGCAGTCTTGCAACTGCCGCCATATTTGACCGGGCGGGTGACACACCCGCCATGGCCCGAAAATAAATCGCGCGCGGGGCAATAATACCCCGCGCGACGAAAGAGGGATTCTTCAGCCTGCTGAAGCAGACTTCAGAATGACATACTCTGAGGGGCGATGGCGCTCTAACTAATTCGTCCACTTGGGCTGGACGCGGAAGAATTTCTGATCGTCACTGCCGAAACTGATCGTGTAGGGCGGTGCCGCCACAACATCCAGCAGCGTGTACGGACCGCCCGCCGCGTCCGCTACCCAGATAATGTAACCGACGGCGCGGGGATCGGTCTGCCAATTCAATTCGACATCGCTGCCGACGGCGTGAATGACCAATTCCGGCGGCGTGGCGATATAGATTGTGCGATAGGTCGTGGCGCTGTCGCCTTCGGGAGTCCAGACCCGTACACCATAGGTCCACCAGCCGGGAACGGAATCATCAATGGGGAACGACGTGGACGCGCCGGACTCTATCTGCACGATATCCCACGAGTAGCGATCTTCATCGAGCGCGAGATCGCCCCATCGCTCGCGGAAATCATCGGCGGTGAGCGAATCGGGATTGGAGACGGCAAAGGCGGCGGTGATTTGTCCCCAGAAATCACCGGCGGGCAACGGCTCGACGAACCGCGGCGGCGATTTGCGGGTATCAATTTTCACGGTCCAGACGGTGTCATCCCAGGAGTCCGCAATCTCCACCGTCACGATCCCCGCCGAATCGGGTTCGGACATGGATTTAAGCGTCATATAATGACCGTAGCTCTTGAGCGTGTCGGTGGCCAGGAACTCGACGGTCTGATGGCGTTCGATAAATTCCTTTTTGATGTCTTCCCATTTCAGCGAATCGTAGTTGGAACCGCAGGGAATCCAATGAACGCGAAGATTCGGATCCGGCCGCGTGGAATCGGGAAACGCGCGCTGCATTTTCTTGATGAAACATTCGATGCCCGGCAGAATGTCGGACGCCCACGTGCCGCAATGGCCGTCGTTGGTCTTCATGCATTTGCCGATTTCCTTGAGCAGCTTGGTCAGCTCGGCGGGCGTGGGATTCGCGCAGCCTGTGCCGGGGGCGCGCCCCCAGAATTTTTCCAGCAGTTTGCAGAGATCGGCATTGCGCGAGGCTAACGCCAACAGATTGGACGCGGCGGCGGTGGGACCGCAATGATCGCCGCCCGACACTCCACTGCCCCAACTGGACAAGCTGTCGCGGCGCTGGGCAATGGAACGAATGGAATCGGCTACGGATTCGGGGGGAATGCGGCGGAAGACCACCGTGCAGTCCACCCGCGTCGGATGCGGATGGACGATACCACCCGGTTCGACGGGCGGAAATACGATCTCGCCATCGTCGCCCGGTTGAACCACATCGGGTTTGAAGGCATCCTGGATTTTAACCTTGCGCACGACATACACCAGCACGCCGTTGACTTCGATTTCGTAACATAACTGGATATACAACGATTCGGGTTCCACGGTGGCGGGAGTCAATTGCGCCTGCCAACCGTCACCGTAGAACGGCGACGGGCTCACGGTATGGGCCAGATGATCCAGGCCGTCATAATCCACAAAGAAATCCGTGAAGTTCACGCCGTCGTAGCTGGTTTGAAACCGCACGCGATCCGGCCACCACGGACCCAACAGCGAACCGTGAATATCAATCGTGCCCTGCAGATTCAGTTCATCTTCCGAGGCAATCTGAATCGTGCCCACCGGCTGCAGATACAGCGGCAGCGGCGCCGGCAACAACGGCTCGCCAACGATGACTTCGAATCCGGTGAAGCCGGGCCGCAGGCCGACCAACTGACCCGTACCGGCGGGACCAAAGCCGCTGGAAAGACTCATCGCGAGAATTTCCGTGTCAATCGTGCAGGTCGGACCGGGAGCCGGAGCGAGCGGATCACTCATATTAAGCGCGCGGATTTCGCTGCTGCCGCCGAGATCAACTTGCACGAAGATATCGAAAAACGAGTCCGCCAGCCACATGCTCTCGATTTGAGCGGTGGGCGGCAATGTCCACGGCAGCGGCGTGCTGGCGATCAGCACCGGCGGCGCATCAAGGGACAAATCAATGGTGTGGATCAACTGATTCGTCTGATCATAGACATAAAGGCTGAGGATATCATCATCAATCACGATAATCCGCGGACTGAAATTGATTAAGCCCAGATCCGCGCCGGAATACGGCCCCGCTACCACATCTCCTTCCAAATTGAAGACGGCGAATTGTCCGGTTGCTTCACCGGCCAGCAGGATCAACGGTCCGTTGGCATCGGAAACCACGGACGGCATCACCAGCTCATCGCGCTCCACCCCCAGTCCGCGTTCGATCAAACAAAACGACAGCGGCTGACTGAGAGAGATATCCGATTCCGGAATGGAGAACAGAAATTCGGGCAGCGGGCCGGGCAGCGGCAGATACTGATTGAGCTTGATGGCCAGGAAATCCAGCGAGAGAAAATCAGCGGAATGCATGCCCACTAGCAAACTGCGGCCCAGCACATGATTCAGCGTGGAAGGAACCAGTGTGGTATTCATCACTTCCGCACCGATCAGCAATTCGGGGTTCAGCGGTGTGGCAATATCGTAGAAGGAATCGAAGGTGCAGTGCGGAGCCGCCTGAGCCACCGTCAGCGTGTACAGGCCTGACGCGCCGCTGTAGCCGTCCACCACGATCAGCACTTCCTGTCCGGCGATCAGCGGCAGCGACACCTCCGATTGCAGTCCGCATTGATCATCGTTGCCACAGAGATAGTCACCGGGCGTCGGCGGACAGGCGGGATTGAAAATAAGTAGTCCCGTGTCGAAGTCACTGCCGCAGAGCGAGAACGTGTAATCACCGTTGGCCGGAGCCGTCCAGCGGTAAACGACATCACCCCCCGCACACGATTGAAACTGGTCGTACCAGCCGTCCCAGCACGGCGGCGGAAGCGGCCCGAACAGCGAGCAATCGTAATCATTCAGGGCATCGTCAGTGAAGCCGGAAATGGAAAACGGAACCACATATCCCGCCAGGGTCAGATCAAAAGCACTGAAGCAGTCTTCGCCGCCTTGATCCAAGGTCTGCGAACCGCGATGGGCCGGGACTTGCGAGGCGAAGTCTGGAATGATTTTTTGCGCGGTCAAAGCAATAGTCGGCAACAGGAGGAATACCGCTAAAGTCAATAATTTTCGTGTCATATTGCCTCCTTTGAGGTTATCAACCCTTGACTTAATGGATTTGAAGATATATTATATCTATTGGTAATGTATAGTTCACATTCTGAATTGTCAACACTTGACTACGAAGTCTTCAATATTTTTATGATATTGATATGAAATGTATCGTTCTCTCAAAACTTTATTTTTTACTTTACCTTAGAGCCGTTCGATGGGGCTTGCTGTTGCCCAATTCGCAACAATTGCTTATGTTGATGGCACAATTCAAAGGACGATCAAGTATTGCCTCTCATGGGATTTGTCTCCGGCTGTTGATCATCAGATCGGTTCAAGTCTATGATTAACAAAGCTTATCGCATTCTGGGGCTGGTGCTGATCACCCTTGCCGCAGGGGCAACAGAGCCACCCAAGCCAATCCCGTTGCCTCCCCCGGATCTGGTCGGCAGTAAATCACTGGAACAGGTATTGGACGAGCGGCGGTCGGTGCGGGAGTTCAGCAGCGACTCATTGACCTTGAGCGAATTGGGACAACTCTTATGGGCGGCGCAGGGGATTACGTCTGATAATGGCTGGCGCACCGCCCCTTCCGCGGGAGCGTTGTACCCATTGGATGTTTATATTGCCGTGAAGCGCGTGGCGGGCTTGACTTCCGGAGTCTATCGCTATATTCCGGGGCCACCCGATGAGCATTGGCTGGAACTGGTGCGCGAAGGTGATCCGTCACCCGATTTGAATCGTGCCTGCGGGCAGACCTGCGTGGCCGAAGGAGCGGTGGGAATTATCATCGTAGCGATCGCCGAACGAACGGCAAAGCGCTACGGCGAGCGCGCCGAACGCTATGCAATTCTGGAAGCGGGACATGCCGCGCAGAATGTGCTGCTGCAAGCGGAAGCGCGGAACCTGGGAGCGGTTCCGGTGGGCGCGTTCCACGATGAACTGATTCAAGAATTGACCGGCTCCTCCGGGATGCCGTTATACGTACTCAGTGTGGGGAAAGAGAAATAACAGGCGGGGCACGTGAAACCTCGTGCCGCCGCGGCGAAAAAATACATTAGGATTGCCGGAGCAACAGGAATGGCATCCAAAACCAAACGCACCTCCGGCGGCACCGACATCATCACCCTGCCGCCGCCGAAACTACGCAGCCGCTATGCCCTCGAACGGGCGCTGTTCGAACGCCGTTCGATTCGCGAATATACCCGCGCGCCGGTCACACTCTCCGAACTCGCGCAGCTCTTATGGTCGGTTCAGGGAATTACCGGAGCAGACGGATTGCGCGCTACGCCCTCAGCGGGCGGGGCGTATCCGCTGGAAATCTACGCGGTGGTGGAGCACGGCGCGGAGATCGCCGCCGGGATCTATCATTATCGCCCCGGACCGGGTGTAAACGAACACCATCTGGTTACTCTGAAGCGCGGAAAGTTCGGCAAGCAGCTGTGCGAGCTTTCGACCAAACAGGATTTTATAAAGAAAGTTGCGGTCAACATCGTGCTCGCTTCTGTAACCGAACGCATGGAAAAAATGTACGGCGAGATGGCGCTGCGCTATGTCTTCATGGAAATGGGACATGCCGCCCAGAACCTGCATTTGCAGGCGGAAGCGCTGGGCTTAGGATCGGTAGCCATCGGCTATTTGCAGGAAGGAAAAGTGAAGGATCTGCTGGGATGCGAGGCTGATCCCCTATATATGGTCAGTGTGGGAAGAAAAAATGGAGTCAATCATGAATGATGAAATGCAACCTGCGGAAGAATTGCAGAGAACCGCGTTTGCGCTGAAAGATCTGGTTCAATACAACAGCAGCTCCATCGTCAGCCGGATCATCCTCAAGCGCCCCAGCGGCAATGTCACGCTGTTCGCCTTCGATCGCGGTCAGGAATTGAGCGAGCACACCGCGCCGTTCGACGCGCTGGTGCAAATCGTGGAGGGCGAAGCGGAAGTCTTGATCGGCGGCACGGCGATTGCCGTCCGCGAAGGGCAATCGGTCATTATGCCCGCGCACATTCCGCACGGCGTAAAGGCCACCGAACGGTTCAAGATGCTGCTGACGATGATTCGGTCATAGCGCTCCGGCGCCGATCGGAACAGCGATCACCAATAACAAGCGGACAACCCGGAGGGTTGTCCGCTTTCCTTGAAAAGCAACGGGGCGGATCGCATGATCCGCCCCGCATAACAGAGATCCT
The DNA here is from genome assembly GCA_964444755.1 of uncultured Alphaproteobacteria bacterium. Taxonomy (GTDB): domain Bacteria; phylum Electryoneota; class RPQS01; order RPQS01; family RPQS01; genus JAHJDG01. Next base: position 39,086 of record CAYUIF010000016.1, on the reverse strand, counting down.
TCAAACCGCTGGTGCGGTTTTCAGGATGATGCTAACGCATCACTTCATGAGCAGCATCTTCTTCTCCGCCGCGAAGCCATTCACCTCGATACGATAGAGGTAAATGCCGCTGGAGAGGTTGCTGGCATCGAAGGTCACCATGTGACGACCCGCGACCATGCTGCCGTTCATGACCGTAGCCACTTCCTGACCCATCAGGTTGTAGACCTTCAGGTTCACGAAACCGGCATCCTTCAGATCGAAGGCAATGGTGGTGGCCGGGTTGAACGGGTTCGGGTAGTTCTGGTGCAGCGCGTATTCGGTCACTACGCCATTCTCGAAGCTCGGGGTGGCATTCACGGTGGCCACATCGCTGACCGCACCGTTCACATCCACAACCTTCAAGGTGTAGGTGTAGTTCACGCCGTTGTCCAGACCGTCTTCGGTCCATGAGTAGTTGCGGTTGGTGGTGCTGTTGCCGGCGGCATCCACACGGCCCTTCACCACGCCGTCACGCACGATTTCGAAATGATCGGTGTTGGTTTCGGTAATCGTGTTCCAATTGAGGGTGATCGCACGATCGCCCGCCACTGCGTCCACATCGCCGAATTCCACGGGCAGAATCACGTCGCTGGTGATATCGAGCGCAATGTCGCCGCAGCCGGTGCTGCCGTAGTACGACACCGAAATGTAATACGTACCGGGAACGAGCACGAGATTGCTGATCGTCTCACCTTCGGCATTGTTGCCGAACATATCCTGCGAACCAACGCAGGTACCCATCGGATCCAGACAATCGGTGAAGACCATGACTTGCTCATCACCGGTGCCCGCCGCCGTCGCCGTAATGTCAATGTCATTGGCGGTTTCATAAAGGGTCAGCATGAAGATGACATCCGGACCGGAGCTATAGCCGGAGCCGGCGCACGCATCTTCCCAAACGCCCGGAACCACATTAGCCGTTCCGCACGGGTCGGTCGGGCAGGTGTTGACATCGGCATGATAGGTGTAGCCGGCATTGATGACGATCGGAGCGTCACACGGATTGAACAGCGGGCAGCAGGTCGCCGTCAGTTTGTACTGACTGATACCGGTACCCTTGACCTTCAATTGCAGCACCCACGGCACTAAACCGGAGTTGGTAAGCGTCCAACCCGCGCGATTCGGTGTGGTGGGAACACTGGCAACCGAGCAGTCAGCATAGTACAGATCGGTGGCAATCGCGGTCGTGGGATTCACATCGCAGTTTTCGCCGTCAAACTGTCCAAGGAACATCTTGGTCATCGGCGGAACCACGACCATCCAGTAGTCCACATCGGTCACCGGGCACAGCAGACCGTAAACGGTGGCGTCGCATCCGATAATCGCCTGTTCGGCCGGAGCCGGGCAAACGTCATTGGGCTCGATTTCGGCCGGGGTGCCGCACAGCACGTAGCTTTCGCAGGGGCTCGGGCATTCGCAGGCATCCACCGTCAACGTGTATTCAAAGATGTCCGGGGTCGGCCAGTTGTCTACCATGATGTAGTAAACGCCGGCGTTAAGCTCGGTGCAGGGCATAGTGATGACGCCTGACGAAGCATAACCACCCCACAAACAGGTACCGACATCGGGGCAACCGGCCCACAGGGACAAGCTGCAATAATCATAATCGGTGCCTTGATCCAAGGTAGCCACGATGCAGGTCTTCTCGGTGATGGTCAATTCATAAACGACTTCCGCGCCATCATCATAATAGGTCTGCGTGAAGCAAGCGGGAGCGCCGTCATAAACATTGGTGGCGCCGGTATTGTCACGGGCATCCGTATAGGGCAAGCCGGCGATCACGAGCGGATCGGTGCAATCGTCGCCATGGAAGGGCAGCGGGCAGGGATCGTCGGTGCAGTTCAAGCCAACCGTCCATTCACCACCCAAAGTGACACACTCAGACTCGGTGACATCCGCGCAACTCGGAGCTTCCGGATCACCGTAGCAGCAGCGGCCCAGCGGATCGGTGCAGTCCACACCGTCACTGGTGACGCTTAGCACGAAGGTTCCCTTGCCGGACGTATAGCTGTAGCTGCCGGCGGCAATGTAATAACGAACGCCGGGAAGCGCACACCAGCTGAAGGTCGAACGCACGCTGGAAAGAGCGCACAACGCACCCGCATCATCATTGCTGCCGACACACGTGAGGTTGCCGCAGTCGTCGCCAACCCACACGGAGATTTCGGTGTCGAACGTCGTCGCCGCATCACAGGTGCTGGCGGTATAGGTCGTGCCGTCGCCGGTCACGCGGTACCACAACTGGGCACCCATGGTGCCGCCCGCGCCGCACGTAACCATCGTATCGTTCAACGCCGTGGTGTTGTCACCGGTAATCGAACCGGGAACGCTCAGATCAATGGCGCCGGTGCACAGGTCATTGGCCGGGGGTTGCGGGCACGGATCGTTGGTGCAGTTCAACGTGCCACTCCACGTGCCGCCCAGAGCCGTACACTGAGCCGCAGTATTATCCACGCACTGGAACTGATAGCCAACGCGATAGCAGCAACGTCCCGGAACGGCGGCGTTGGTAATATTCAATGTAAAGGTGGGAATGCAATTGGGGGACGGCCACGTATCAATCATGATGTAATACGTGCCGGCAACCAAGCTGACATTGTTCATCGCGATCGGACTTCCGGAACCCGTAATCTTGGCGATACACTCGGTCGTTCCAACATCCAACGGGCAGTCTTCGTCAATCGCCATACCCTTGTACGTTGTAACGGATACGAGCGAAATATTGACCACGACATCCGACGTGACATCAATGCGATAGATGATGTCTTCGCCGCCGTCATAGCTGCCCAAGCAGGTGTTGCTGTAGGTGTTGAGACGGCCGCAGTTGGTATTCGTATCCGAATACGGGAACTGCGCGGGAAGGGTCACGACGATGGGATCGGTGCAGTCGTCGCCGGTGGCATCCAGTACGTGCACGACCGGACGCTCTTCGGTACCCAGCTGCGCCAACAAGGCTTCGATTTCCGCCTTCACGCCGGCGAGGCTGACTTCATCATTGGCGGCTTCCAGACGAAGCGCATCTTCTTCAAGCGCCTTGATTTGCGCCATGATGTCCACCGCATCGGCAACCGGTGCCGGGGTGGCTTCAACCACCTTCATCTCGGGAGCAACCGTCGGCGTTGCTTCCTTGCTCACGGCTTTGCGAGCATTAACATCCACTGCCTCGCCGGCAAACGCTACCAAACATAGCGCCGCCAGCATCATACACACTAAGGCAATCTTCTTCATTCCGTTCTCCTCTCCTGTCAAAACAATGATTTGAGCAGTTACGTTTTCACACAGTCGAATTGTTCGATTTAACGTATTAGTGACAATAAATATACTAAGCATATTACGGTGCCGCAAGGGCTTTCCTTAACAAATAAAAAAAGTCAAGCCACTCGAAGAAATGTTAAACCTTTAATTCAGGATTTCTTACCCCACTGACCCTCGCCGATTTTCCGGTTCCTGAAGCCCTGCCTCCCCTCTGAAAACGGGAAAATCCAACGATTATTGTATGTTTCAGAGTCCATCGGTATCAAGGAGTATTAATAATACGAACCCATGCCGTTTTGATGGAATCCGGGATTTGGCTTGTGACTTGGAGTGGAAATGGATATCTTGGCTTTGTTGATTCCATTGAAACCGTGTATCAGTGGTCATTTGTACTGAGGAGCCTGCTTTGAAATCCAGCGTCCGAACCGCCATTTTGGCTTGCCTAATCACAACGATTGCCGCCATCGGTGCGGAATTCGATCCCGCGTTTTTGGTGCAGCTTAATCAAGCGGCTGACACCGCCCGCTTTAGCGCGATCATTAAACTCCACAATCCGCGTGATATCCGTGCTTTAGATCAAATACTCCATCTTCAGCGAGCATCGCTGGCGGAGCGACACCGCCAAGTGGTTCAAGCCCTGCGCGCCAATGCTGCCGAGACTCAGGGGCCGGTTATCGCACAAATTAACGATCTTGAAAAACAAGGATTTATCGAAGGTCATACGGCCTACTGGATTGAAAATCTGGTGGTCGTCTACGGTAACGCCAAGGCAGTTATTGAGTTGGCCGAAAATCCGGCGGTGGAATCCATCGGTCCGAATTTTAAGGCGGAGCTGATCGAACCGGTGCCTTATGACTCGGAAGGACGAGAATCCAACTATACGCTGGATACTCACACCAGGACTCCCGGCCAACGCGCAACCGGAGCGACGCGGGTAAACGAGGAATTGGGAATTACGGGTGAAGGCGTGCTCATTGCCGGTGTGGATACCGGGGTTTCCGGCACTCATCCGGCCTTAGCCGGGCGGTGGCGCGGAACGACCGCGCCCGCCAGTGAATGTTGGCTGGATCTGATCGGCAGTTCAACGTTCCCGTCGGACAATAATGATCACGGCACGCATACCATGGGCACGATGTGCGGGCGGGAGATTCGCGTCAATGGCGACACGATTACCGTCGGCGCGGCGCCCGATGCCCAGTGGATTGCCACCAATCCCATCGATCAGGGTGTGGGCAATCCCTTTATTCAGGATATTTTTACCGCCTTCCAATGGTTGATTGATCCGGACGGCAACGAAAATACGATGGACGACGTTCCCGATGTGATTCAGAATTCCTGGGGGGTAACGGAATGGCATGTGGGCACGCCCTGCTACAACAACTGGAACACGGTAATTACCAATTGCGAAGCGGCCGGTCCGGTGATTATCTGGTCGGCGGGGAATGAAGGATCGCAGGGGCTGAGGTCGCCGGCGACGTTTGAGTTGAATGCGTGGCAGATTTTTGCGGTAGGAGCGGTGGACGCCACCAATGACCAGACTCCGCCCTACAATCTGGCCAGCTTTTCGTCGCGCGGACCTTCAGGCTGCGAGCCGGATCCAACCGCGATCAAGCCGGAAATCTGCGCGCCGGGCGTGGATGTGTACTCGTCCGTACCGGGCGGCGGATACGAACAAACCGACTGGAGCGGAACCTCCATGGCCGGGCCGCACGTGTCGGGAGTGGTCGCGCTCATGCGGCAGGCGTGCCCGGATTGCGATCCGCAAACCATCAAGGAAGCGTTGATGACCACGGCGATTGACAGCGGCTATCTGCCGGTGGGTGAAGACAACTCGTACGGCTTCGGTTTTCTGAATGCCTATGACGCGGTGATGATGGTGATGAATGCCGGACGGCTGGAAGGCGTTGTCACCCAAACCGGCGGTTCACCGTTGGCGGGGGCAAACGTTACGCTGACTCCGGGAGATTATGCCGGCACGACCGATTCATCCGGCGCCTATTCGATCTTCGTGCAGGAGGGTTTGTATTCGGTCCGCTTCAGCAAGTTCGGTTACGAAACGGATCTTGTGCCCGATATCGAGATCGAGGAAAGCGATACGGTTACGCTGAACGCGATGCTGGCCGTGGCGCCGCAAGGCGTGGTCAAGGGCACGGTGCGGTTCAACAGCGGGATGATCTTGCCGGGAGCGAAAGTGGTCTTTGAAGACACGCCGCTGGATACGCTGACGACGGACGCCAACGGGCGATTTGTCCAAGCGATTCCCGCGACGCAATATGCCGTGACGATTCAATACGCCGCCGATCTGATTCCGCCGCTGATCTTGACGGACGATACGTTGCTCACGGTTCAGAGCGGCGATACCACGTTGGCGGAGATCATTCTCTATACGGCGATGGCGGAGCCGACGGGGCCGGATGCCTACGGCTACCGCGCTTATGACCGCTATGACGGTGATCCGCGGTCCGTGACGTGGACGGAGATTGATCCGCTCTGGGGCGGATCGGGTGAACCGTTTGAGTTCCCCCATCCCGACTCCGCCATATTCCTGCGCACGCCGTTCCCGATTTCGTTCTACGGCGCGGCAGATGATACGCTGACGGTGAATGCCAATGGCTGGATGCTGCCGGGAATCCATCTGGAGGGGGCGTCGCAGTACCGGCCCATTCCATCGTCGTTCGAACCCTCGGGAATCATTGCGCCGTTCTGGGGCAACATGCGCACCGGATTGGGCGCCGAGCAGTTCACCTGGTTTGATCGCGAGCACGGACGGTGGATTCTGGAATTCATCAATCAGCGGTTGATTGCTCCCAGCGGCATGCTGCTGAACTGGCAAGTGCAATTGCTCGATCCGGCCTTCTATCCCACCGCCACCGGTGATTGCGATATTCTGTTCATCTACGGTGATTTGCCGTACACATCGCGCTGCACGATGGGCATCGAGTCGCCGAATCAAACCACCGGAATCGAGTTATTGTATTCGGACAGTCTGGCCGAAACGGCGTGGCCGATTACGAGCGGTTCCGCGATCCGCTTTACCACCGGACAGCCGACGGGAGTGGGCTTGCTGACCGCCGTGTGTTATGCGCATCCGATGCCGCCGGATCTCGATGAAGCGATTCTCTATGCGGGCGGGCGGGTAATTCCCTCGGAAGGCATGACCTTCGTAGACGATTCGGTGGCGGCGGGCCTGGTCAGTGCAGTGCTGGTGCTGGACGGCTACGAAATGTGGCGGGCCGATCAGATGCCGTTGGCGGAACACGATCTGCTCGATTTCGATATTCATGCGTGGCGGCTCGATCCGCCCCACGATCTCAGCGCGTCGCAGTATGAAGGCGCGGTCACGCTGCGGTGGTATCGTCCGGAATCGGTGGCCAGTTTCGCGCCGCCGCAGCCGATTCGCTATGCGGTGTTTCGTGACGGCGTTCTCATCGCGGACATGATCACCGATACGTTTTTCGTGGATGAACCGCAGCCCGACAGCACGGAACTGGAATACACGGTGAGCGCGCTTTACCGCTTCGGGCATTCGGATTTCTCCGATCCGCTGACGGTGGTGATTGATTTGCCGGTGACGGATCGTCAGTCCAATCTGCCGGATAAATTCGCGCTGTATCCCAATCAGCCCAATCCGTTCAACCCGACAACGGCGATCCGGTTCGATGTGCCGGAGACCGCCGATATTCGATTGGAAGTGTTCGATGTTACGGGGCGGCTCGTGCGCACGCTGCATTCCGGAACGATGACCGCCGGACGGTATCAGTTCCTCTGGAACAGCACCGACGACGCGGGACGGAGCGTGGCTTCGGGACTCTACTTGTGCCGCATGGTCTCGCCCCGGTACACGGCTACGCAAAAGATGCTGCTGGTGAAGTAGCGATTTCTTATCATTGCCAGTTGAGCGGGGCGCAGTTTGCTGTGCCCCGTTTTTTTCTTCGAAAAACGAGGGATAGAAGAAATTATTCGAATAATATTTCTTCTTTCTTTTTCTTCTTATATTCTTAGAATGTCTAACCTCCAAACGATTTGACGAATGCTCTACACAAGCACCCGGTGATACGAACTGGGCGGCACCATCCGTCCCAAATTCCGAAAAATTAGGATTCGGGATACTGTTGGCCAAAAGCGATGTTCGGAAATTCGAGAAGCCGTAAATACTCGTCAAAGGACTCAACATGATGAGTGGTTTGGATGGGGTTCTCATGTGTGGATAACTCATTGAATGCATAATAACAATTACTTGAGTTGTTGATAACAGTAAGTGCTGAGGCGACCGTGATTTGTGTGTAATATACAACAATTTGAACAAAATGTCAAGAGGTTTTTTGGGCCGATCGGGCGGGTCTTAGACCCGCCCCTACCACCCTGCCGAGCCGCGGTTAAGCCCAGCACAACCCGGCCGGAATAATATGACACGGTCGCGTTGCCCCTACGAAAAAACCAATTATAGGATATTCTCATGCGAACTATTTTATGGATCTGTGTATTCTGCTTCGTCGGATGGGCCAGCGCTGCCGATGTGAATTTTCATATGGAAGCAGGAGGTCTCATTTTCTACTGCGGAGAAACCGAGTACGCACTGGGTGATCACCACTATGTTCCAACCTACGTAACTGGTGCGATGGCAGAATTAGTGCTTGAGGTACGTCGAAAGAAGAGAAATCCGGAAGAATTCGTCTATCGCGGAGAGTACTTTTCATGGCCGCAAGGACTGGAAATTGAGATTGGTCATTGGGATTCATTGTCAGAGACTTGTCTCATGGATCCTGCGCTTCCTGATCTCCTCCATTTGCAGATTTATCATACCTGGGTGCAGGGCGCCCGAGAAAACCGTTGGCGTAAAACCGGTCAGGAACCGCGTGGAGCGGATCGAAACCCGCAAATTCGATTTACGTATACATTGCCCGAGGCAGTAGCCGGACAGCGGTTGTGCTTTTGGGCTCATTGGCGCGGAACGGAATGGGGAGACCTCAACAGCGCCCCTGCAATGTCGGGATATAACTCGCTCAAGGGCAATGAACCTCGTCCGATGGTTATCTCGGTGATCGCTCCATGTTCCGAGGAGGACCGACAACAAGCCCGCGAGTCCTATTTGTGGGAAGCAGCGCAATCCGCAGACAATTTGCGTACGCTTGAGCTGGCTGATTCGCTTATAGCGCATGGATATATCTCATTCAATGTTATTAACTACGCGAGGCGTGGTGCAAATGGGTTGGGGCAATATGAACGGGCCATTCAGTTATTGGATTCCAGTTACAGACTGTACGGGAAGGTGCAGACCATTCCGGCATATGGAGACTCTCTGAATGACACACAGGAATATCAGCGAATACGCCATATGTTGCTGGAGAAAATCAAGGACCGCGAATAGCAATCTCCGCCGAGCCGTGGTTAAGCGCAGCGCAACCCGGACGTAACTAAAGGGCACAGCCCGCGGTGCCCCTACAAGAACGGGCGGGTTCCACTGCGTTCAATCCGCCCCTACCGCCCGCCGAAATGTGCCCCCCTTCTGTCCCCCCACTGAAGTAGGGGGAGACAAACCCCGCTCGGTGAAAAAGCCCAGCAAGCTGGGCGCTACAAGATTCCGGCAGGGTCTGGGGATCCTGCTCGGCGACTATCTCCCCCCTTCCGTCCCCCCGCTAAAGCAGGGGGAGACCCGCCTTCCGCCGGGCGGGTGACACACCCGCCACGGCGACGAAAGAGAGATCCTTCACTTCGTTCAGGATGACAAGCGGCAGTGCGCGGCAAGCCGGGCAGGCTGCGAGCCTGCCGCGGCGATCAAACGCATGGTTCTCTGTCTTCGCTCATCGTTTCTCGCTCATCGTTACCGTTGACTTGACTCTCTGATCTCATATTTTATTTTGGGAGGAGAAACCCTCATCAAATACGGACAAGGAGTCATGGATTCACGGATCACGATTATCCAAGGCGATATTACCAAACAAGCCGTAGATGCCATCGTAAATGCCGCGAATAACAGCTTGCTGGGCGGCGGCGGCGTGGACGGCGCGATCCACCGCGTGGCCGGTCCCGAATTGCTGGACGAATGCCGCACGCTAAACGGCTGCGCCACCGGTCAAGCGAAAATCACCGCCGGATACAAGCTGCCTGCCAAGTTCGTGATCCACACCGTCGGTCCGATCTGGCACGGCGGACATGGCGGCGAAACCGCATTGTTGGCCGAATGCTACCGCAACAGCTTCCGTCTCGCCATTGAATACTCTCTGCATTCCATCGCCTTCCCCTCCATCAGCACGGGAGCCTACGGTTTTCCCGTGGAACTGGCCTGCCGTATCGCCCTGCGCGAAGCCCGCGAATTCCTGCAATCCCATGAATCGTTCGAAAAAGTCGTGTTTGTGTGCTTTGACCGTCGTACTTACAATCTCTATGTGGAAGCGGCGGAAACCCTCGAATAAGCCATTCTGAACTTTCTGATCATTAAAGATTAGAATGACTTAGAGAGGCATTCGGAGAGGCATTCGATAGCATTATTCACACTGATTCTGGGGATTTTTTCAAGAATCCTGATATTATTTGTGTTATCACTGTGAAATCTTGCCCCCGACTAAAATTTTCCTCTGAAAATCCACAATTCAGCTTTCCCAAAATCGGTCAAATCCTTATATTTCGTTGTTATATTCTGGAGAATCCTCCCTGTTTGGGCGTATTATAGGGAGCGGGTGTTTTGGCTGCCATTGCCGGTCAGGAAACCGACAACGGCGAAAGGATTCCGGCGGAGCGAGGACGCTCCCCCCCTTTCGTGTCCCCGCTGAAGCGGAGGGAGACCCGAATTTCGCCGGTCGGGTCACAGACCCGCCACGGCGATCAGTGTCATTCTGAAGCCTGTGGAAACAGGCTGAAGAATCCCGACCCTCGTAAGGGATCCTTCGCTTCGCTCAGGATGACACGCGAACTGAAACACTTGCTACGATGACGTTCAAGCTTTCCCCGGAACCAAGCAACTGAAGGAATGATCTATGAGCCTTCCGGCTGGACAAAAGACGGCTTCCCCGACTAAAAAAGCTGCGAAATCCGCCCCGGATAACGCGCTGTTTGCGGCGTTTGATCCGCTGGCCGGGAAGCGGCTGGAAATTTTAAACGAACACGGCCAGATCGTCGGCGCCGATTGGATGCCCAAGCTCTCCGACGAGCAACTGGTGCATGCCTATCGCATGATGATTCTGGCGCGGCTGGCCGATCAGAAAGCGGTCTCGCTGCAACGGCAAGGCCGCTTGTATACGCTGCCGCCCAGCATGGGACAGGAAGCCTGCGCGGTGGGCAGCGCGATTGCATTAGAGAAAAACGACTGGATGGCGCCCGCCTATCGCGAACTGGGAGCATGGCTGGTGCGCGGCGTGCCGCTGGAACGGGTGTATATCTACTTCGGCGGCAATGAATACGGGAATGTCTATCCCCCCGGCGTGAACGTGCTGCCGACCTCGGTGCCGATTTCTTCGCAATTGCTGCACGCCGCCGGAATCGCCCACGCGCTGAATTATCAGAATAAAAAAGATGTGGTCATTACCTATTTCGGCGACGGCGGTACTTCGGAAGGCGATTTCCATGAAGCCTTGAACTGGGCGGCGGTCTTCCAGTGCCCGGTAGTGTTCTTCTGCAACAACAATCAATACGCGATCTCCCATCCCCGTGCCGAGCAAACCAAATCGAAGACTATCGCCCAAAAAGCCATCGCCTACGGCATGCCCGGCATTCAAGTGGACGGTAACGATCTGCTGGCGGTTTATCGCGCCACGAAGGAAGCGGTAGACTACGCACGGGGGGGGAACGGGCCGGTGCTCATCGAAGGCGAAACCTACCGCATGGGCGCACACACGACCTCCGACGATCCTTCCAAATATCGCCCATCCGCCGAAGAAGAATTGTGGAAGACGCGGGATCCGCTATTGCGTATCAAAAAATATCTCGAATCCAAAGGCTTGTGGAATGATAAGCTGGAAGAGCAAGTGCGGACTGAGGCACAAGCGCAAGCCGACGCCGCCTTTGCCGAAGCCGAGAAATGGCCGGTCAACTCCCCCGATGAAATCATGTCTCACGTTTACGAACAGCCGGTGCCGGAACTCGTGCAGCAAGGCGACGCGCTGAAGAGTTTTCTGAAGTGGAAGGAGGGCCGGTAAATGGCGGTAATGACCCTTGTGCAAGCCGTCAATTCGGCGCTCGACAATAAACTGGCCGACGACGAAAAAGTGTTGTGCTTCGGCGAAGACGTGGGCGTGGAAGGCGGCGTGTTTCGCGCCACCGACGGACTGCAAAAAAAATACGGCGCGCAGCGCGTATTCGATTCGCCCTTGGCCGAATCTTCGATCATGGGCACGGCGGTGGGAATGGCGATTGCCGGACTGCGGCCCGTTATTGAAATCCAGTTCGACGGCTTCATGCACCCGGCGTTCAATCAACTGGTATCGCACGTGGCGCGTTATCGCTATCGCACGCGCGGCCAACGGCCGATGCCGATGGTGGTGCGCTTTCCCAACGGTGGCGGCGTGCGCGCGCTGGAATTGCACAGTGACAGTCTCGAAGCGGTGTACGGTCACATTCCCGGTTTGAAGGTGGTGATGCCGTCCACGCCCTACGATGCTAAAGGGCTTCTGATCAGCGCGATCGAAGACAACGATCCGGTCTTGTTCCTCGAACCGAAGCGGATTTATCGCGCCATCAAGCAGGAAGTGCCGGAGGGATTGTATCGCATTCCCATTGGCAAGGCGCGCGTGCTGCAAGAGGGCACGGATATTACGGTCGTCGCCTATGGCGCAGTCGTGCGCACCTGTCAGCAAGCCATTGCCGAAGCCAAGAAGGACGGCATCTCGGCGGAGCTGATTGACTTGCGGACGATCTATCCGTTGGACACGCCCGCGATTGTGGAATCGGTGAAGAAAACCGGACGGCTGCTGGTGGTGCACGAAGCGCCGCAGAGTTTCGGTGTGGCGGCGGAGATTATCGCGCGCGTGGGCGAGCAGGCGTTCTACCACTTGGAAGCGCCCCCCGCACGGCTCACCGGCAACGACACGATTCCGCCGCTGCCGAAGAGTGAAGACTTGTATTTCTTCCCGCCGGAGCGGGTGTATTACGCAATTAAGCAGGCCCTCGAGGCATAGGAGAGGACCGATGGTATTCGTTTTCAAGTTTCCCGATATCGGCGAAGGCATTCACGAAGGCAAGATTCTGGAATGGTACGTCAAGCGCGGCCAGACCGTGAAGGAAGGCGATTCGCTGATGAAGGTCGAGACCGATAAAGTGGTGGCCGATATTCCGTCGCCGCGCAGCGGCGTGGTGAAGAATCTGTTCGGCAAGGTCGGGCAGGTGATCAATGTCGGCGACGTGGTGGCCGAACTGGAAGTGGAAGGCAAGGGCGACGAGATCGAACTGGCGCAGGGCAAACCCGCGCCGTCCCGGCCGCACGTGGAACCGGTGGAAGAAAAGGGCTACGGCGTAGTCGGGCAGATCGAAGTCGCGCACGATGATGCGTTCCTGCCCGCAACCGGCGAAGGCATGGAAGACAGCGCGCCGAGGGTGGCTTCGACCAACGGCGGGCGCGTATTGGCGTCACCGGTGGCGCGGCGTATGGCGAAGGAACTGGGGATTGACATTCGCACGATTAAAGGCACGGGTCCCGGCGGGCGGGTGATGAAGGAAGACGTGCAGCAGGCGGCGCAGCGCAAGGCGGCACCGTCGTTAACACCTTCCACGGTACTGGCGGCACCGATTCCCTCGCCCCTCCCCGCTTCGTCCGGCGAACGCGTGGAATACCAGGAACTCTCGCAGATTCGCAAGACCATCGTGGCGCGCATGACGCAAGCCAAGTTCACCGCGCCGCATCTGACCGCGCATGAAGAGGTGGAAATCTCAAAGCTGGTGGAACTGCGCCGCGAACAAAAGGCGGCGATGGCGGAGCGCGGACTGAATCTCTCGTATCTGCCGTTCATCGTGCGGGCGGTGGCGTTATCGCTGAAGAAAAACCGCAAGCTCAACTGCCGCCTCGATCTCGAACACAACCGCGTGATCTATCACAATTATTATAACGTGGGGATCGCGGTGGATACGCCGGAGGGGTTGATCGTGCCGGTGATCAAAGACGCGGATCGCCGCAGCATTGCCGAACTGGCATGGATCATCAGCGATTATGCCGCGCGAGCACGCGAGCGCAAGTTGGAACTGAGCGAAATCCGCGACGGCACATTCAGCATTACGAACTACGGCTCGATTGCCGGAACCTACGGCGTGCCGATTATCAATTATCCCGAAGTTGCGATCCTGGGCATCGGGCGGATCATGGAAAAACCGGTGGTAAAGAACGGGCAAATCGTTCCCGGCCAGGTGCTGCCGCTATCGCTGAGTGCGGATCATCGGATCGTGGACGGCGGCGACGTCGCGCGGTTTTTACTGGACGTAATGGCGCTATTGTCCGATCCCGTAAACATGCTGCTGCAGTGAGGAACCTAATATGAAATCTTATGACGTGATTATTATCGGCGGCGGACCGGGCGGCTACGTGGCGGCGATTCGCGCCGCGCAGTTAGGCAAGAAAACCGCCCTCGTGGAAAAGCACCGCATGGGCGGCATGTGCCTGAACTGGGGCTGCGTTCCGGCGCGGCGGCTCATGGAAAGTGCGCGCTTCTACGACCGCATCCGCAATGCCGCGGTGTTCGGTGTGGACGGGATTGACAGCGATGCGCTGCACTTCAACTGGAAGAAATCCGTGACCGAGAAAGACCGCATCGTGACCAAGCTGGTCAAGGGTGTGGAATTTCTCATGAAGAAAAATAAGGTGGACGTGATCACCGGCGAAGCGACGCTCATCGGCGGCACGCAAGTGCGGGTCGGCGACGAAGTGTATCAGGCTGGGAAGTCGATCATCGCCACCGGATCGCGACCCAATCGCCGCGCGCTGGCGGCGCTGCCGGAAAAGCTGGTGGTGGAAATTGACGACTTTTATACCCGTGAGACACTGCCCGATAAAATCATCGTGGCGGGCGGCGATACGATAGCCTGCGAAATGGCGAGCATGCTGCGGCTGATCGGCAAAACGGTCACGATCGTGGCTTCGGAAAGTAAACTCATGGGCTGGCTGGACGATTCGCTGAGCAAGTTCATTGCCGACAAATTCAAAGAGCAAGGCATTACCGTCCTCACCGGCAAGACGTTTACGGGCGCGAAGGGGAATTCCGTGCAGGTGGGCGATCAAGCCATCGAAGCCGACATGGTGATCAACTGCGAACGTCGTACCGCCGTGCTGCCGCCTCTGGACGACGTGCCGCTGGATCTGGACAACGGATTCATTCACGTCAACGAATTCATGCAAACCAGTATTCCGTCGGTGTACGCGATCGGCGATGTGACCGGGCGCATTTTCGCGCACGTAGCATCGGCACAGGGAATGTGCGCGGTGAATCATCTGACGGGACTGAAAGAGCCGGTGGATTACTTGCGCATGCCGATCACGCTCTATCTCGATCCCGAAATCGGCTCGGTGGGTTATACGGAAGAGCAGCTCAAGGAACAGGGGATCGCGTACATCAGCGGCGAGTTCCCGATGAGCGTGAACAGCAAGGCGCTGGTGGAAGGTGCGCCGGAAGGCTTCGTGAAGATTCTGGCCGATCAGAAATACGGCGAGGTGCTGGGCGTGCACGTGGTGGCGGCGCGCGCGACAGATTTAATTTCCGAAGCCTCGATGTGCATGCGCACGGAAGGGACGCTGGACGATCTGACGCGGGTGGTGCACGCGCATCCGACGGTCAGCGAAACGTTCTTGGAAGCGGGCTTTAAAGCTTCCGGCAAGCCGCTGCATATCTGACGATGACCGCAATCGCCGATTCCATTCCGTTTCTGCCCTATGACTTGCCCGACGCGCAGCTCGCCAGCGGCGAATTGGGCAGCGGCTGCTTGGTGTTCGTACCGCCGCAAACGATGGTGGTGATCGGCAAGGGTTCCGACCCCGCGCTGGAATTGCGCGCGGAAACGATTCGGGAAGACAACATTCCCGTAGTGCGACGGGGCACGGGCGGCTGTGCGGTGATTCTATCGCCGGAGATGGCGGTGGTGTCGCTCGCGTTGGCGCATCAACGGCAGCGGAATTCATCGGAATATTTCAAGAGCTGCAATGCGGCGGTGATCCGCGCGCTGACGCAATTAGGAGTGAGCGATTTGGAACACGTCGGCACGTCGGATATCGCGCGGCACGGACGCAAGATCGCGGGCACGGCGATTTATCGCAATCGCGATCTGGTGTTTTATCATGCGGTGATTAACCTGCGGGCGGGTACGGAAACGATGGAGCGATATTTGACACCGCCGCCGCGCATGCCCGATTACCGCAACGGCCGCACGCATTCCGATTTCGTGACCTCACTGGCCGCCGAAGGATTTACGATTGAGTTGGACTTTTTACGCGCGCGGATCGAGACGGAATTCGAGACGATCCGGCAGGAATTTGGACTGGGATGATAAATCATGTGTGAAGCACTGCGGAAAAAGCATGGGGAGTAATGCGATGTATGTAATCACAGGTGCAACCGGTCATACCGGAACAGTGACCAGCCATGCCTTGCTGAATGAAGGCAAAAAAGTGCGAGTCGTGGGCCGCTCCGTTGAGAAACTGCAGCCGCTGGCGGACAAGGGCGCGGAAGTGTTCATCGGTTCATTGGAAGATGAATCCGCGATGACGAAGGCGTTTGCCGGAGCGACGGCGGTGTATGCGATGATTCCGCCCAATATGGCGGCAGCGGCTGATTTTCGCGGCTATCAGAATCGCGTAGCCAAGAATTATATCAACGCGATTAAAGCCAATAACGTGAAATATGTCGTTGCGCTGAGCAGCGTCGGCGCCGAGCAAGCGGAAGGCGTCGGCCCGGTGAACGGCCTGCATGATCTGGAACAGCACTTGAACGGATTAGACGGCGTGAATGTGCTCGCGCTGCGGCCCGGCTATTTCATGGAAAACATGTTCGGCATGATCGGGATGATCAAGATGATGAATATGATCGGGAATTCGACGCAGCCCGATGCTAAAATGCCGATGATTGCTACCCGCGATATCGGTTTATATGCCGCGCGGCGGTTGTCGGCGCTGGACTTCAGCGGAAAATCCCACGCGGACATCTACGGTCCCAACGGCGAAGTGACCATGACGGAAGTGACCAAAGTTCTGGGCACGACCATCGGCAAACCCGATTTGCCCTATGTGCAGTTTTCTTACGAAGACGCAATCAACGGAATGACCATGATGGGACTGCCGCGACCGGTGGCGGAAGCCTATGCCGAACTCAGCCGCGCGTCCAACGAAGGAAGGCTCCATCACACGCAGCCCAAAACGGCGGAGAACACGATGCTGACGTCCCTCGAAGACTTCGCCAAGATTTTCGCCGCCGCATATAATAAATCCTGAAATATCGTAACCGGTACTCAGCGAGCGCCGGTTGTCGTATGTTTTCATATGTTCGGGAATTCACATCGGTAATTTCGCCAAGCCGTGACCGTTCCTTCCAAATCCACCACGAATGCGCAATCCCGCACCGAGGTGCTCTGTACCCATTGCGGGCTGCCGGTTCCGTCGTCGCGCATTGCCAAGAACGCGGAACAGCAATTCTGCTGCGCGGGCTGCGAAGCGGTGTATCAGATTCTGCATGAGTGCAATTTGGAGGAATACTATCGCTTGCGCGATGCCTACGGCGGAGACGAAAAGTCTCCCGCTAAGGTGAGCGGCAAAACATATGAATACTTGGATGATCCCGAGTACTTGAAGCGTTTGGGCGAGCCGCGCGCGGGGGGGTATCTGGTGCGGTTCTATCTGGACGGCGTGCACTGCATCGCGTGCAGTTGGCTGGTGGAGAAAGTGCTGCTGGAGCGTGAGCGCGTTAATTTTGCCCATCTTGATATCGGCAAATCGGTGGTGGAGATCGTCTTTAATCCCGCCGAAGTCAAGCTGAGCGCGCTGGCGCGGGCGTTGGATCATATCGGCTACACGCCGCATCCGATTCTCGAGCAAAGCGAGTCCGCCGCGCGTCGCCGCGAAACGCGATCGCTGCTGGCGCGGCTGGGAATTGCCGCCGCCAGTGCAGGCAACATCATGCTGCTGGCGGTGTCGCAATACGCAGGCGATGTCACCGGCATCGAAGAAGGGTACTCAACACTGTTTCGCTGGGTGAGTCTGGGACTGGCGCTGCCGGCGGTGCTTTATTCGGCCTATCCGTATTATCGCGGGGCATGGAGCGGATTGCGGCGCGGCGTACTGCATATGGACTTGCCCATCAGTCTGGGGATTTTAGTCGCCTTTGCCATTAGCCTTTCGGCTACGCTGAGTAATCATGGACACGTGTATTACGATAGCGTATCCATGCTGATCTTCCTGCTGCTGTCGGGACGGTTGGTTTTGCAACGCGCGGGACGCTGGGCGGCGGAAGCCGGAGAAAATCTGCTGGCGATTACCCCGCGTACGGTGCGGCGGATCGAAGACGGGCAAACGCGGGAAGTGCTGTTGACCGAAATTCAAGCGGGCGACCGGCTACGCGTGCTACCCGGTGAAACGATTCCGGTGGACGGCGTGCTGGAGAATGCGGAAGGCTGGGTCGCCGAAACCCACTTGACGGGTGAACCCGGCGCGGTGCGAAGGGTTACTGGCGATACAGTGTATTCGGGATCCAGCGTGGAACGTTCGCCGTTGGAATTAACCGCCATTGCCGTAGGCGAAACCACGCGGCTCTCGCGGTTAGCCGAGATGATGCGCAACGCATCGGCCCGGCGCGCCCCGATTGTGGGAGTGATGGATCGCATTGCGGGCTATTTCGTGGGGGCGGTGCTGACACTGGCCGTGGCCACGATCATCATTTGGCTGTTTATTGATCCGTCCCGCGCCTTGTGGAATGCCACCGCGCTGATGGTGGTGGCTTGTCCGTGCGCATTAGGCCTGGCCACGCCTGTTGCATTAGCGGTGGCGATGGGACGGGCCGCCCGGCGGGGGATATTCGTGCGCGGGCAAGACGGCATCGAAAGGCTTGCGTCGGTGAATCACGTGATTCTCGATAAAACCGGCACGCTGACCGAAGGCAAGCTGACCATCGTTCACGGTTACTTCTCGGAATCTTCGCAAGGCCAAAACAAGAACGAGATATTGCAAGCGGTAGCCGCGCTCGAAAAATATTCCGGGCATATCATCGCCGGAGCCTTCGAGGATGTGAATACTGCGGATGTAGAAATCGAGGAATGCCGCGTGATTCCGGGGGCAGGCATTGAAGGCCGGATTGAAGGACACAGCTATATCATCGGTTCCGAAGGTTATGTCGCCGACCGCGTGACTTCCATTTCACCCGCGATTGCAAGTAAAGCCGCGCAAGATGCCGAGTCCGGCTATACGATGGTCTGGGTGGCGCGCGACGGCCATGTCGTAGCGGTGTTCAGCCTCGGCGACCGCTTGCGGGGCAGTTCGAGCCGGGCGATTAATGAATTGCGAACGATGAATCTGCCGCTGGAGATACTATCCGGCGATAATCCGCACTCGGTAGAAAAAATCGCAGCGCAACTGAGCATCGCCGATTATCGCGGGCGGGTCATGCCGGAAGACAAGCTGGCGCACGTAGAGGAATTGCTGGCGCACGATAAGCGCGTGGCGATGGTGGGAGACGGCGTGAACGATGCCGCCGCGTTGAGCCGCGCCACGGTGGGAATCTCGGCGGCGGGATCGGCGGAAGTGGCGCGGGATGCCGCCGATATTTTTGTTTCCTTGCAGCGCGGTCCGGCGGCGATTGCCGAAAGTTTTCGGTTGGCGAAGCGCGCCATGAAAGTCATACATATCAATTTAGTCATTGCGCTTTTATACAATTTGATTGGCGCCACGCTGGCAATGACGGGTCAGGTCGGACCGCTGGTCGCGGCGATTCTGATGCCCGCTTCGTCACTGACGGTATTATTGATCGCATCGCGAGCTTAAGATGAACATCATCTATCTATTATTGCCGCTGGCACTATTGCTGGTACTGGCGTTCGTGCTGTTTTATCTGTGGGCGGTGCGGCACGGGCAATTCGACGATCTGGATACGCCCGCCCGCCGGATTTTATTGGACGATCAACCGCCGAAATCCAACGGCGATGCTTCTTCACCCGAGCAAAAAGCGAATAAGCAAATAGACAAGGACTGAGCATGGCATCCAACAACCCAACGGCGCTCGAGACGTTCGCCTACGACGATCAGATCGTGCGCCGGTTTGTCCAAGCGACCCTGATCTGGGGCGTGGTCGGCATGCTGGTGGGTGTGATTGTGGCCGCCGAACTGGCCTTTTGGCAGGTCAACGGCGGTCTTTCGTGGCTGACTTTCGGCCGCTTGCGGCCGCTGCATACCAACGCGGTGATCTTCGCCTTCACCTGCAATGCGATCTTCGCGGCGGTGTATTATTCCTCGCAGCGGCTGCTGAAAGCGCGGATGTTCTCCGATCTGCTTTCTAAAATACACTTCTGGGGCTGGCAGCTCATCATCGTGCTGGCGGCGATCACGCTGCTATCGGGTCTCACGACCAGCAAAGAGTATGCAGAGTTGGAGTGGCCGCTGGACGTGATGATTACGCTGGTGTGGGTGGTGTTCGGAATCAACTTCTTCATGACGATCATCCGGCGGCGGGAGCGGCATCTATACGTGGCGTTGTGGTTCTATATCGGCACCATTGTCACGATCGCGCTGCTGCACATCGTGAACTCGCTGGCGATTCCGGTGACATTCTGGAAGAGCTATTCGGTGTTTGCCGGCGTGCAGGATGCCATGACCCAGTGGTGGTACGGGCACAATGCGGTGGGCTTTGTGCTGACCACACCGATCCTGGGCATGATGTATTACTACCTGCCGAAAGCGGCGGAGCGTCCGGTGTACAGCTACCGGCTATCGGTGATTCACTTCTGGGCATTGATCTTTGTCTATATTTGGGCGGGACCGCATCATCTGCATTACACCGCGCTGCCGGATTGGGCGCAAACGCTGGGGATGGTGTTCAGTCTGATCCTGCTGGCTCCGTCATGGGGCGGAATGCTCAACGGCTTGCTGACCTTGCGCGGCGCATGGCATCGCCTGCGGGAAGATCCGATTCTGAAGTTTCTTGCGGTGTCGGTGACCTTCTACGGGATGTCCACCTTCGAAGGTCCGATGATGTCCATCAAAGCCGTGAACTCGCTGACCCATTATACGGACTACACTGTAGCCCACGTGCATGCCGGCGCGTTGGGCTGGGTCGGATTCATGGTGTTTGGGGTTCTCTACTACATGGCGCCGCGCCTGTGGCGGAAAGACCTCTATTCGCGGAATATGGCGAACCTGCATTTCTGGATCGCTACGGTGGGGATTCTGCTTTACATCATTCCCATCTGGATCGCGGGAATCATGCAGGGACTGATGTGGCGCGCGTTTGATCCGGACGGCTTGCTGCTCTATCCGAATTTTGTGGAAACGACGCAAAAGATTCTGCCCTTCTATCATACGCGATTGCTGGGCGGTCTGCTTTATTTAACGGGCATGATCCTGATGGGCTACAACCTGTTCAAGACCATGGCTGGGGCGAAAAATCTGGAAGACGAGCAGGCGCAAGCGCCGTCGTTGGCCGCGCTGAAGCCCGAACCGGCCACTGCACGCACCCCGTGGCATCACTTGCTGACGGGTCAACCGTTGGCGTTCAGTTTGCTCGCGCTGATGGCGGTGGGAGTGGGCGGCGTGGTTGAAATCGGTCCGCTGCTGATGCCCAAGAGTTATGTGCCGATGTATGCCTCCGCCGCCGCGCCGATGTCGCCGCTGGAACTGGAAGGCCGCGATCTCTATATCCGCGAAGGCTGCAACAACTGTCATTCGCAGATGATCCGGCCGATGCGCGATGAAGTGCTGCGCTACGGCGATTATTCCAAGCCCGGCGAGTTCGAATACGATCATCCGTTCCTGTGGGGATCGCGGCGGATCGGACCGGATTTGGCGCGCGTCGGACCGAAATATCCGCCGCAATGGCATTATCTGCATTTCCAGAATCCGCGTTCGACCTCGCCGGGTTCGATTATGCCGCCCTATCCGTGGCTGCTCACGGACCAGCTTGACTACTCCGATATCGAAAAGAAGATGCGGGTACTGCGCACGATGAACGTGCCTTATACGGATGGGGATATCGCCGCGGCTCGCGACAACTTGGAAGCGCAGGCCTCGCAAATCGCCGCACAGCTCGAGCAGGAAGGCTTTCCCGACACGGCGGACAAGGAAATCGTTGCCATCATTGCCTACTTGCAGCATTTAGGCCGAACGCCGCAGCCGAACTATCTG
Source organism: uncultured Alphaproteobacteria bacterium (assembly GCA_964444755.1). Taxonomy (GTDB): domain Bacteria; phylum Electryoneota; class RPQS01; order RPQS01; family RPQS01; genus JAHJDG01. The sequence goes on along the minus strand of CAYUIF010000016.1, from coordinate 17,524 downwards.
GCGGGCAAACCATGATCCACGACGCTATCACTTATCTTGGCGCAAGCTTGTGGGCAATTGTCGGCTTGGTGCTCTGCTTTAGCGTTTTTGTCGGGATCGTTATCTGGACGTATCGCGGGCGGCGGGATCGCTTCGAACGCGAGAGCCGCTTGCCGCTGGACGATGACCATCGCGAACTCAACGGAACCCATTCATGACCGAAACTCAGAAACACGACAACGACCCGGTCGAGTTTTCCATGCTCGATCATGATTACGACGGCATCCGCGAGGAAGACAATCCGCTTCCTAAATGGTGGCTGGGGATGCTGTATCTGGCGATTCTGTTCGCCATAGTGTACGTTCCGGTGGTGCATATTTTCGACTTCCTGCCGCACAACGAGTTGAATCAGTCCATCGCCTACGCGGCGCGGATTCAGGAACAGCGTGAACTGGAATTGGAAGCCTCCGGCGAATTGGACAAAAATCCGATTGCCGCCGGACAGAAATATTTCAAGACGTTTTGCGTGTCTTGTCACGGCACGTACGGCGAAGGCGGCATCGGCCCGAATCTGCACGATGCGTTCTGGATTCACGGCCCGGCCGAAGCCAATATCGCGGCCGTAATCACCAACGGCGTCGCCGCCAAGGGCATGCCCACATGGGGTCCGATTCTCGGCGAACGCAAGATCAAGAGTCTAACCGCGTATGTCATGACGATGTGGGAAGAGCCGCTGCCCGAAGGCGTAGCCGGTAAAAAAGCAGAAGGCGAAAAATACGACATGGCCGCGTATCGCCAACCGGCAGCATCAGAAACTGCCGCTGATTCCACCGCCGCCGCGACAGCCGATCAATGAACGAGCAACAGGACACGGCTTCGGCAACCGAATTGAACATACTGCCGGTGTCCGCTCCGCCCTCCCGCAATACAACCTTGGGTGAAGGCGGACGGCGGAAGTGGGTGTATGCGGATATTGCCGCCGGACGGTTTGCGCAAGCGCGCAATATCGTCTATTCGGTGTTGATCGTGTTTTATATCGTTGCCCCGTGGCTGAAAATCGGCAGCGAACCGTTCTTGCGCTTCGACTTACCGGCCCGGCGGTTCAGCATTTTCGGAACGACCTTCGTAGCCACCGATTTATATCTGCTGGCATTATTCCTATTGCTGGCGGCCGTGGCGATGTTTCTGTTCTCGGCGCTGCTGGGACGGCTGTGGTGCGGGTGGGCATGTCCGCAAACCGTATATCTGGAAGGCGTGTTTCGACGGATCGAGCGGTGGATCGAAGGTTCGCCCCTGAAACGCCGCAAACTGGATAGCGGACCGCGTGATGGCGCCTACTGGAGCAAGAAGACCGTCAAGATTGCGGCGTTTTTTATCGTCTCGGCATTGTTATCGCTGAGCTTCGTAGCCTATTTCATTTCGCCGCAGGGCGTGCTGGAGATGCTGCGCAGCGGCGGCGCATCGCATCCGGCGGCGATGGTGACAACGCTGGTGGTGACGGGAATAACCTTGTGGAACTTCGCATGGTTCCGCGAGCAATTCTGCACGTTTCTTTGTCCCTATGCGCGCTTTCAATCGGTGATGCTGGACGATCATTCGCTGATCGTAGGCTACGATCCGCAACGCGGTGAGCCGCGCAGTCCGTTACGGCCCGATCACTCGTGGGATAATCGCGGGGACTGTATTGACTGCAAGCGCTGCGTGCAGGTCTGCCCCACCGGCATTGACATTCGCAACGGCTTGCAGCTTGAATGCGTGAGCTGCACGGCGTGTATTGACGCGTGCGATGCGGTGATGGATCGCATTGAACGGCCGCGCGGTCTGATTCGCTACGATTCGCTGGCAGGACTGGCGGGCCGACCGCAAAAAATCATCCGCCGCCGCGTGGTGTTGTATTCGCTGGTCATGATCGTCGTGCTGGGGGTGTTCAGCAGCCGCCTGTTGAGCCGTGAAGCGGTCGGGCTGACCATTACCCGCTCGGCGGGAATTCCGTTTATGGTACAAGATGACGGCAAGGTGCGAAACCTATTTACCGTGCATATCACGAACACTGACGTTCGACCGTTGAACGTACATGTGGAAGCCGATGGTCCGGCGGGATTGCAGACGATCGTTCCCGGTGACCCGTTTACGATTGCTGCGGGGCAGCGCTTGAGTACCGAAGTCTTCGTGCTGCTGCCGCGTGAGCAAGTAGCCGGGTCAGAAACGCCGATCACTTTTCGACTGATGACGGGCGATACGTTGTTAAGCCGCGCGCCGACGATTTTTTTGGGACCGGCGCGAGCGGTGAAGTAGAAATCGAGAGCAACGATGAAAAGATTGTTCAGCAAGGACACGATTTGGCCGGTGGGATTGACGGCGGCGATGGTGGTCTTCATTGCCATCAATATCGCGTTTGTAACGGTGGCGTTCCGGAATCGTCCGCAATTGGTCAGCGAAAACTATTATGCGGAAGGCTACAATCTCAAGGAGATTACCGAGCGCGACGCGGCCAGTCAAGCCACCGGGTGGACCGTGACGATTCGGTCGCTGCCGCTGGAGCAAGCCGATATGCCGTTGGCCGAGTTAACGGTTAAGGAAGCTTCCGGCACGCCCTGCGATTCGCTGGCGGGACAGGTCGGCTTTTATCGTCCTTCGGATAAAACGCTGGATCGGGCGCCGCTGCCCATTCAATATGTGGGCACCGGACGCTATCTGATCTATTTGCCGCACGCGCTGGAACGCGGCGCATGGCAGGCGCAAGTGGATCTGAAGCGCGACCGACAAGCTTATTCAAAACGCATCAGTTTCTTCGTGGACTAAATTATGACACCCGAATTCGCAGCGGCGATGGGCGGCGCGTTTATCGCCGGATTGTTCGGTTCGCTGCACTGCATCGGCATGTGCGGCCCACTGGTCACATTGGGCTGCCGTTCAAGCTTGGCGCGTTCCACGGCGTGGGGGCCGTGGCTGTTTGCCATCGGCAAGCTGGGCAGCTACTCGGTGTTGGGGCTATTGGCGGGGGCAGTCGGAGCGGCGTTTGTGGCCACGGGCGTACTGGAACGGGCCACGGCTTACGTTTCCATCGGCGGCGGGATCCTGATGCTGGCGGCAATCATTCTGTTGCGGCTGAAAACCGCCGGATCAGGGTTGAGCAAGATTTCCACCGCCTTGGCCAAGTTCTCCATGAAAACCGGAAACCGGGCTCCGCTCTTTTTAGGCATCGGCGCGGCGCTATTGCCGTGCGGCCTGCTTTATGCGATGGTGGCACGCAGTGCGGCGGCGGCGGAACCGCTGGCGGGAATGGCACTCATGCAAGCCTTCGGTATCGGCACATCGCCCGCGTTGATCGGGGTGGGTGCGGTGATGCGGATTCTCCCGCAAAAGTGGAACCGGTTCGGAACGATTGCCGGAGAAGTCGTATTAGGTTTAACGGCGATTGTACTGATCTGGCGGGGGATCGTGGGCATCATGGCGGCCACCACCGGGCACACCTGTTGTCATTGAAAGTTTAAATCATCCGAATAAAAAAGCGGGTCCGAACTTCGGACCCGCTTTCATTTTTCGATATTGCCGCAGCTACTTAAGCAGCACGATTTTCTGCGTAGCCATTTGTTCGCCGGCTTCCAAGCGAACGAAGTAGATACCGGAGGTTTGCGTTTCGGCATTGTAAGACACATTGTGACTACCGGCGGTAACCGTTCCGTTCACCAAATCGCGCACCAACTGCCCGGCGATATTGTAAACCGCCAGCCGCGCCGGTCCACTCTTGGGCACGGAATAGGAAATCGTGGTCATCGCATTGAACGGATTCGGATAAGCCGCATTTAAACGGAATTCACCAACTGTGGGATTCGGCAGGTCGGGAGTCGCTGTTGGACTACCCATATAGACCGTAAGTTTGTGATTGATTTCCGACGGAACGATGTCCGCCAAATACGGATACTCTTCCGGCGTCATCACCGTGCCGCAGGCAAAATAAATCCGCAGATCGTAGTGGGAATTTGCATCGGTCACAAAATAGTTATTAAAGCCGTTGCGATCCACATTGGAGTTGTTCAATTCGGATGACCGGAGCACGGTTGGTGACCCGTGAGGACACAAATCAATGCGGGTATGCCAGCGATCCTGCTCGCCGTTCGGTCCCAGCACGCGAACTTGCAGGAAGTTCGAACTGACTGTGTTGTTGCGGAACACAAATACTTGCCCACTGGAATTTGATACGGTAAGATCCAAATCCCCGTCTCCATCAATATCCGCAGTCGAGGACGATCCATTGGACAGGATATTCATTCCGAAATCAGGAGCCGCGTCGTGGAACCAAACATCCGTTCCATTGATGCTGTCCTGAATGAACAATTGATTCAATGCCGGCGCAGATCCACAACCGCCCGGACGGACCGCGTAGAAATCATAATCCCCGTCCATATCGAAATCAGCGATCGTGTAGGTCGCACCATAGGGTGCGGCTACCGAGAAGTCGGTTTCGGTTCCGTGAACGGTCATCTCGGTGAAGGTATTATCGCCGTTGTTGTGCCAGATCGTATGACGATCCACGGCTTGCGTAAGAATGTCGGGATATTTGTCGTGGTCTATATCCACCCAGCGGCAGTCGATTTTCCCGCAGGCAGCATTCAAGCCCGCCGGCGCGGTATAATCCACAAATACGCCGTTGCCCTGATTCACGAAGAAATGATCGTCGCCATTCGTGCGGGTCATGAACAAATCAATATCGCCGTCCAAGTCGGCATCGGCCTCACAAATCTCGGAAAAACTGCTCAGACTCGGCAATTGGCTGACCGAGGTAATATCCGTAAAGGCAATGCCGTTGTAATTCCGATACAGGTGAAAACCGGTGTAGTCGCTACCCCACAGCAAGTCCATCCAACCGTCGCGATCGAAGTCCACCCAGCGGCAGCCGCGGGTTCCGGCTTCATACGGTAAACCCAGTTCCGAAGTATAATCGGTGAACACCCCATTTTGGTAAACCAAGAGCGTGCTGGGTGAGTGATAGCAGCGGGTGTACAGATCGAGATCACCATCGTGATCAAAATCCATCGCCCCACCAATACCGCCATCCCAGTTCTCCGGCAAACCGATGTGATCCAACCGCGTGAATTGTGCGCCATCGTTGCGGTACAGATAGGTCGTAGATCCATAGCGATGGGCCACGATTAAATCCAGATCCTGATCATTATCGTAATCATACCAATAGACATCGCAGGCATTGGCGATGACATCCATAATCCCTAAATCCTGCGCAACATCTTCGAACAGCGGCTGCGAAAAAGCGTTCGTACTAACGACCAATAAAAATGCGACCGCCAGAGCGCTCGCTGATGCACGACCCACAGTCTTCATAGTGCCTCCTCTGGGGTGGCGGACCACCCCTTTTACCTAAGAAGTTGATCTAAAGATGGAATACTTAAATCTAACCTCATGTATTGCAAATGTCAAGCCTTTTCAACAAAATACCGCTTTATCCTAATAATTAGTGCTGCATAATATTCAACAAGTTAAAAATAATAAAGAAAAACAGGAAATCCTGCATTTGCAGAACCTCCTGTTAAAATTAAAGAAAAAATTTGCTACTTCAGAAAGATTAAGGGAACGGTTTGCTGACCATCATCATGGATCAGTGACAGAAAATATCTTCCCGAAGCAATTCCCTGCGGTGACCAGAGAATGGTTTGCCTTTCCGCGGAATTGGAGCTAATCGGAAATTCAGCAACCTGTCTTCCCGAAACATCGAATACTTCGAGCCGGGCGTTGCGATTCAGATTCGGCAAAACCATCTCGATCCGCACGGTAGCATTGAACGGATTGGGATAAACGGCACTGATTCCGAAATCACCAGGCAATGCATCGTGCGGTAGATCATCATTGGATAACCGTGCTAAATAGGTTTCGATCGTATCCTGAATCTGCGCAATCGGCAAGCTGTGGGTCGCGCCGATCCAGCGAATAATGCCTGCGCCGTCAATGACCAGCGATTGCCGGTCTACGCCGTACGCTTGCGCGACGCTACTGCCGAGCGTCAGCAGCGGATAGGTCACTCCCGTAAAAGCGCGGAAATTCTCACAGCCGACTACCCCGCCGTCCCATTGATCAATTCCGAAAATCTGAAACGCTTGGTCCTGAAAGACCTGATGGATTTCCGATTCGATGGTCCCACCCTGGGACCGGCAGACCGGTCACGACCATCCGAAAAAATTCAGGTAGACGACCTGATCGCGATAGTCCGACAGAGTATGACTCTGTCCGTCGGTATCGGTCAGGGTGAAGTCCGGCGCTGCATCGCCGTAACCAAGTGCCCATACCGATGCGCTCATGATGAAAACGCACAGGGCTGCCAGTGAAATTAATCTCGTCCTCATGGGCAATCCTTTCCAATAATTAGATCTAATTACTCCTATTATACGACAAAGAGAAGGGGAGGGTTTCAACCTCCCCAATCAATCTACTGTATTGCAGTTAAGGCAGAAACAAACTGAAAGAGGTCATCCACTTGCCGTTCGGTGAGAGTTCCGTTGCCCGGCATAGAATGGCCCGGCAGCCCACGAACAACGATCTCTTTGAAGCGGTTGCGGTTGTGCTTCCAGCCTGCTTGCGAGGCGGCTAAGCTGAGCGTGGTTTGATAGCGATAGGGATAAACATCAATTGCACGTTGCGGCAAACCCTCTCCCTTATGACCATGGCACATCGCGCAGCGGTTCAAGTACAGCTCTGCACCGGGCAATTCCGAATTTATCGCCGCGGCGGCAGGTTGTGCAGGAGCCGGTTGTGCCAAACGCTCCATCGCGAGCTTAATGGGAATACGCGGTCCGGTATCTGCCACCGGCAATAATCCTCCGCCGGCCGAAGCGGAAGCGGGCAATTTCGCCAGGATTTCTTCAGTCGTGGGAGTGGGATTGGGAACAAAGGTCCGTACGTAATGCGCCAAGGCCATTAAGTCTTGCGGCGGCAGCAGCGCAAACGACGGCATCGACGTACCGGGAGAACCCTTGATCAGCGTATTATAAATCGAAGCGATGTCGTCACCGAATTTAAACGGCTCGGTTTTATACTTGCGCGGTTTGGGATTGATGGTGGCCGAAGCCGGTCCGTCCCCTTGACCGCTCGTACCGTGACAAGTGGCGCAGTTGGCCGTATACAATTCCTTCCCGCGCGCCGCCAGACTGGCATCCTGCGCCAGCGCACGCAAATCGGGAGCTTGATTAGCAGAAGCGGCCGTTACTTGAACTTGCAGCGTTTTGATCTGTGTGGCCAGATGATTTTCACGATACAGCCACACCACCGCCACGGCGACACACAACAGCCACGGCAGAATAACCGGCAGCTTGGAGCGGGACGGAGTCGGCATTATTCCCAGAACCTCCAGTTAACACTCTCCAAGATGCGCGGATCATTGACCGCCAGCACCGAATGCCGGGAATAGAATCGCGATACCGATAGCGCAAAGATTCCCGCGAACATGAGGAACACTCCCACTTCCATCCAGCCGATGGGAATAATCACGTCGCTGAGCGACGGCATGACCAGCCAGTAGATATCCACGAACTGACCAAGAATCACCACCACGCAAATCGTGACCAGCCAGTTTTCGCTCTTTTTGAAAGCCTGGGACAATAAGCCTAAAAACGGAATGGCGAATTTCAGAATCGGCAGCGCGATAAACAGATATTCCCAGCCGTTTTCCTGACGGTGGATGTAGAAAATCGTTTCTTCGGGGATATTCGCGTACCAAATCAGCATGTATTGGGAAAAGCCGATATAGGTCATAAAGATCGTGAAGGCAAACAGCAACGTTCCCAAGTCCTTGACGTGAGACGGCGTGGCCACCTGCGCCAGCGCGCCCTGCCGCTTCAGCAGCACGAACACGATAATCAGCAGCGCTACACCGCTTTGGAATAACCCCGCGAAACCGTATACCGCAAACAACGTGGAATACCACTTCGGCTGGAGGCTCATGAGCATATCGAAACAAGCCAGCGAGAAGGTTCCGGCGAAGATCGGCAGCGTGATGATGGACCAATTGATCATTTTCCGTGATAGCCACGGATCGCCGGTTTGATCCTGCTTCAACGATAATGATAGAAGTTTGCGTGCCAGCAAAATCCAAATCGCCAAAATCACGACATAACGAACGGCAAACCACGGCAGCGACAGCCACGTGAACTTGCCGGGAGCGCCCGTGATCAGTCCCGATGCCCACGGATAGACATCGCGCGCACCGGCGATGATTCCGATAAACAGAATCAGCGCCAGCGGCAGATAAGCGGTGAAGCCCTCGGCCACACGGCGAGCGACGATCCACCACTTGGCATTGACCGCATGATGAACTGCGGTAAAGAACAAACCGAACAGCCCGAAGCATAAAAACATGAAATAGTCAATCAGATAGTTATGCCAGGCCCGCGCCGGATCAGTCACCACGCCCAACACGAAGGCAAGTACGCCGATGCCGGTGGCGGCAATGAAAACCGTTTTCCAGCGCGCCGCGAGGGCAACCGGTCCCGGATTATCGATCTGAGTGATGGCTGGATGATGCATAGGAATTCGTTATTGTGCCTTCTTGGCCGTATCCGGCAAATCGCTTTCCATGGTAAAAGTGCTATCCTTCGCCGCCTGCAAATCGTCAGCGGTGGGATAAGCCGCGCGCTGCAAGGCTCGCACATAATGCACGACCGCCCAGCGCTGTTCGGGCAGCAACTGTGTGGCGTAACTGTTCATGAGACCTTGACCGAGGGTGATCGTATGATAGATTCGCCCATCCGTCCAGTTGAGTAATTTCTCGCTGTAGAGCGACGGCGGCTGAGTGAACTTGGGAATAATATAGCCGTGACCGTCGCCCCGCGCACCGTGGCAGACAATGCAGTAGGTATCGAAGTACTTCCGCCCGGTCTCCAAAACGTCCTGCGTCGGCAAGAGCGGATTGACCATCTGATCGGCCAAAAGGGAATCGGCAAAAGTATACGGATACGGCTCGTAGCCGCGCGCCACGGTTCCGGCCACGGGCTGTCGCATACCCACGCCACCCGGCGCGGTGGGATCGTATTCCTGTGCGCGCACGGAGATTTGGTGATACATATCGGGCATATATTCCACCAACGGCTGCGACTTGGTCTTGCAGCCGCCGAGCAGCGTTGCCGCCATGAGCAGACTACAGATCCACGCGGCGTACTTCATCCGCTCCCGCTCCCTTCAAAAATTCCGTTATCTCTTGTTCCGCCGCGCCATCCATTAGCGGCACCACCAATGCAAACCGGTTATCGGTGAGGCGCTCGTCGTGAATCTTCGGCCGGGAATTCGGCAGTTTGCAGGCCATCCACAACGCGATGAACGTCGCAATGCCGCCGATGAGAATCGCGCATTCGAACATCACCGGCACGAACGCAGGCCACGATACGAACGGTTTGCCGCCGATATTGATCGGCCAATCCACCGCCGAGGTCCACACTTGGAAAATGAATCCTAAAATGCCTCCGGAGAATCCCGCAATGAGCGTTACCCACGGCACCCAGGAATTTTTCAAACCCAGCGCGTGTTCCATGCCGTGCACGGGATAGGGCGTGATGGCATCCAATCCCCGCCAGCCTTTTTGCCGGGCATGATCCGCCGCGTGCAAAATGGCATCGGGATCGCTGAAGAAACCGAGCACGGCGTCGCGCGGTACAAACTTAGCCATGATGCGCCCCTCCTTTCCCCACCGGATTGGGCAAGGTGCCCTTCATTTCCGCCATGGCGATAATCGGGAAGAAGCGGACGAACAGCAGGAACAGCGTAAAGAACAAGCCGAACGCGCCGATAGTCCAGCCGAAATCGAAAATCGTGGGAATGAACGTATCCCAACTGGACGGCAGGAAGTCGCGGTGCAGCGAGGTAACGATGATATTGAAGCGTTCGAACCACATGCCGACATTGACCAGCAGCGACACCACGAACATGATCGGCAGCGAGGTTCGCGCCTTCTTAAAGAAAAAAACTTGCGGCACGACGGCGTTGCAAATGAACATGATCCAGAACGCCCACGCGAACGGTCCGAACGCGCGGTTCAGAAACACGTATTGCTCGAACGGATTCTCGCTGTACCAGGCCACGAAGAATTCGGTACAATAGGAAAAGCCCACCATCAAACCCGTGACCAGAATGATCTTGTTCATGAGTTCGAGGTGGCGCATGGTGATCAAATGCTCCATATGGAACAGCTTGCGCACGATCACCAGCAAGGTCACCACCATCGCAAATCCGGAAAAAATCGCCCCGGCCACGAAGTACGGCGGGAACAGTGTGGTATGCCAGCCGGGAATTATCGAGGAGGCAAAGTCGTACGAAACGACGGTATGCACCGACAGCACTAAAGCTGTGGCACTTCCGGCGAACAATAGATAGGCCTTTTCGTAGTGGTTCCAATTCCGCATCGAACCCGTCCAGCCCAGCGAGAGAATATTGAAGAGCTTTTTGCGGAACAGCGATTTGGCGCGGTCACGAATGGTGGCGAAATCGGGAACCAGTCCCGTGTACCAGAACAGCAGCGAAATCGTCAAATAGGTGGAGACCGCGAACACGTCCCACAACAGCGGCGAGCGGAAGTTCACCCACAACAGCCGATGATTGGGATACGGGAACAGGAAAAACGCCAGCCATTGCCGTCCGGTGTGCAAGAGCGGAAAGATCCCGGCGGTCATCACCGCAAAGATGGTCATGGCTTCGGCGCTGCGGTTGACGGCGGTTCTCCACTTCTGCCGCAGCAGAAACAGAATCGCCGAGATCAGCGTTCCCGCGTGGCCGATTCCCACCCAGAATACGAAGTTGGTGATATCAAAGGCCCAGCCCACCGGAATCTGCAAGCCGAAAATGCCCTGCCCTTTGACCAAGAGCAAATAGATCGTAATGATGCCGACACCCAGCAATCCGGTGGCGGTCAGAAAGGCAATCCACCATCCCGTCGAAGGAAACCGCTCCATGGGAGCGATAACTTCCTTCGTGATATCGTGCAGGCGCAAATCGTCACTTAGCGCGTTGTCGGGCGGAAAGATGGCTTTCGTATCGGCGGGCAATGCATCAGCGCGAACGGTCATGCGTGATGTCCCTCCCCGTCATGGTGATCCGCTCCCGCGCGCGGCGGACGATTGCGAATTTTCGTTTGGTAGGCGATGGACGGTTTCACTCCCAGCATGTCAAGCACGCGATAGCTGCGTTCGTCTTTCATGGCGTGCGCCGCGTGGCTTTCGGGATTATTAATGTTGCCGAAGGTGATAGCATCGGTCGGACAAGTTTGCTGACAGGCGGTGACGATGTCGTCATCGCGAACGGGGCGGCCCATCTGCTTGGCTTTATCCTTGCCTTCGCGAATCCGCTGCACGCAGAAGGTGCACTTTTCCATGACGCCCTTCTCGCGCACGGTCACTTCGGGATTCAGAACCAATTGCAGCGGATGCTCGTTATAAGCGGTCAGGGAGAATTCATGCCAATTGAAGCGGCGCACTTTATACGGACAGTTATTGGAACAGTAGCGCGTGCCTACGCAGCGGTTATAAATCTGCTGATTCAGTCCTTCTTCATTGTGCATGGTGGCGATGACCGGACAGACCGTTTCGCAGGGCGCATTCTCGCAATGCTGGCAAAGCATCGGCTGATAGGTCACTTCGGGATTGTCCGCCTCGCCTGAATAGTAGCGATCTATGCGAATCCAGTGCATCTCGCGGCCGCGAATAATCTCATCCTTACCCACCACCGGAATATTATTTTCCACTTGACAGGCCGTGATGCAGGCATTGCAGCCAATGCATGACGACAAGTCAATACTCATTCCCCAGCGGTTGCCCTCGTAGGGATGTTCCGGCCAGATGGAAAAGACTTCATGCTTATGCGGGTGACCGGCCTGATGATTCGCATGATATTCTTCGAGAGAGGTTTCGGCGATGATCGGCCGACCTTCGATGTAATTGTGCCCCTGCACACAGGGCATACGGTCATGCTTGCCGGTGAACGAAATCGCGCAGGGAATGCCGCTGAGTTTCTGCTTTCCGTTTTCGATTTTCGAAAATACCAGCGCATTCACGCCCACGTCATTGCCGATTTTCCCCGCCGCCGTCCGTCCCCATCCGGCCGGCACGGCAATCACATTATCGCAGTTGCCCGGCTGCACCTGCAACGGCAACTCCGCTCGCACTCCATTCGCTTCGATGTCCACGTAGTCGCCGTCGCGCAATCCCAGTTGTTCCGCCGTCGCGGGTGATAGACCGGCATAGTTGGTCCACGAGATGCGCGAAACCGGATCGGGACATTCCAAGAGCCACGCATTATTATTACCCTGTCCGTCCCGCAAGAGCGGCGAAGGATAGATCACGAGTTCCAACTCGACGGGAGCGGAATCCGCGACTTTCAATTCGGTTAATGCGGCGGGCTTGAATACGCGCGGCACGGATTTTTCTTCCACCGTATTCAGCACACCATCGCGCAACGCGCTGTTCCAGAATTGCGGGAATGTCGCGGGATAGGTGGTGCGGGAATAGATTCGCTGTTCCCACGTATCCATTAAATACGCATGCCAATCGCCCGTAAAAGCGTTCGGTATTCCGGCGGCCTTCATGAAAGCCAATAACGAATCTTCCGCCGCACGGTTATCATAGAGTGGATAAATCGAAGGTTGAGTTAGTGAATACAATCCAACCTGCGGCTCGGCATCGCCCCAGCTTTCCAGATAATGCAGGCCGGGCAAGACATAATGACCGTAACGGGCAGTTTCATCCACGCGGTCAGACAGGCTGACGATGGTCTTGATCTTCTTCAACGCAGTCTCCACACCCGCCGATTCCGGCAACCAAAATGCAGGATTGCTGCCCCAAACCATCAGCGCATCCACCTTGCCCGCGTTCATATCATTGAGCAGTGCCAGCATGTCAGTCAAACTGCCTTGCGCTTGCTGCGAGGGCGAGACGGTTCCGTCAATGGTTTGGCCGTCATTCCGGCAGATGGCATTGATCAGATTGACCGCAATCTGCAGCGCAGGATCTTCGCCCGCCATAATGATGCCATGTCCGCGATGCTCCCACAACTCCGCGGCTAAAAACTCAAGGGCACAGATCGGCAATCCGAGTTTGCGTTCGGTTTCGCGTCCGGTCCACGGTCCGATGGCGGCGCGGATCGCCCCCGCATCTATTCCCTCCGGCACATGCCCGGCATTGAGCAGATCATCCAGCACCCCTAACGCAACTTTAATCATATCGGCGGAGCGGACTCGATAACGCAGATCGGCATTGCTGCCCGTTTGCGACATGAACGGTTCGAACACCACGGCGCGGGACATCTTGCCATCGTGTACTTTGCGGGTTTTACCGAAACCCACCGTCCATTCCAACGCGGAATAACCGGAACCTAACGGATCGCAATCGAAAAACAGAAAATACTCGGCTTGGTCGAACCGATAGCGCGGCGCAACACGGGTTCCGTAGCAGGCCTCTTGGGCATCGCGGGTGGCATCGTAGTTCCACGCATCGAACGTGATGTGGCGCGCGCCAAAGGCATTGCAGAAATCGTTGATCAATCCTGTACGCGCCGGACCGTGAACCGTGCCGGTCAGCAATACGATCTTGCCGGTTGCCGCTTTAAGCGCGGCGGCGATTTCATCATCCGCCGTCGGCCATGAAATAGCGGCTGAGGTTTTCGCAACGGGATTCAGCTTGATGGGATTCTGCAGCCGGTCGGGATCGTATAAATTGAAAATCGAAACCTGCCCCGCTACCGTGAGTTTGCCCTGCGAAAGCGGATGATCGGGATTACCCTCAATCTTGATCGGGCGGCCTTCGCGGGTTTTCACCAGCACTCCGGTTCCCGCCGCATCGCCCAAGGTGGTTGCATAATAGTTAGCGACACCGGGCACCATGTCCGCCGGAGCCTTCACATAGGGAATGATCTTTTCCGTAGGCCGCAGCGCACAGCCCGCCGTGGCGAACGCCATCGCCGCCGCTGAGAGCTTGAGAAAATCGCGGCGCGAGACTTCGGTGCGGGAACCGCCGTTATTTTTCACGGCCAGTTCCACGAATCCGGCGGCTTCCATCAACACGCCGGGCCGCTGACCGCCGTTTTCCATCGCGGTCTGCTCGGCATCGAAAAAGCGCTCCGGCTTTTCGAAGAACTCCTCGTTCTTCAGCCGCAAGACGTCGGGATCGCCGCGCAGCTCGTCCAGCGTGGTCCAGTGGGTCGGTTTCGTTTCGGGTTTATCGTGACTCATTACAGACCGGTATCGGATGTCTCACTTATTGATGGCATGTATTGCAAGAGGTCGGAGCATTATTCTGACGGTGGCAGGACACACAGTCTCCCATATCCAGCCGGCGGAATTGATAGACCTTGTCCATCGTCTCCACCGGACCGTGGCATTCCGCGCAGTCGAATCCTTTGGCGATGTGCCATTGATGGGAAAAATAGGCGTGTTCGGGAATCGCATGAATGCGCACCCATTCGATGGGTTTGCCTGAATTGTAAGCTTCGGTGAGTTTGATGATATTGGGCTTGTTGACCGCCACCACGCTGTGGCAGTTCATGCAGATATTCAGAGCGGGAATGGTGGCATGCCGCGAGCGTTCCACATTCGTATGGCAATACAGACACGGAATGTGGTTGTCTCCCGCATGCAGCTTATGGCTGAAGGGAATGGGCTGTTCGGGAGCATAACCTTTATTGCTCCACATCGTGCCCCACACGAAGTAGCCGACCGCAAGCACGGCCACTAAAAAGATACCCAAACGCAGCTTACGGCTCACGTGGTGGTCTCATTGGAAATGGTGAGGATGTTCGAATAGGTACGGCAGATCGCGGGTATGATCAGGTTCATAATGGATTGAGCTGACCCTGTGAAAAATAGTACTAACTTTTGATAATTGTAGGAATTGTTCACCTACAAGTTGCCTAAGTTCACCCACAAATCTACTTTAATTGGGGTAATATAATTTATTCGGCGGGGAATTGCAAGAGAAAGCTCACCCTTTAAGAATACCGCTTCTATTTGCTTTACACCTCCCAAAATCCAACGGTCAAATTCTTTCAATATATTTATATAGCCTGGGTCGTGTGCAAATTCTTAGTGGCATTTTGCATTTTACGGGATAGAGGACTGGAAATCCTTCGGGAAATTTCGCAATTTAAGCTCATTGCTTGATGAACAACATTCCCTTGAAAGGACACAATGACCGGAAGTTTCAATTATCGATCCGCCTTATCGGCCACACTCATTCTGCTGTTCTGTCTTTCCGCATTGGCCTTTGCCCAAACCGTCGTACGCGATCACGACATCACGGTGGAGGATTACTTCACGCAGGGCTTTATACAAGACTGTGCGATTTCTCCCGACGGTCAATATGTCGCGTTTACCGATCTGCGGTGGGATCGCGATGCGGATACCCGTCACACGGATATCTGGATCGTTCATACCAAGACCAACGAACTGCGCCGCTTGACCTTCGATCCGGCCAACGATGGTTCGCCGACCTGGAGCGCCGACAGCCGCGACGTGTATTTCACCAGCAAGCGCGGCGAAAGCGATGATCCGCCGCCGTACAATGCTAAAACGCAAGTATGGAAAGTCTCGGTGAACGGCGGCGAACCGCAGCCCGTAACCCGGTTCAAGAAAGGCGTTAGCGCATTTGCGTTGTCTAAAGACGGCAAGACGCTGTACTACGTCACGTCCAGCGAAGACGTCGAAGAACCGTGGAAGGATTTAAAAGAGAAGTTCGATGAGTTGGATTACGGCCGTGGTCCGATCGCCTTCAGCGAGCTGTGGGCGTTGAATCTGGAGAACTGGCGGGCGGAGAAACTAATTGCCGAGCAGCGCGTGATCGGAGAATTTGCGGTGGCACCCAACGGCAAACACATTGCCATGATCACGACTCCCAATGAGGAGTTGATCACCAATGAAGGCTTGTCGCGAGTTGATGTGTGGGATGCTTCCTCCAAAACCGTGACCACGCTGCCCGATGCGCTGTTCCGCGCGCAAGCGCCGTCGCCCTACGGCTGGCTGGAAGGACTGGCGTGGTCGGCGGACGGCCAGAAGCTGGCGTTCCGGGTGGATTTCGACGGCTATCCGGCGCAATTGCTGGTGGCGCATTACGACGGCCAAAGCGTGACAATGCAACAATTGCAGCGGCCGGGCGAATTCTCGCTGGGCAGCAGCGCGCAAATGCAATGGCTGGGCAATTCCTACGATCTGTGTTTCATTTCCGAACAACGCGCCCGCGCCCGCGTGGTGTGCATTCGCAATATCCGTCCCGGTTCACAGGGCAAGTATGATATTCTCACGCCCGGTGACTATGTGGCGGGCGGTTTCAGTGTGACTCCTGATGGCCGTACTCTCGCGGCGGCGTTGGGCGACGTGACGCAACCCGGCGATATCTTTATCACACCCACCGCTGGGAAACCTAACCTGCGGCGCATTTCGCGCATCAATCCGCAGATTGACACGTGGAAGCTCCCGCAGATTCAGATTGTGTCGTGGATCGGCGCACGCGGCGATACGGTGGAAGGCATTCTGGAACTGCCGTATGACTACAAACCCGGCACGCCGCTGCCACTGCACGTGGCGCTGCACGGCGGACCGACGGCCGCCGATATGCTCTATTTCGAATACTGGATCTATGGCCGCGGCTTGTGGCCGACCTTGGGATGGGCGGTGTTCGCTCCCAATTATCGCGGTTCCACCGGGTACGGCGACAAGTTCCTCACTGATCTCATCGGGCATGAAGCAGACATCGAAGTGGAAGACGTGCTCAAAGGTGTGGATGCCTTGGTAGCACGGGGGATTGCCGATCCCGAAAAGCTGGCGGTCTCCGGCTGGAGCAACGGCGGCTTTCTAACCAATGCGATCATCACGCAAACGGACCGCTTCAAGGCGGCATCCTCCGGCGCGGGCGTGATTGACATGGGCATACAGTGGGGGATTGAAGATACACCCGGCCATGTCGTGAACTATATGCAGGGTTTGCCGTGGCAGACTCCCGATGCGTATCGCAAAGCCTCGCCGCTATGGAATCTGGATAAAGTAAAAACCCCGACCTTGATTCATGTCGGCGGGCAGGATGAACGCGTACCGCCTGCCAATGCATGGGCGTTGTTCCGCGGATTGGATTTCTATCTGAAGGTTCCCACCGAATTGGTCGTTTATCCTGGTCAGGGACATGGGCTTCGCAAATACACCCATCGCAAAGCCAAGCTGGAATGGGATATCGCTTGGTTCGATCATTACGTGCTCGGCAAACCGCTGAACGAACCCGAAAAACCTTAATCTGATTTATAAAGAGCGCGGGCGGACATCATGTCCGCCCGTACTTGCCGGAACCATAATGTGTGGTAGGGGCACGGCATGCCGTGCCCGGAATGCACCCCCCTTGTATTCCCCCCACCAAGTGGAGGAAAACATCCTTCCCCCATGTCATGGGGGAAGTTAGAAAGGGGTTTGCCGAGGCACCCGTCCGCGGGTGCCCGGAACGCAACGACATCGCCGCGGCAGGTTCTCAACCTGCCCGGCCAACCGCTTACTAAAGACCGTACCATGAAACCTTTCTTCCTC
>CAYUIF010000015.1:0-76638 GCA_964444755.1 uncultured Alphaproteobacteria bacterium | reverse complement strand
ACTTCATGGGTTTTATTCATTCTTACCCACTCACAGCCCAAAAGGAGTTTATGTTTAAGCTTGTGCTCCACTCGGATCTTGCGGAATAAGGGCGCAACTGAAATTCTGTTTACGAACAATCCTCAGTTCCCCTTTCCTGACTTGATCCCTTCCCTTTTTATCCGCCGATTGAATATCGGCCGGATCCAATTTCTATTGCCATTCATTGGAAGTAAGTGGAGTACACGACCATGTTTGAACTTTCCGATTTAGGATTTTCCGCCTATTTCGAAAACCAGATTACCGATTCATCGTTTGATAATAAACGACTCGCACGTATCTCGGCGGAACACCGTAGCGAATACGAAACGCTGTCCCTGAACGGACCCGGAACAGCATATCTTTGCGGTAACCGTCTCAAAGAATGTGACGGCGAAGCCCTGCCGAAAGTGGGCGATTGGGTGGTCCTGGATACGTCAAACCAGATCTTACTCATTGAACGTATCCTCACCCGCAAGACAACCTTGGCCCGTGGCGCCGCGGGCAAAGAAACGACCAGTCAGGTACTGGCGGCTAATGTGGATTTGGTTTTCATTGTCGCCGGACTGGATTGGGCGCTCAATCCCCACCGAATCGAACGTTATTTGTCACTGGTTTGGTCAAGCGGCGCAACTCCCATCGTTGTGCTGAATAAATCCGATCTGGCGGAAGACGCGCTCGTTATCAAATCTGAAGCCGAAGGGCACTGTCCGGGCGTATCCGTGATCCTTGCCAGTTCGCACACGGCGGAGGGTTTGGGTGAAATCCGCGCGCAGCTTTGCAAGGGTATTACCGCAGTATTCATCGGCCCGTCAGGTGTGGGCAAATCAACTCTGATCAATACGCTGATCGGTGAGCGGCGTATGGATACCAACGCCGTTCGTACCGGCGATTTAAAGGGCCGTCATACCACCGTCCATCGTCAATTAATCGTACTGCCCGATGGCGGTTTGGTGATTGACACTCCCGGTCTGCGCGAATTGCAGCTTGCCGACAGTGACGGTATCGCCGCGGTCTTTCCGGAGATCGAAGCGCTGGCGGACCAATGCCGGTTCCGCGATTGCATACACCAATCCGAACCCGGTTGCGCGGTAATACAGGCGGTTGAGCAAGGCTCGATTCGGCGCGAGCGGTACGAACATTATCTGAAACTGCAGCATGACGCACAGTCATTCGACCTGCGCCACAACGAGCACTTGCGCCGTCAATCTGAACGAGTCTGGGGCAAACTTAGCCGCGAAGGAAACATGATCAGACGGCTGAAAGGTGATCGTTAGCAATTTATTGATGTCCTCTTGAATGGCGATCAGCGGCCCTGATTCGTTAGATATCGACCGAGGCATTTCGCAGGATCAATTGATCCTGCGTTGTTTTGTTCTCTGATTTCTTCTTCGGAAATGCCATCTTGTGATATTTTATATACTTAAGATGTTCAATATATTGCATTTATAACGATCGATTGAACAATTCTGTCATTTGCTTTTGGAGATGGAAAATCGTACGCTATAGTACCGTCATCTAAGTGGAATCCAGCCATGGAAAACACTCATATTCGTTCATCCCATATCGCCATCGGCATGTCCGTAATTTCCGCCGGAATCCTGCTGTCGGCAATTTTCCTCGCCGGAGCGATTCGGGATTTTCGGCGGAACGATACCATTACGGTAACCGGCTCGGCTCGCAAACCGATTCGCGCGGATTTTGCCGTTTGGCGCGGTTCGGTTTCCAGCCAAAAACCGACAATGCAGGATGCGTACCGGGATATCGAACGTTATACCAATCGCATGAAGGAGTTTTTCACGCAAAAAGGTGTGCCGGATACGGCGATTACGTGGGGTTCCATTGATAATAGCGAGATTCAGGAGTGGCTGCCGCAAGGCGGCTCCACCGGTCGGATTCTCGCCTATCGGTTAGGCCAGAATTTCGAAATCCGCTCAGGCAACGTGGACTTCATCGCCGAGTTGTCCCAAGCTTCATCGGAACTGATTCCCGAAGGCATTCCAATCGTTTCTTACTCACCCGAATATCTATACACCAAGCTGGCGGAGTTGCGCGTCGAAATGCTTACCGAAGCGACCCAGGATGCACACCGCCGGGCGGAACGAATCGCCGAGGGGGTCAACAACAAGGTCGGCACGCTTCGCAATGCACGGATGGGTGTCTTTCAGATTACTCCCCGCAATTCCACCGATGTCAGCGACTGGGGTATCTATGACACTCGTTCCATCGACAAGGACATCACTGCTGTCGTCAGTCTAACCTTTTCCATCGAATAATCAGCGCTGGTCGATACCACTGGCGGGCTTCATGCCCGCCTTTGTTATTTATAGACTTCTGAAGTTCTATCGTCTTAAACCAGATACAAGAATCAACCGACCATGCTTGCGGATAACCCTTAAAGTTGCTAACTTTAAGGACAGTTATTCCATGAAAAGCACCTTTCATTCCCATTTGAGAAAGCGGTGATGAACTTGATCGTTCATTGCCGAATCAACTGCCATGATTAACAGCACTGAAATCCATCCGGCATCTCGCACTGAACATATTACTTATGCCGTTCGCGACATCGTGGTCATCGCCAATGAGGTTGCGAAATCCGGCAAAGAGATGCTCTACCTGAATATCGGCGATCCCAATCAATTCGATTTCGTCACTCCCCGCCACATCGTAGATGCCGCTTATCAGGCGATGCTCGCCAACCAAAACGGCTATTCGCCATCATCGGGCATTAAAGCCGCCGTTGCCGCCATCGAACAAGAAGCGCATCGCAAAGGCATCAACAACATTCTTGACCTGTTTGTGACGACCGGCGCCAGTGAAGCGATCGAAATCTGCTTAACGGCGTTGGTCAACGAAGGCGAAAATGTGTTGATTCCTGAACCCGGCTATCCGCTCTACAATGCCATTCTCGCCAAGTTGGGCGCTGTCGAGAATCCCTATTATCTGGATGAAGACAACGGCTGGCAACCCAGTCTGGAAGACATCGCTTCCAAGATCAATTCCAAGACCCGAGCCATTGTGCTCATCAATCCCAACAATCCCACGGGATCAGTCTGTAACGAAGCCACTATGCGCGGTTTGATTGATTTGGCTCACAAACACAATCTGGTTCTGTTTGCCGACGAGATCTACGATAAGCTGATTCTCGACAGCAAGCCGCATATCTCTATCGCTTCCTTGGATCCCGACGTTTCCTGTATATCCTTCAACGGACTTTCCAAATCTTATCTCGCTCCCGGCTTCCGCATCGGGTGGGGAATCGTTTCCGGGCGGCGCGAAGCCATGAAGGACTATATCGAAGCCATCAACAAGATCTTACGGGCGCGATTGTGTGCCAATCATCCGATTCAACATGCCATTGCCGCGGCACTGGGTGATAATCAAGAACACTTGACGGAAGTTATTCCCAAACTGCGCCGTCGCCGCGACATCACCACCGATCGTTTGAATTCCATTCCGGGAATCTCCTGCGTACCCGCCGAAGGCGCATTCTACGCTTTCCCCCGCTTGCATATCGAGGAACCGGACGCAGATTTCGTTAAGGAACTCATTCGTGAGACCGGCGTGGTTGTAGTTCACGGCAGCGGATTCGGGCAGGTTCCGGGAACCCGGCATTTCCGCGTGGTGTTCCTGCCGACGGAGGACATTCTGGAAAAAGCCTTCTCGCAAATCGAGCGGTTCATGGCTTCATGGCAAAAAAAGCACGGTCGCTAATTTCAAAATCTTTCAATAAACGAAATCGAGGAGTTCTTCATGACCCGTTCTCTGTCGCTACTATCAACGGTAGTCCTTACGGTATTTCTGATCGTCGGCTGCGGTCATTCGAAAACACCGGCGGAAGCATCGAAAACCTTCGGTACGCAGCCGAACCTGACCGAGAGTGTGGATATCGCTACTTTGAACGCCGAACCGGCTAATTACATCAATAAGGATGTGCTCGTCGTCGGCAAGATCGTGAACATGTGCCGTCATTCCGGCTGTTGGGTGGAAATTCAAGCCAGTGACACGGCTTCGATTATCTGCCGCAGTCTCGATGAAAGCGTTCATTTTACGACCGACTGCTTGGGCAAGTCGGTGCGCCTGCAGGGCAAGTTGATGTACGATCCTAACGCTCCCGGTGAAGTCGAAAAAGCGCATGAAGGCGAAGCGCCCCACGCCTGCCCCGCTCCAAAAGTACTCGTGAGCCTTTCCGGTGCCGAGGTGAGCTTAGCTACCAGTAAATAGGTTTCTTCACGATAGACGGTTGACAAAAGCCCCCGACCAAGTCGGGGGCTTTCGCGTTCTGCTCCTCTACTCTGCAATGTGAAGTGGCTTAGGGAACAGCCATCGTGATCACGTGCAGGAGTTGCTCCGGGAAAATACCAATCAGTAGAACGAGCAACGACGAAACGACTAATGCCGCTTGATAGGCTGCCGGTTTTACCACCGTTTCATCGCCTTCAGCACGGCTCATATACAGCAGGGTGATGATCCGCAAATAGTAATAAACGCCCACCGCACTGTTCAGCAGACCGATAATCGCCAGTGCGATATGGCCTTGTTGAATTGCCGCCGAAAATACGTAGAGCTTGCCGAAAAATCCGGCGGTGGGCGGAATTCCCGCCAGCGACAACAGGAAAATCGTTAACGTAATACCCAGCAGCGGATGTGCAAATCCGATCCCCCGTAAATCATCGAAGGAATAGCCCGCGTCCGAGCGACGATTGATCAGAATGATCACCGCAAATGCGCCCAGATTCATCAGCGCATACGCCGTTAAATAGAATCCGGTGGCGGCAAACGCGGCTTGAGTTCCCGCGACGATTCCGATCAACAGATACCCGGCATGGGCAATTGACGAATACGCCAACATGCGCTTGACGCTGGTTTGGCGGAGCGCCACCACGTTGCCGACGGTCATCGTCAGAATCGCCAGCCACGTAATCGCTGCTGACCATAAGGACGAGGTCGGCTCCAAAGCGATGCCGAAGACCCGAATCAACGCGACAAAAGCGGCTGCTTTCGGTCCGGTGGACATGAAGGCCGTAATCGTCGCCGGAGCGCCGTCATAAACGTCGGGCGACCAGAAATGGAACGGCACCGCCGCGACCTTAAAGGCAAAGCCGGTTAACAGCAGCGCGATTCCCGCGATCATCAGCGGACTGGGTTCGAAATCGGCTTTGAAAAACTGCCCGATGGCCGTATAATCTACGGAACCGACCGTCGCATACATCAAGGCGATTCCGTACAGCAAGAAACCCGACGAGAACGCACCCAGTACAAGATATTTCATACCGGATTCGGCAGACTTCACGTCCTTGCGCTGGAATCCGGCCAGAACATACAAGCCGATGGAAAGAGTCTCCAATCCGAGGAAAAAGACCAGCAGATTGGCCGCCTTCACCATCACCATCATGCCGAAGATCGCCAGCAGCAGCAGCACATAATACTCGCTGAGCCGCATTCCGCGAATCCGCAGATAGTAAGGTGAGAACAGGATCGTTAAAATACCGATCACCGTGAACAATACGATAAACAGCGAACCGAATCCGTCTGTGAATACCGTTCCGGAAAAGGCGGTTCCACCCTTTCCCCACGTGAACAACGCCGCCCCGCCGCTCGCAATCAAACCGATAATCGAAACAACCGGCAACACCGACGACCAATTCCGTCCGCGACGGGCCGCATCAATAATGATGAGCAATAATGCCGTTGCCACCAGGATCGTTTCCGGCAGAATGCTCAGCAGGTCGTATGTCGTGATGGTATTCACGTCAGGGTAAAATCAATTGGGACATGCCGGATTGTTGAAACCGCGTCAGCACCAGTTCCAGCGACGGTTGCATCCGTGATAGGAACGGATCGGGATAGACGCCGATCCAAATCGCCATCACCACCAGCACGCCGATCACCAGCCCTTCACGCAGCGTTACATCTTTCAAGTGCGTGTTTTCTTCATGGACAATCTGTCCGAAGAATACTCGCTGATACATCCACATCAAATAAACGGCGGCCAGAATAATTCCCGCCGTACCAAGAATCGAATATAGAGAATTGGATGCAAATGTTCCTAAGAGAATCAAAAACTCACCCACGAAACCGTTTAGCCCCGGCAAACCGATGGACGACAGCGCGATAATCATGAACAGCGTCGCATAAACCGGCATCACCTTCGCGATACCGCCGTAATCGGAAATCAGCCGCGTATGCCGCCGTTCGTAAATCACGCCCACCAACAAGAACAGCGCGCCCGTCGAAATACCGTGGTTGATTTGCTGAAGCAGCGAGCCGGATAGACCCTCTATATTCAACGCAAACGTTCCCAGCATCACAAAACCCAAGTGTGCGACGGACGAATACGCCACCAGCTTCTTAACGTCCTTCTGCACCATTGCCACCATCGCGCCGTACAGAATACCGACAATGGCCAGTATGCTGATCAACGGCACGAATTTGACGGTCGCGCCGGGGAACATCGGCAAACAGAACCGCAGGAAACCGTAGGTTCCCATCTTCAGCAATACACCCGCCAGAATCACCGAACCCGCCGTTGGCGCTTCGGTATGGGCATCGGGCAGCCAGGTATGCAGCGGGAACAGCGGGACTTTAATCGCAAACGCCAGCGCAAAGGCGAGGAACAACCAGGTTTGAATCGGCAGCGGGAAGTTCGATTGCGCGGTGGCCATCAACAGATTGAAAGTATGTGCGCCGGTTGCAGGATCGGTCGTATGGAAATACACGTACAGAATTCCCGCCAGCATCAGTACCGAACCGGCCATCGTAAACAAGAAGAACTTGATGGTGGCATACACGCGCCGTGGTCCGCCCCACACCCCAATGAGGAAGAACATCGGCACCAGCATCACTTCCCACATCACATAGAATACGAACAGATCCA
This sequence comes from uncultured Alphaproteobacteria bacterium, assembly GCA_964444755.1. Lineage (GTDB taxonomy): Bacteria > Electryoneota > RPQS01 > RPQS01 > RPQS01 > JAHJDG01. The sequence continues at coordinate 69,743 of CAYUIF010000015.1, read as the reverse complement.
GCGCCGTAAAGACACCAATCATTCCCGCTTCCAAGAGCAGGAAGAAGAAGTGATACTCCTTCACCCGTTCCTTAATACTCGTCCATGAGCTGACGATGCAGAGCACGGTCAGCAACGAAGTCAGCAGCACTAAGAAAAGGCTGATTCCATCCACTCCCAGATGCCACTCGGCGCCAATGGACGGAATCCACTTCGCCTTTTCCACCATCTGAAAGTCTGCCTCGCCTGACCGGAAATTCGCCAGCACGACAATCGTCGCCACGAACGTGCCCAGCGATCCCAGCAATGCCAGCCAGCGGACTACCGTCTCTTGGGCGCGTGGCACCAGCAGGACTAAGATTGCCGTCAAGACCGGCATGGCTATGCAGAGACTTAAAATCATCTAACCGCCGCCACTACGAATGTCGTTAATATGGCCAATAATCCTAAACCCATGAACAACGCGTAATTTTGAACGATTCCCGTTTGTACCCGGCGCACCACTCCGCCAACGGCATTAAAGAACGATGCGATTCCGTTGACTAATCCGTCAATCGTTCCGACGTCGAAGTACTGAGCCAGCAGTTCCGATCCGCGTATTAATGGCTTTGAAATCGCCGTATCGTAAATCTGATCCACCCAGTATTTATTCTCCAGCAGCGTATGCATGCCGGTCTCGCTGAGTGACTTGACCAGATTCGATTTCTTCATATACCACAGAAACGCCAGATAGATTCCGGCTAATGCCACAAACACCGACAGCAGCATGACGCCATATTCTGTGGACAGATCGGCATGCGCTGCTATTTCTTGAGTCTCATGCGAGGTATGAATAACCGGATCCAGCCACTGCCCGAACCAATTGTGACCACCCAACGCATGCGGCAGACCGATATACCCGCCGATGACCGACAATCCGGCCAGTATCATCAGCGGCCATGTCATGGTCTTGGGTGATTCGTGAACATGATGTTCCGCCGCCTTCGATCCTCGGAATTTTCCAAAGAACGTCAAATAGAGCAGCCGGAACATATAGAAAGCGGTACAAAACGCGGCCACCACTCCGACAATCCATAAAATGTAGTGTCCGCCTTCGAAGGTCTTCCACAGAATCTCGTCTTTCGAGAAGAATCCCGCCAATCCGGGAACTCCGGCAATCGCCAGAGTTCCGATCAGGAAGGTCCGGTACGTCACGGGCATCTTATCCTTCAGCCCGCCCATTTGCCGGATATCCTGCTCGCCTGACATGCCGTGAATAACCGATCCCGAACCCAGGAACAGCAAACCCTTGAAGAAAGCATGGGTCATGAGATGGAAGATCGCCGCCACGTAAGCTCCCATGCCGCACGCCAGGAACATATACCCCAACTGGCTGACCGTCGAATAAGCCAGCACTTTTTTAATGTCGTTTTGAACCAAGCCGATCGTTGCCGCAAACAGCGCCGTTCCCCCGCCCACAATCGCTACAACATTGAGGGCTGCCGGCGACAATGTGAACAGGAAATTCGACCGCACCACCATATAAACGCCCGCCGTCACCATCGTTGCCGCATGGATCAGTGCGCTAACCGGAGTCGGGCCGGCCATCGCATCGGGCAGCCATACATAAAGCGGAAACTGCGCTGACTTGCCCACTGCGCCCATGAAGAGCAGCAGGCAGATCGCGGTAATGACTCCGGCCCCCTCGCCGTACAATCCGGTCATCGGAATCAGCTTCGTGAATTGCACGGTTCCGAAGGTCGTCCAAATCAGGAAAATCCCTAACAAAAATCCGAAATCCCCGATCCGGTTGACGATAAACGCTTTCTTTCCGGCAGTGGCTTTTAAGTCATCCGAATACCAGAAACCGATCAGCAGATACGAGCACAATCCCACGCCTTCCCAACCGACGAACATGAGCAAATAATTATTGCCCATGACCAGCAGCAGCATGAAGAAGACGAACAAATTCAGATACACGAAGTAGCGGCGGAAACTGCCATCGCCGTGCATATATCCGATGGAATAGATATGAATGACAAACGAAACCCCCGTCACCACCAGCATCATGACCAGGGACAGGGGATCAATTAAAAAGGCTGCCGAGGCGGTAAACTTGCCCGCGGCTACCCACGTAAACAACTCCAATTCAAACCGGCGCGACGCGGCATCCATGCCGAGCATCTGGAAAAATGCTCCGACGGATACCAAAAAGCTCAATCCGATCATCGCACTGCCTAAAATCCCGATTGGCTTCTCACCGGCACGCCGCATCAGCAGGCCGTTCACGAGAACGCCGACAATGGGAAACAGCGGGACTAAATAGACCAGATTGAGCATTCTACCACTTCAATAACTGAACGGAATCCACGTGCATCGTGCCGCGATGACGCCAAATGGAGATTAAAATTGCCAGTCCCACCGCGACTTCCGCCGCCGCCACACACATCACAAAAAATACCAATATCTGACCCGTCAGATCCGCCGAATATCGGGCCACCGACACAAACGTCAGATTGACCGCATTCAGCATGATCTCCACAGACATCAGGATAATGATCAGGTTCTTACGAGTCAGAACTCCCATTACGCCGATGGCAAAGAGAACCGCCGAAAGCAGCAGATAGTGAGTCAGTTCAATCTGCATCCGGCTCTCCCGTCTCCGGTCTGCGGATCAGCGCCACCGCCCCGACAATTGCCAGTAGCAGTAATACCGCTACTACTTCAAAGGCATAGAGATATTTCGTAAACAGCAGTGTTCCGATTTCCTTGACCTTGCCGAACCCTTCCGGAAGCGTCGCCGTGACGGGTAAGGTGGAAGCGGCGCTCATGATCGAAATAAACGCGCTTAAGAGAATCAAGCTGGCAACGGCAATTCCCGCCGATTGCCATGAAACCGGAATTTTTTCTTCGATAGATTTTAAATTAAGCAGCATAATTACAAACAAGATCAATACAATCACCGCCCCGGCATAAACAATCACCTGAATCACCGCCACAAACGGTGCCGACAGCAGGACATAGAATCCCGACAGGCAAAACATCACCACCACCAGATACAAAGCACTGGCAATCGGTGAAGGAGTTGTGATGGTAAGGAGTGCCGCCAGAATTGAGGCCAAGCCTAAAGCGGCAAACAGGATGGTTTCCATGCAGGATTAAAACTTTCGGGCGGATTTTCCGAGAGTTAAGTTATGCGAATATACCGAATTCGAACGGAAATGTCAATCCACTTGCGATTCAATTCGTGTTCCTAAACGTAATCGTTTCAATTCGTTAAGAAACTCTTCGAGGTTTTCGTAACGCTTGAAAACCGAAGCAAATCGAATATAAGCTACTTCATCTACATTGGCCAGTTCTTCCAGAATCCATTGGCCGATGATCTGAGTACTGACTTCCCCCGTCTCAGCGGTCGTCACCGCTCGCGATTCAATTTGCCGGACTATTGTCTCAATCCGTTCTTGTTCTACCGGCCGTTTATTGCAGGCAATGGTCACGCCGCGCAGGACCTTGTTGCGATCGAACGGTTCACGCGATCCGTCCTTCTTGACTACAAACACCACCTGCTCTTCAGGGGCTTCATAGGTTGTGAACCGACTGCCGCACTTGGAGCATTCCCGGCGACGGCGGATCGCTCGTCCGTCGCGGGCGGGACGGGAATCTATAACTCGATCTTCATCCGTACCACAATAAGGGCACTTCATCCAGCCTCCTGCAGCGGACTACTGCGGACGACCGTGGATACTTAACTTTAGTTCTCAAGCAAGTTGATCAAACAGGCCGAATTGCCAGATATTGCGGGTAGAGCGGGAATTGCTTGACCAATTCCGCGATTTCGTTCTTTACGGCTTCCAATATGGACTCATCGTCCATGTTCTTGAGAACCCGGTCAATCAGCCTGGCAATAACCTTCATCTCCGGTTCCTTCATTCCGCGGGTTGTGATAGCGGGCGTACCAATCCGGATTCCCGAAGTTGTCATCGGCTTCTGCGGATCAAACGGGACCATATTCTTGTTGACCGTGATCCCTGCCTTTTCCATGGCTTTTTCGGCGGCTTTGCCGGTCAAACCCTTGGGCGAAAGATCCATCAGGATCAAGTGGGTATCAGTCCCGCCGGAAACCAAGCTGTAGCCAAAACTTGTAAGCTGATCCGCCAACGCCTTGGCATTCTTTACGACTTGCTGGGCATAAGCGGCGAATTCCGGAGATAGTGCTTCACCAAAGGCTACTGCCTTAGCTGCGATTACATGCATGAGCGGACCGCCCTGCACTCCCGGGAAGACCCACGAATCCAAGGCATCGGTATACGTTTTCGGCTTGGGCATCCCCGCCAATATCAACTCCCCACCCTGCTCACTGGATAGCAGCAGCCCGCCGCGCGGTCCGCGCAGTGTTTTGTGCGTAGTCGTAGAGACGACATGACAATGGGGCAACGGATCGGGATGAACCTTACCGGCCACCAAGCCTGCAAAGTGGGCCATGTCGCATGTCAGATAAGCCCCGATTTCATTGGCCAACTCCCGGAATTTCGCCAATTCCCACTGCCGGGGATAAGCTGAAGAACCAGCCATGATCAGCTTCGGCTTGTGCTCGCGGGCTTTTTGTACTACGTCATCGAAGTCAATGCGTCCCGTTTCTTTCTTCACACCATAGCTGACCACATTATAGGTACGACCGGTGAAGTTGACCGGAGAACCGTGAGTCAAATGGCCGCCATGAGCGAGGTTCATCCCCATAAAGGTATCGCCGGGCTTCAGCAGCGTATAATACACCGCCATGTTAGCCTGCGCACCGGAATGCGGCTGGACATTCGCCCAATTGCATCTGAACAATCGGCAGGCCCGGTCAATCGCCAATCGTTCGACGTCATCCACGAATTCGCAGCCGCCATAATAGCGCTTGCCCGGCAGACCTTCCGCATATTTATTGGTCATCACATTGCCCATCGCCTCCAGCACGGCGGTGGACACGAAATTTTCGGAAGCGATCAATTCCAATCCGCTATTCTGCCGCGTCCGTTCGTGTTCGATGGTCGCGAAAACTTCAGGATCGGACTGCTGTAAACGTTTTTCGGATATCATGTAGAAACCTCGACACTACGAACAAGCGGCCGGCTATCTCGGTATTCTTCGCCGACTGCGTTCAAACCACTTTTCCGTTAATTCAATTTGCAGGGACGTGCGGAAATACGTTTCCTTAGCCCCCAACTTCTGCTCATCCATTCCCCGCATGCCGAATTCATTGGCCCAATGCAAAAACGCTTGTGATCCGGTCAGCGGCATGGACAAACCGAACGTCACTCCCAGATCCTCGACCGCCGTATTATTCACTTTAGACCAGTAATGCTGCCGGTAGAAGAGTCCGCCCCGAATTCCCCAATTATAGAATCCGGTCTGTACCGCCGACCGCCCCGCTGTTCGTTCCAAACCACATGAGACAAACAAGGGATTGATCGGCTCGCCGCCCCGGCCAAGATCCGCCTGTTCCACCTTGTCATTCGATGCCCATTGGCCGTATTGCACATCCACGACACCGATTAAGCGGGATTTCAGGTTATAGCTGATACCAAGTTTGACGAAGCCCGGTGCATTGCTGCGATGCTCGCTTTTCACTAATGAATCGGAATTGCTCTTCTCGACTTCATACATCCAGTCGCCGGAAATCCGCGGACGATAAACCGCTCCGATCCCCAGTTTGGGCGTGACCTGCAAGAACGCGCCGAGATCGGCCGTCCATCCCCGGAAGGTTTCGGTATTCCGATACGCCGCGTCAATATAATGGGATGTGCCTGAAATCGCATCGAAATCGAGGGTATGCGTCCAGGAACTGCGGTGGATGATATAGACCGCGCCGATTCCAAGGGCGGCTTTCTCGCTTAATTGCAGCGCATTGTCAATCCGCAACTCGACTGTACTGCCGACCCACACATCCCGTTGTTCGTAATGAACGGTACTGGTATCGCCGAATATTGCGGTTCGCTGCGCGAACGTATTCAAGTCGGTTTGTTGAGTCGGTTCCGCCCCGAAACCTAATTTCCATCGGTTCGTAATCGGGAAATAAAGCCGGAAGTCCTTCCACGAAAACTCAGCGTCGGCATCGGAGTTGTTCACCCCCGTCGTGTGCCAGAATCCGATTTGGCCGCACATGCGAACCGAAGTGCGCTTCAGAAACGCGGCTAACGCGGGATTGCTTGAATTAAACGATATGGAATCGGCTAAGCCGTAACCACCGCCGCCTAATCCCGCCGCGCGGGCTCCGCCGGTTGTGCTCTGTTCACCGACGCCGTTGGCGGAAAAAATCGAACCACCCGCCCATGCCGCAGGAGCTAAGCTAATGATTGCTATCAGTATTAGTATTGTGATTCGGTGTACCAAATGTACAACCTCGGTCTAAGACTTACGGAATCCGAAAGTCCGCTGTGAAACACGTTCCGATTCAAATAACTGGAAGCGCCGCTGGTCAGAATCTGGACTCCGGCATTGCTGGACGGATCGGCTACCCAATCCTTCACGACACTCGTAACGTCCAATACGAATTTCCGATTCGTATTGTCCCACATCCCGGAAGAGGAATTTTCGTACCACGATTCGATATCATCGGCGGCCAAGAATCCGGTGGAATCCCGTTTGGCAATCCAGCTTGTGTCCAGGATGCTGCCGTCTTTGAACAGAATATTCTGACCCGCAACGAATTGGAAAGTCGCAGGATTCAACGAATCCGCAAAGATCTGCAGTTCCGCACGAACTACCGAACGCGAAAATTGAGCATACAGCGTATAAACGGGGATGTGCTCGTAATGGCGGAAGATGTTGCCCTCGACCCGGATCATGCGGCGCACCGTCCTTCACCAGGAATGCATCGTGGGCCGCCGCAACCGAGAAGGTTGAATCCACCCATGCACTGTCAGTTGATCGCCAGACTTGGAAATCATTGAAGAGCAGTGTCGGAGGATAATTGGGATAAATCGTGCTGATAAACTCGCTGCTGTACCACTCCACCATTAGACCTTCCCAGCGCGGCTCGAACAGCAACCCATAGGTTGTTGTGTCTTCCTCAATCCACCGCATCCACAGATCGCGGGGGATCGTGAATATCACGGTCGAATCCATCGCATTAATCGTCAATCCGGAATCAATGATCGGGTAGTTTTCATAGTCAGGCAATGATCCCGGAATCAAATCTGCTTCGGTCCAGCTTTCCGTGATTTCGCGCATCACCAACCGCAAATCAGTATTGGCATCAGCCGGCCATACCCGATTGCGTTGAAAGCGCACCTGCATGGAGGGAAAACTATCCAATGTAAAGCTGTCCGGCAGGATCGAGGCAACGTTAAATCGCACCGCCGTGTAAGCGTACAATCCGTTGGCATTCCCGACCTGCAGCGATTGACTGGCACCATTGGTATACTCCGGAATCCAACTGGCACTAACCGTTGGCGTTCCGCTTACCACTGCAAACTGGTCATTAGGCAATCCGGTGATTGCCTGAATCCCGGCGTCGGTCTCACGTTGCGTGCAGCCGCTGAAGAGGAGAATAATGATCCCGGAGAGGAAGATGAAGCGTTGGAATGTCAAGTGTGGAGGAAGCTAAGTGAAGCGAAATCAGCTATTAATGCTTGTGATATATAAAATTAATATACAAAAACCCGCCGTAATTGTCAACAAAATAAAGAGCTTGCTCGACCTTTTCGACAGTCTATTTGTGCTAAATATCGATTAACCGCCCTTCGCCATCATTTCAAAAAACTCGGCATTGGACTTGGTGTCACGCATCTTATCCAAGAGGAATTTCATGGACTCGATGGGATTATTATGATCCAATACACTGCGAAGTGCATACATCCGCGAGAGCACCGCATCCGACAGCAGCATTTCCTCGCGGCGGGTGCCGCTTTTCATGAGATCAATGGCCGGAAATACCCGCATATCAGCTAACCGGCGGTCGAGCACCAATTCCATATTGCCGGTGCCCTTGAATTCCTCGAAAATCACTTCGTCGGCTCGCGATCCGGTTTCGATCAGCGCGGTCGAAAGAATCGTCAGGCTACCCCCCTCTTCGATATTCCGCGCCGCTCCAAAAAAGCGTTTCGGTTCGTAAAGCGCGTTGGCATCCACACCGCCGGACAGCACACGCCCCGAATGCGGCATGACCGCGTTGTGCGCCCGCGCCAGACGGGTAATCGAATCCAGCAAAATCACCACGTCGCGCTTCATCTCGACCATGCGTTTCGCTTTTTCGAGTACCATATTCGCCACTTGCACGTGCCGTTCCGCGCGCTCGTCGAAGGTCGAAGAAATGACTTCGCCCTTGACGCTGCGCTCCATATCGGTCACTTCTTCGGGACGTTCGTCAATCAACAGCACCATCAGAATCACATCGGGATGATTCTTCGCGATGGCATTGGCGATCATCTGGAGGATAATCGTCTTCCCGGTTCGCGGCGGAGCGACGATCAAACCGCGCTGGCCCATACCTACCGGTGTAAAAATATCGATCACCCGCAAGGTCAAATCGCGGGTTCCAACTTCCAGTTTGAATTTTTGTTGCGGATATAGCGGTGTGAGATTGTCGAAATGGATAATATCCTTCGCTGATTCCGAGTCCGCCATATTTACGGTTTCGACTTTCAGCAGCGCGAAAAACCGTTCCCCTTCTTTCGGCGGACGGACTTGTCCGGAAACAACATGCCCGGTGCGGAGGCCAAATCGCTTAATCTGGCTGGGGGAAACATAGACATCGTCGGGACTGGGAAGGTACGAGGCAGCGGCACTCCGCAGGAATCCATACCCATCGGGCAAGATTTCCAGCACGCCCGATGCCAGGACCACTCCATCCTTTGCGGCTTGCTTGGCAAGTATCTTAAAAATCAAATCATGCTTGGTGATTCCGGCGAGATCCGGAATCTCCAATTCTTTGCCCAGTTTGAGGAGGTCGGGCACGGCGAGAGCTTGTAACTCGGTGATGTTCATGGGAGAATCCTGATATGAAAGGCGGGAAAGATGGGCTCGATCTATAGGAAGGTGCAAAGATCGTGTCAGTTTAGCAGACTCTTATTATGAACGACGAAGATCAGCGCGATGTGGTGGAATTTGTGCCGATTGTACGGATACCTGACCGGGAAATTCCTCGGTCGGGAAGAGATGATTAACCACCCGTTCCAGCGCATCGTTGATATCCGTTGAATAAATCGTTACCGTCCCCGGTCGTTCGGCAATTCGTAATTCGTCGCGGGAACGAAGGGTCGCTTCCAACTCAACCGTCGTGACCTGCGGCGTATTGATAATTGTTACGTTTTTCCCCAACAAGTCTTGAATAACCGGAACGAAATACTCGTAGTGCGTGCAGCCTAATACTACTGTATCCACGTTCGCCTGCTGCACCGGCTGCAAATAGTGTTCGACAATCTTTCGGGGAATCTCTCCCTCGGTCCACCCCTCTTCCACGAGCGGAACCAGCAGGGGTGCGCTGTTCGATACAACCTCTAATCCCGGCTGCAACTTCGCCAGCGTGGTGTCGTAGGCACGGCGGCGGACGGTTGCTTTCGTGGCAACCACGCCGATTTTCCCCGATTTCGTGGATTCGAGCGCCGCTTTGGCCGTCGGTTCGATAACGCCGATTACCGGAATCGTCGTTCGCTCGATCAATTCGTTCAAGTAGACGGAAGAAACGGTATTACAGGCGATCACGACCGCCTTCGGATCGTGGGATAATAGAAAGTCAAAACATTCCGATGCCCAGCGGGCAATCAGATTAACGCTTTGCGAGGCGTAGGGAACACGGGCGCGGTCAGCCAGAAACAACAAATTTTCGTAAGGCAGTTGGCGATGGATTTCCGACGCGACGGTTAGACCCCCTAATCCGGAATCGAATACTGCTACCGGCTGCGAAGTGCGTTCGTTGATCATCGTGAGGCGGACACTTCTAAGGATGTTTTCATAGACATAATGGAATTCGCCATGGCTTCCGCGATTTTCTGCCGTCCCTGTTCGGTAGAGAGCAGTTTCGCATCCTCGGGATTGGATAAGTAACCGCATTCCAATAAGACGGCAGGCATGGAAGCGCCCATCAACACATAGAAACCGGCTTGATCCACGCCCCGTGCCGGGATTCCGGAGGTCTTGGCGGCCTCATTCATGAGTGTTGCCGCCCACGTTTCGCTGTCTTTGATGTATTGGCTGGTGGCCATGGTCAGTAGAATGAAATTCTCTTCGGTCAATTCCGGATATTCGGCATTGCCGTTTTCCAGTTCGACAACACTGTTCTCGCGCATTGCCGCTTGCACCGCGCGTTCCGTTCGCGCCGGTTTCAGAAAATAGGTTTCCACACCGCTAATCAGCGAATCCTTGGCGCTGTTGCAATGAATGGAAACGAACAAATCTCCGCGTTCATCGTTGGCGAATCGGCTGCGTTCGCGCAGCGATACGAACCGGTCGTCCACACGGGTTAAGCGGGCTTTGAGTCCGCGATTCTCCAACAGCCGCGCCAAGCGCATCGCGACATCCAAAGTGACTTGCTTTTCCTTGAGATTATATAATCCCGTCGCGCCGGGATCCTTGCCGCCGTGACCGGGATCCACGATGATTGTCGAGAGTGTCCACGGCACGGTGTCCGTATCGGCCATCAGGATCGGCGGTTCATCGGCGGGCGTATCGGCGTACGCCATGCGAATCCGAATCATATTCTTGCGCAAATCGAACTCGGCATCCCCGCTGAACAAGTCGGTTAGGTTCGACAACGGAAACCACAACGCGCCGTCCCATTCTTGGGGAGCCATTCGCAATTGTAGGCATCCGGATTCTATTTGCACAAAGGGATTGCCGCTGACGAAAGTGATAATGCCCGATGGCGTCGTGACGATATAGGCTCGTTTCGTTTGCTCCAGTATCCAATCGGAACGATGGGCCAGCGTGTTCAACGGAATCAGTTGCTCGTCGCCGCGCGGAATTAACGGCAGCGTTCCCAGAAAGCGGTCGGTGGAGTCCACCAGCGACAGCGATGAAACACTCCACGCCGCATGGGAATACAACAGCACAAGTGCGAAAAGGATTAGTCCGGTTCTGCGCATAGGCATAGTCTCCTGTGGCAGCAGGATTGACAATCTGCCGTTTGGTTAATGAACGATAAACAAACCTGTCGGGTCGCCGATTGAATAGCACTTCTAATACGCATATCCGAAGGCGACGCCCATTTCTACAGCCTGCTTCATATCATTCGCGGAGTATCGTCTGATATGAACAGCCTTCGCTGCAATCGAAATCCTTCCCCACGATCTTGACAACACTACGGATGCCCGACGACCGGTTCCGGTCAATGAAACCAGCGGATAACCGCCCGGCAATCCGGTTTCGTACACTTGCGTTGTCACATCGTCATTATCGAAATCGAAAAACGTGAGCCGCGCTATGGCTCGAACGGAAGCGATGCGGGACTTTACTTGAAAGAATAATAGTGTCCCTAAGCTGTGATTCGCGCTGAATTCCCGTTTCGCACTGCGGACTTCCAGACGGATTCGATATTCATCGCGCGTGCGGAACATGGCATCGATGCGCCCGCGATCCAGTCTGACCGTTTCCGCCGGCTCGATCACCGAAGCATCTTCCCGTCTTGAACGGCTGCCCAGCAGCTCGAATTCTACGGGTTGAAATGCCGTTATCAACCACCGCGTTTCAAGGATTCCTGAGGTTTTGGATAGTGGTGATGTACTCGTGCGAAACGGAGTTCGATTTATGGCGGCCGTGATCCGACCGCTATAGCCCGACCATCCCGCTCTGATCCGCACTCCCGTGGCATTGCTGTTGCCCGACTCCTCGCCATATCCTCCCCACTGCTTAGAATGCGGCGAATAAAAATCCGCATCGGCATAAACGTGATAAATCGAGAATCCGGTTCGGTTATCGGACCAACTGACCGCGCTTTGATGGGCAATTCCCCCCGGATTCGATTGCGCGGCTTCCGCGATCACATCCAAACCGCCGATCGCGCCTTGAATGTAGACTCCCCCAACCTCCAATTCACTTCCCGCAAAGCGCGGCAGAACTTCTTGAGATGTTACATCACCGAATTCCGGAGAGAAATGTGAATTGTAACTTGATACTCCGGCTTGTAATCCCCGCCAGTGCCCGTGAATCTGTCCGCCGACCAAGCGTTCTTCAACTTGGTTTCGCCGCGCCCTCCATAACTGCGCGGACGACGAGGACTCGCCTTCTGAGATGCCCGTTAAACTGGAATCGGATCTCGCCGCATCCAACGGTGATACCGACACGACCGCTTCCATCGCTATCTTGCCGATTTCAACCTGTATAGCCCCGCCTCGCAGCAGCACCAACCGATTCGCCGACGGACGAACCGCTAATCCTCGCGGCGTACCGGGGCGCAAATCCCCCATCGATGATATCCAGTTGGACATTCCGTAGGCCGAAGCGAACACCAGCCCGGTTCCGGTCTCGAATTGATAATCTCCCCCCACAATTCGCGGCACATACTCCTGAGCAGGGATATCTACACCCGCCGCAACGTGTTGCAGCGCATCCGCTTCGTCGGCCACCCGCCGACCATACACATAGCCATAGGTGCTGTTCGCCTTCCGCAAATCGGCTCTAATCCGCCCGCCCCATCCGGTCGGTTCGGGATCGGAATATTCATCATCTACCGATGCCGCATAGATCCGTATCGATTTCGTGGGTGATCGTTTCGCCGGTTGAACGGTTGCGAACGATCGCAGCGACAATCGTTGCTCAACGGTGAGACCGGGGATTTCATAAACCTCATTCATCCCCCTGAAACCGTCACTAATCCTACGGGCTTCGATAATGTCTTGCGCCGATTGTGAATCGAAGAACGGCAGCCGTGCGATATCATCGGTTGATGCGGTATTCAAATCCAGCGGGATCTGCCGCAAATCATCCAGCCAAGCCTGCAATTCATCCGGAGCCGGTGATGATTCAATCCATTCTTCCAACGGATCAGCATAGCTTGTCGCTACCCATAGTATAATCGCGAGCCATACGCTCATCACCCTCATTTGCCGAATCGGACCTCCATCCCGATCTCATGGGAGGGTCCCAAATCGGGATGAAGATCGCCCCCGTAATTGAATCCCCATCGCCCGACCCTAAATTGAAAACCCGCCGAAGGCCGAACCGGTTCCGCGCGTATACCTACTCGGAGATGGAAATTCGGAAGGAGTCTCGCTTCGAGCCCGCCGCGGAATTCGGCCGGGAAATACTCCTCCTGTATGACATCGGCCACGAGGATTGCCTCGTCCGTCACTCTAGCCATCAGTCCGACTCGCAGCGCTTCCCCGATGCGGTCGGAATAGTTCGTTAGCCGCGGTGAATTCAGGTTCGACCAAACCGCACCGATTTTCAGTGCATTCACTGGATGTACCAGAATTCCCAAACCAACCGCCACCGCCGAGCCGGTTGAATAATCCTGGATCCCGATCCATTTCCCGGTGAGTTCCGCCCCCAAAGATACTTGATTTTTCAACGGATAAGCGATAATTAGCCCGAATTCACCTTCCCGGTACAGCTTCGATCCGAAATTCGTTCCTCGAATCGCCACGGTCAATTGCCGAACGGTACTATTTACGCAGATCGCCTCACGGGATAGCTCCGGCAGTTCGAATTGCTGCGACCACGACATACCGGCTCCCCCCGGTGCCTCTGCAGCCAGTGCCGGATTGCGGAGCGGACTCCACAAATCTCCCACAAGCGCAACTCCCGCTCCTCCCAAGGCGGTTGCCCGTGGTCCCGGAGAATCCAGTTCAAAGGCGGCTTTTCCGGTTTCGGGAACGGCCAGCAGTAATATTAAAAATAGCCGCAAGGTACTGCCGAACTTGACTTTCGGCAACGCGTTCCGTATCTTCATAATATGAACTCAAATTGCAAAATCTCAGCATTATTAGCGGCCATCCTGCTTCTGTTCGGAGCAGGGATTCCGACCGCTTACAGCCAATTACTCTTCCCGGAAATCAGCGTCGACGTTCAACGGTTGCCGGAAGAAGCTCAGACGAAACTGGCAGGACTGGATTCCGTATTGAGAGTTTATTTGGAAAACCAGGAATGGGCCGGCGACGAATATCAATATGATTTTCCCATTCAGATCAGCATCTTCTTTACCGAGTATCATCCCGATCCCCTGTTGGACCGTTACAAAGCCAAACTGATTGCGACCAACAAACAGGATGTCCGTCTGGAAGATACCCGGTGGGAATTCGGTTTACGCCCGCCCTTTAATTTTCTGCCGAACACATTCGATCCGTTTTCCAGTGTGGTCGAATTCTATGTATGGATTCTAATGGGAATGGAATACGACCGACTGGAGAAACTGGGCGGGAATACCTACTATGAGAAAGCCCGGCAGATTTATCTGGAAAGTTCAAGCTCGATCTATTACTTCGGATGGGATCGCCGTATTGATATGCTTCGGGAAATCACCGATACTGACAATCAGGTTACCCGCGAATTCTATTTCTTCTATTATACCGGCATCTACTTTGACGAACGCAAGGACTACAAATCGGCAAAAGATTACCTCTATTATGCCCTGATAAAACTTGACAAGCTGCCGCTCGACATCCAACGACGGTTTCTGGACTCGAATTATCGGCAGTTCGCCGAAGCGCTGGTGCGTGCGGAGTATCCAAAAGGAGTGAGAGCGCTGATTCAGCTCGACCCGCAACATCGTGATGTTTACGAATCTGTCGCGCCCGAAGGTGGGACGGAATAGAATATAGGTAAAAACACTACCGATGTCAAGAGCTTACGCCCCTTGACCGAGAAAGTCCGACCCCATCCGGCCGGACTTTCTCATTACAGAACAAGGAGTAAGAATCAGAGTTTGCGCATCAGCCCGATGACCCGGCCTAAGATTCGGAATCCGGGAGTACCGCGCTCGACGATAATTGGTGAATAATAGCGATTAGCCGGTTCCAGACAGATTCGGTCGTTCTGCAGCCGGAAGTACTTGACCGTGGCCTCATCTCCCAGCAAAGCGACCACAATGTCGCCGGAATCCGCCGTAGTCTGCGGCTTGGCAAAGATCACATCACCTTCCAATATCCCTGCCTCAATCATCGAATCTCCCCGGACGCGTAGGGCAAAGGTGTCATCGGAAGTGGCAATTGAGCGATCCGCCCGGATGTGCCCCTCGAGATTTTCCGAAGCAAGTAACGGTTTTCCTGCCGCTACCCGGCCTAAAATCGGAACTTCGCGTGCATCCTCGAAGGGAAAGAGAAAAGATACCCGTTCCGTGAGTTCAATGCCGCGCGACAGCATTGGGCTACGGGATAAATAACCCTTTCGCTCCAGCGTATCCAGTAAATACCGTACACCATTCGTGGACGAGACTCCGATCTTAGCCCCGATTTCCCGCAAGGTTGGCGGTCGTCCATGGGCTTTGATCTCGGCTTGAATGAACTCCAGGGCAGTTTTCTGCTTGTCAGTCAGCTGATCCGACATAATGACCTCATGCTGTACACGTGTACAACAATATAAAGAACACATGTTCAATTGTCAAGTAAAAAATTGACCCTCTGTGAAGGTCATTATAATGCACTTAAATATAATTACTTATAACTGCTATTTCGGTCAATAATCAGCGTAACTGGTCCTTCATTAACTAATGAGACCGACATTTTTGCTCCGAAAATCCCCGTCTCTGTCCGGATGTTCATTTTCCGTAAACATTGAACATAGTATTCATACAGCGGAATTGCCTGCTCCGGTTCCGCCGCGTCCGTGTAACTGGGTCTTCGTCCTTTTCTCGCATCTCCCAGTAAAGTAAACTGGCTAATCACCAAAACCCCGCCTCCCACATCTTGCAGGCTCCGGTTCATTTTTCCGGTTTCATCGTTGAAAATCCGCAATTCAGCCGTTTTTTGGGCAGCCCACCGCAATTCGGTTTGTGTATCCCCCTTTTCAATTCCCAGCAACACTACTAGCCCGTGCGCGATTCTTCCCGTGACTTTGTGGTCAACCGTTACTTCCGCTTGCGATACACGCTGCAGGACCATTCTCAATGGACACCCTCCCAAATAACAAATTCGAACACGGTGGGAGTCACATCGACGGTATCCACGACAACCGGACCCGCTGCGCCGATTTGGCAATGAAGGATCCGCTGTCCGCAGTGGGAAAGGACGAAGAACGCCGGAGTGTCACGTAAGAAACGGACTCGACTTGGAAACGGATCAACCGGAACGGTCCATAACGAATCCGTGGTAATATCCCAGAGATGGACCGTACCTTGAGTGGAGTCAGCCGCCGCTATGTATCTCCCGTTCGGACTGGCATCCAAATCGTAGGATCCCAACCCGATTTCACGGCTGCTTTCTACGCTATGGCTTTCCGCATTCAGAACCAATAAATATCCGGGATTACTCTCAAACGCCGCATAGGCTTTTATCCCGTCGGGGGAAAACACAACATCGCTGGGCGGATCGGCAAACGCAATCGTATCCATTAACGAGCGTTGGATCAAATCCAGAATATAAATTGTCTGATTGAACGGGCATGCCACCCAAACTTCCTGGCGACTGGGCGGTCGGAAGGCCATGCGCCGCGGATTGAGCATAACATCTATCGTGTCAATCTCCCCGGTCGCCAGCGTAATCGCCCAGAAACTCCCGTTATTCGTAATGGCATAAACCTGATGACCGGAAAGCGACATATGGACATCCGCCGGAACACCGCTCAGCATATGCGATCCCATAATTCCCAGCGCCGGCAGCGTTAACACAGCAACGCGGTTGTTGACGCCGTCGGCTGCCGCCACCCAATTGCCGGAAGGATGTACTTCAGCGATCGTGATTTGCCAATCGTCGAGATGATATTGCTGAACGATATCGTGCGTGATCAGATCAAAATATAAAGCATCCCCGGAAGGGATGCTGAAGGCAAGACCGATGGGCGGTGTGATATCACCGCTATTCTTGATGCTATCCTTTGAACGGCACGAAATCAGACCCAATAATAGAGTCGCAATCACGACTCGCAACAACACCCTTCCGATTCGTACCCGGTTATTTGGGGATAAGGAGAAGATGGCCCAGTTTATCTCGTTTGGCTTCCAGATAAGAACGATTTAAGTCGGTCATCGGCATTTCCAGCGGAACTCGTTCGTGAACCCGAATTCCGAAGGACTCCAATTCGCTCACCTTCCGTGGGTTATTCGTCATCAAACGCACTTCATAAACACCCAATTGCCTTAAAATCTGGGCACATGCGCCGTAGTTGCGCAAATCGGGACGGAAGCCTAATCGGATATTCGCTTCGACCGTATCCAGTCCTTCATCCTGCAGTTTGTACGCCTGCAGTTTCGGGCCTAATCCGATTCCCCGTCCCTCCTGCCGCATGTACACAACCACGCCACAGCCTTCGTGTTCGATCTTTTCCAGCGCCGTCGCCAATTGCCAACCGCAATCGCACCGGGCGCTGCCCAACACGTCTCCCGTCAAGCATTCGGAATGCGCCCGTACTAAGACCGGTCCTGACGTCGGTAACGTTCCCTTGACGATGGCCAGATGGTCCTTTCTCTGATAAATATCTTCGAAATGGATCAGCGTGAAATGACCGTAACGAGTCGGGAATTTTACGCGTACCCGCTCCTGCATGAACAACTCATGCTTCGTACGGTATTTAATGAGATCCTCGACGGAGATCATTTTCAATCCGTGGCGATTGGCGAATTCCCGCAGCGCCGGCCGCCGCATCATCGTACCGTCTTCGTTCATGATCTCACACATGACGCCCGACGGAAACAATCCGGCCAGCCGCGATAGGTCAACCGCCGCTTCCGTCTGCCCGATGCGTTCATAGACACCGCCCGGTCGCGCGCGCAGCGGATGAACATGCCCCGGTCGTGCGAAGTCGTCGGGTTGCGTAGCGGGATCGGCGATGGCGCGAATCGTCGTCGCGCGATCCGCCGCCGAGATTCCGGTGGTCGTACCGTGAATGTAGTCTATGGTTACCGTGAACGCCGTTCCCTTCAACGCGGTGTTCTGCGAAACCATCGGCGGCAAGTTCAATTGATCGGCCCGCTCATCGGTCATGGCCACGCAGAGCATTCCTCGGCCGTGCGTGACCATGAAGTTCACGCTTTCGGGAGTCACCATTTGCGAGGCTTGGATGAGATCGTCCACCACGATTATCATCTTGCCTTCGGCGATGTCTACCAAGGCGTCAGTAATACGATCCAACATGCGCAGTTCCCGTCCCTATCTGAAACTTCAGGAAACCGTTTGCGGACGATTCGTCAAGTCGTTCCACATGCCGGGCAGAAGTTTTTCAATATATTTACCGACCAGATCCACTTCCAGATTGACTCGTACTCCGGGTCGGAATTCGGAGAAATTGGTGACGTCCCACGTATGCGGAATCACCCCTAACGTCAACCGGTCTTCCTGGATCTCGGCTACCGTCATGGATACGCCGTTCACCGAGACCGAACCGGTTGCCACCACATACTTGACCAAGGGCTGCGGAACACGAATATCCACCAAATGACTCGATTCCAGCGGCGTCACTTTTATAATCTCGCCCACACCGTCCACGTGCCCTTGTACCAAATGGCCGCCTAATTCATCGCCCAATTTCATCGGCCGTTCGATATTAACGGGCGTTCCGATCTGGACATCTCCTAAGTTGGTCTTTTCAAGGGTTACTTCCATCAGCTCTGTAGCAAAGACCGTCTTATCCAATTCCACGACCGTCGTGCAGCAGCCGTTGACCGATACGCTACCGCCGATTTTTACGCCATCCGCCAACGCTCGAATATCAATCCACAGCTTGCGGCCGCCCGGACGTTCTTCGATTTTCCGGACGGTTCCGGTTCCTTCAACGATTCCTGTAAACATCGTGCTCAAGCTCCACCCAAATGTCATTGCCGAGCCGTCGGGTTCGGCGTATTGAAAATCGCGGGACTTGTTCGAGATCCTGAAATCCCAAATCCCAGATCGCCGGTTTGCCGTCGCCGCCGATCAGCATCGGCGCAACAGCGACGATAAAGCGATCATATAAGCCCGCTCGAATGAAAGAAGCGTGCAGGGTTCCTCCCCCCTCCACGAACAGCGATGCCACCCCGTGATCGGCTAAGAGTTCCATCGCTTTCAACAAATCAATCTTGCCGTCTGCGCCCGGCGGACAATCGAACAGCGTGGCGCCGGTCGCTTCGATGTCTTGCCGTTTTGTAGCCGGAGCGTTGGGCGTGGTCAATACCCAGGTTCGACATGAATCGGCGCGATGCAGCACTTTCGATTCGGGGCGAATCCGCAATAGTGAATCCACTATGATACGAAGCGGATTGCGGCCGCGAATATGCCGCACTGTTAATTCCGGATCGTCTTCAATGACCGTTTGCGATCCTACCATCACCGCATCCAGTTCCGCCCGCAGCCGATGCACTTCCGTGCGCGACGATTCACCGGTTATCCAGCGTGATTGCCCGTTGGCCAAAGCAATGCGTCCGTCCAACGATTGCGCAACCTTCAATAGAATCCATGGACGGCGCTTCGTGATATAGGTCAGGAACGGGGCATTCAGATCGCATGCCTCATGCTCCAGCACATTCACGCGAACCTCAATCCCCGCGGCGCGCAGTTGCGCGATCCCGCGACCTTCCACCAGCGGATTGGGATCCTGATGCCCGATTACGACTCGCTTGAATCCGGTGCGAATAATCTCATCCGTACACGGCGGCGTCTTTCCCACATGACAGCACGGTTCAAGATTAACATACAAGGTACTGCCGCGCAGATCCTCCGGGGATAAGCTGCGAATCAAGGCGATTTCCGCATGCTCGCCGCCGAATCGCTTATGATAGGCCTTCCCCAGTACCCGGCCATCTTTGACGGCCACCGCTCCCACAAGCGGATTGGGGCTGGTAAATCCTCGTCCTTTAACCGCTTCCCGCAACGCCAGCCGCATATATCGCCGATCGTCAGCGGTATAATTCTCATCTTGTTGCTTGGCCGCGTCGTGGTTCATGCGGTTTTAAACTTGCGCACTGCGCAATCAATAATGCGCTGCATCAATACGGGCGGTTCTTCTCCGTTGGCCCGCGCCGCCTTGGGAACCAGTGAATGCAGCGTCATTCCCGGCAGCGTATTCACTTCCAAACAAATTAACTCATTCTGGCTATTAAGCAGGAAGTCCACCCGGGCAAATCCCTCACACTGCAAGGTGTCAAACGCGCTAACGGCGGCTTCCTGCAAGCGAACCGCGATAGCCTCATCAAGAGGTGCCGGACACAAATACTCGGTTCGGCCCGATGTATATTTATTGGCGTAGTCGTAGAAGCCGACTTTCGGTCTGATTTCGATAACCGGATAGGCTGCGCCGTCCACCACCGTGACCGTCAGTTCCCGCCCTTCGAATAAATCCTCAATTAACGCGTCATCCTGCTGTTGGGCAACCGCCTTCAAGGCATCGCCGAGACCGGCACCATCCATGACCTTCGTCAATCCCACCGTCGAACCGCCATGCACCGGCTTAACCACCACCGGAAATCCCATCTTCGCTTCGATTTCGCGCGTGACGAAAGCGGCATCGGCTAATTGATCTTGACGAACCGCAAATCCTGCTGTAATCGGGATACCATGAGCTGCAAAGAGTTCACGGGTCAGTCGCTTATCCATCGCCAAACCGCACGATAGCGAACCCGATCCCGTAAACGGGACATTGATCCACTCCAACAGGGCTTGCAGCGTTCCGTCTTCCCCGCGTCCGCCGTGCAGAATCGGAAAAATCACATCCGGTTTGATCTGGTCAATCGCTTCCAGAAGACCGCGAACCGTGGTCGGATTATAGCCGTTGCGGTGGCTCGGCAGGGGTGCCGCTAATCCGATTTCCGGCGGCGCCAACGGCTCGTCAGCCGCATTGAATGCTCCGATCTTTTCGGGATCGTATTTCATAACCCGATGACCCGCTTGGGCAATCCAATTCGCCACAGCATCGCCCGATGCCCACGATACGACGCGTTCCGCCGATTCACCGCCGCACAAAACCAGAATGTTCATGCTCTATTGGATTTGATGTTATTTAACATTGCACCGCGCCGCGAGCCGTATCCAAAGCGCGACCCAACTGCGTCAGCGTGCGTTCGCGTCCCCAGATTCCCACCAGCTTAGCCAGCTCCGGGCCGTGCGGCTGACCGGTCAACGCCGCCCGCAAGCCCCGCCAAAGCATCTTGCCCTTAACACCACTGGGCTTTCCGGCTGCTACCGCACGATTTTTGAATTCTTCTTCCAGTTTTGGGAAATCGTGCCACAAATCATGATCCAACGCGGCCAGTTGCACGAGAAACTCCGACAGCACCGGCTGCAGCGCCGCTTCCTTCAAGAGTTCCGCCATCTCCTCATCGGGATTATCCGGCGGCGCAAACACGTTGTGGACTCGCTGAATCAAGTCTTGATAGGATTCGGTTCCGCCCCGCAGCGTGTTGACGGCATAGCGAACTTGCGTTTCACCGTTCGTATGAATCAACTCCGACAGCTCGGCTTCCACGTGTCCGAACAGTTCCTCGTCGGATTCGGCTTTGATGTATTCCGAATTCACCCAGAACAGCTTGGTGATATCAAAGATCGCTCCGGCTTTGCCTACGCGCTCCAAGGAAAACTCGCTGATCAATTCGTGCAGTGAGAAAATCTCGCGCTCGTCGCTGGGATGCCAGCCCAACAACGCCACATAGTTGATCAACGCTTCCGGCAAGACTCCCCGCCGCCGATAATCTTCCACCGCCACATCGCCCGACCGCTTGGACATTTTGCTGCGATCCGGATTAAGCAGCAGTGGTAAATGCGCAAACTTTGGCGATTCCCAGCCGAAAAACTCATAGAGCAGCACATGCTTCGGCGTTGAGGTTAGCCATTCTTCACCACGAATCACATGGCTGATTTGCATATGATGATCGTCCACCACATTGGCCATGTGGTAGGTCGGAAAGCCGTCCGACTTGATCAGCACTTGATCGTCAATCGTATCGGATGCGATGGAAACCGGTCCGCGAATCAAGTCATCTACGGTCACGGTTCGTCCCCGCGGAACCGCCATCCGCCACACATGCGGCTGCCCTTCGCCAATCCGTCGATCCGCCTCCTCGCGTTTCAGATCACGACAGCGACGGTCGTACATGGGCGGCACACCGCGCGCTGCCTGCCCGGCTCGCATTGCTTCCAGTGTTTCTGACGAGCAGAAACACGGATACGCATGTCCAGCGGCAGCCAATTGTTCGATGTAGGTGCGATAAAGGTCCAAACGCTCCGACTGGACATACGGGCCATATGGTCCGCCGACAAACGGTCCTTCATCGAAATCCAACCCCAGCCATGCGAAGGCGTCCAGCAGATTCTGCACGGCGCCTTCAACACGTCGGGTTTGATCGGTATCTTCAATTCGCAGAATGAATGTTCCGCCGTTGCGGCGGGCGAACAAATAGTTATAAAGAGCCGTGCGCAGCCCGCCGACGTGAAGGTAGCCGGTTGGACTGGGTGCGTAACGGGTTCTAATCGTCATGGAAATGATCCGGGATGTCAAGGAGGACTACTGCCATGGCGGCAATGCCTTCGCCGCGTCCGGTAAAGCCCATTCGTTCGGTCGTAGTTGCTTTGATGGAAACCGCTGAGGCTTTGCACTTCAAGGCCTTTGCCAGAACGGTTTTCATGTGCGGAATATGTGCACCTAATTTCGGCTGCTCGCAGATAATCGTGGAATCCACATTGACTACGGTGCCGCCGCGTCCGGCAATCAGCGACACGGCCCGTTCCACGAGCACTATCGAGTGGATATCCTTGTACGCGGAATCGGAAGGTGGAAAATGCGTGCCCTTATCGCCCAAATTGGCCGCTCCGAGCAGCGCATCCAAGATCGCATGCGCCAGCACGTCGCCATCGGAATGCGCTTCCAACCCGAACTCGGCGGGGACCGGCACTCCCCCCAAGATAAGCGGTCGTCCGGTGATAAACCGGTGCGCATCTATACCGATTCCGACTCGCTGTCCCATTCCGTTGCTCTGTGAGTATAAAGGGGCTCATGGATTATTACCGCCATGAACCCCGGAATTATTGCCGTCAACTCGTTTGGACTCCCAGCCCGTCTATCGCCGTGGTTGTTCCAGCAGCGTGCGAGCCCGTTCTAAATCCTCCCGAGTCGTGATCTTGAAATTACGTGAGTCACCCTCAACCAACCTTACGGTTCCGGCTTGAAAGTGCTCTACCAACGAAACGTCATCCGTTCCTAAATACCCGCTGACTTCTGCCCGCCGGTAGACATCTACCGCAATTTTGTACAGAATCGCCTGCGGAGTCTGCACGGCGGTCAGTTGGCGGCGATCCACCGTTTCCGTTACGACAGCCGGTTCTCCGGTATACCGTTTAACTGTATCGGCCACCGGAATCCCCGGCACCACTGCCACTGCATCGTTACACAATGCATTTAGTACGCGTCGAACCAGATCCGGCGTTACCAACACTCGCGCAGCATCGTGAATCAGAACGGCATCAGTATCAGCAGTCAATTTATTGAGCGCTCTTAAAACGGATTCCTGCCGGGTCGCTCCACCGGTTACGACTCGAATTGCCTTTTGTGGAAACTCGCGTTCAACAATCCGGCGAAACTCGTCTTCGTAGCCTGTCGGAGCGGCAATCACCGTTTCGGCCAGTTCGCGGCATTCCATAAACGGCTTCAGAGCATGTACAAAGAGCGCAGAACCGGCAATTTCGATGAGCGCTTTCGGTTGGTTTGCTCCCAACCGAACTCCGCTGCCCGCCGCCGGCATAAGCAGCGCGAAGTTCAAATAATGATCATCGCATCGCCATAGCTATAGAAGCGATACTTCTCGCGAATGGCATGGCGATACGCCTTCATCATGAGTTCCTGATCGGCAAACGCCGAGACCAACATCAGCAAGGTGGATCCGGGCAGGTGGAAATTGGTCACCAACCGATCCACAACCTTGAAATGATACGGCGGATAAATAAACTTGTCCGTCCAGCCGCGCGCCGGTTTGATCCCGCCGTTGAAATTCGCCACGGTTTCCAGGGTTCGGGTAACCGAGGTTCCTACGGCAATAATCCGCCGACCGCGCGCAATGGCTTCGTTGATCCGATCCACCGCGTTTTGATTCACTTCGTAATATTCCGAGTCCATCCGATGCCGCGAAAGATCCTCGACCTGTACCGGACGGAAGGTTCCCAACCCGACGTGCAGAATGATAGGTACGATGTCCACGCCTTTGGCTTTCGCCTTCTTAACGATCGCATCCGTGAAGTGCATGCCCGCCGTCGGTGCAGCCACGGCGCCCGACACCCGGGCAAAGATCGTCTGATAACGTTCGCGGTCGTCGGGTCGCGCTTCGCGACGAATGTACGGCGGCAGCGGCGGTTGGCCGAATTTCTCGACCAATTCGCTGAAATCGCCTTCATAATGGAAGCGCACCACGCGTCCGCCGGAAGTCGTGTTGTCAATCACTTCGCAGGTGATGCTGTCGCCGATGGCGATGGTGTTGCCGGTCCGCACTTTACGGGCGGGCTTCACCAGCACTTCCCACAGCTCTTCCGTCAAACGGCGCAGTAAAAAGACCTCGATTTCCGCTTCGGTCTTTTCCTTATAGCCTTTCAGACGAGCCGGAAAGACCCGCGTCTCGTTGACGACCAAACAGTCACCGGCTTCCAAGTAATCGAGGACATCGGGAAATTTCGTGTCAATGATCTGCCGTGAATCGCGATCCACAACCATCAATCGTGAATCGTCGCGATGCGGCAAGGGCTCCTGCGCGATCAGCCGTTCGGGCAGGGCATACTTGAAATCCGAAAGCCGCGGAGTGGTTTGGACTCCGCGCGGCTGATAGACAGCCGACGTAATGGGCATATTATCTCGCTCGATTTGTTAAGGCATTCCGCCGCTGGCGGTTGAATGCCGGAAACTACTTCACTCAGCCAGCTTCGATTCGAACAGATTCGGATAAGCCTGCATCTGCGAAGCCAATCCAAGATGCTCGAAGGCTCGGGCCGTGGCGACCCGTCCTCGTGAGGTGCGCTGTATGAACCCCTGACGGATCAGGTACGGTTCACAAATTTCTTCCAAAGTGCCTTCATCTTCGCCGACGGTTACAGCCAGTGTCCCCAACCCCACCGGGCCGCCGCGGAATTTCTCGATTAAGGCCAACAGTAATCGTTTGTCCAGTTCATCCAATCCGTGCTCGTCAATCTCCAACAGACGAAGCGCTTCATGGGACATCGCGCCAGTGATTCGGCCGCTGCCGCGCACTTGCGCGACGTCGCGAATGCGTCTTAGCAAGCGGTTGGCGATGCGTGGCGTTCCCCGCGACCGGACTGAAACTTCAGCAAGTCCTTCTTCATCGCTGTCCACATTCAGGAGTTTCGCCGAGCGATGCAGAATGACCAGCAAATCGTCCGGTTCGTAATAATCCAGCCGCAGCGTCACGCCGAAACGAGATCGTAACGGACTGGTGAGCATACCTGCGCGCGTCGTGGCACCGACTAACGTGAAACGAGGCAATTGCAATTGCAGTGTGCGCGCCGCCGGACCTTTGTCAATCAGAATGTCCAGCTTGAAATCTTCCATCGCCGGATACAGATATTCTTCCACCGTCGAATTCAACCGATGGATTTCGTCCACGAACAGAATATCTCCATCCTGCAAATTTGTCAGTAACCCCGCCAAATCCCCCGGGCGTTCCAATACTGGACCCGTCGTCACCCGAATGTTCGCGCCCATGCTGCGCGCCATGAGATGAGCGAGCGTCGTCTTGCCCAATCCCGGCGGGCCATATAACAGCACGTGATCCAGCGCTTCGCCGCGCTGCCGCGCCGCTTCGATGAAGATCGAAAGCTGTTCCTTGACCTTGGGCTGCCCGACGAATTCATCGAAATTCGTCGGCCGCAGCGATTGATCAAGCTCGCGATCCTCGTCGTGCCGTTCGGATTCGATCAATCGCGGCATTAACCGGTCCTGAGTGACATTTTCACGAGTTCTTCAACACCTTGCGCGCCGCGCTTCACGGCACCATCCACGGCTTTCTCGGCTTCGTTGCGGGTGAATCCCAAAGCACATAATGCATCCACTGCCTGCCGAAGCTCGCCGCTCTTGCCACCCGTACCGACCGAAAAGTCTGGCGCATCCTCGCCCATCTTTTTCTTGAGTTCCAGCACGATGCGTTCGGCGATTTTCGAGCCGATGCGCGGAATACTCTTGAGGCGGTCGCTATCGCCTTCCACGACCGCGCGGCGAATCGTATCGGCACGCGCCGCCGATAACACCGTCATCGCCAAGCGCGGACCCACGCCATTCACGGTGATCAACTGCTGAAACACCCACCGCTCTTCCGGCTGGGAAAAAGCGAAAAGAATCAGCTCTTCGTCCCGCACTTGCAGGAAGGTCCATAACCGAACTTGCTCGCCGATGGCGGGAAGATCATCATAGGTCGAAAGAGAGATAAGGCCGCGGATGCCCATACCGCCCACCCGAACCACGGCAAACGACGGCGACTTGATGGTAAGCGTGCCCTCGATGGAATCTATCATCGGGTCGTCAATGCGTTTTCCGGGCGACGCAGCATGATTCGGCATAACGCCGCCGCCAGCGCATCGGAGATATCTTCTTCACCGCTATCGAATTCCAGACCAAGAATCCGGCCAACCATGTAACTCACTTGTTGTTTGGAAGCGGAACCGCGTCCCGTCACCGCCAATTTGATTTCGCGCGGCGACGGTGTGCTGACCGGTATACCCTTCATTTCTAAAGCCAAGACGGCGGCGGCGCGGGCTTCGCCCAATTTCAGCGCGCTCATCGGACTCTTGCCGACGAATCCGCTTTCCACCGCACCGATGGTTATCTGATATTGATCCACCACGCTTTGCAGCGTAGAATAAATCTCCGTCAATCGCTGTCCGATGGGTTCTTGCGGATTCGTGCGAATGCGGCCGGATTCAACATACTTCGGACCGTGTGGCGTTGATCGGATGACTCCCCAACCCGTCGTACCGAGACCTGGATCCACTCCGAGAATGATCTCGCCGTTCGATCGCGCCGCGTTGGCCGTTATGACAACGACTCCATCACTGAATCATCCATTTCGAAGTTGGCGTACACGTGCTGCGTATCGTCCAACTCTTCCAGCGCGTCAATCAATCCCATCAGCGACTTCGCGTTGTCGGCTTCGATCTTCACCGTATTCTTCGGAATAAAAGAAATTTCCGCCGAACTGATCGTCTTGCCGCGCGCTTCGATTTCGCCTTTGACTTTGTAGAGGTCTTCGGGATTCGTATAGACTTCCCAAATCGTATCGTCGCCCTTGACGTCGGTGGCTCCGGATTCGAGCGCGATATCTAAAATCTCTTCTTCCGAACCCTGACTGCCTTCCAACGTCAGATAGCCCATGCGGTCGAACATCCACGCCACCGCACCGGCTTCCGCCATATTGCCGTTCCGCTTGGAAAAGACGTGCCGCACTTCGCTGGCGGTACGGTTGCGATTGTCGGTGACGCATTCCACCAAGATCGCCACTCCACCGGGACCGTAGCCTTCATAGCGGATTTCTTCGATGATTTGCCCTTCGAGTTCGCCCGCCCCTTTTTTAATGGCGCGATCAATATTATCGTTGGGCATGTTGGCGGCTTTTGCGGCATCTACTGCCGAGCGCAGCCGGGGATTAGCATCGGGATTCGAACCTCCCAGTCGGGAAGCGATGGTTAATTCGCGAATGAGTCTCGTGAACACTTGCCCGCGAGCGGCGTCCACTTTCTCTTTCTTGCGGCGGATGGTTGCCCATTTACTGTGACCGGACATAACCTCGATACGTTTAGTGAAACGGATGAATTATAGTGTTTGCTCGGCACGATGGGTCGAGACCCATTCGCGGATATACTCAATGGGAATGGTCGTGGGAGTGCCGGGACCGAATAACTTGCCGATTCCCGACTTTTCCAACGCTTCCATGTCTTCTTTGGGGATAATTCCCCCACCCGTCAGTAATACATCAGTCAACCCCTTGTCTTTCATAAGGTTGAACACTGCCGGGAAAATCGTCATATGAGCACCCGATAAAATCGAGAGTGCTACAACATCCACGTCTTCTTGAATGGCCGCTTCGACGATCATTTCGGGAGTCTGGCGGAGGCCGGTATAAATAACCTCCATGCCGGCATCCCGAAAAGCTGCCGCCATAACCTTGGCTCCACGATCATGTCCATCCAGTCCCGGTTTCGCGACCAAGATCCTGATTTTTTTGTCCATAGTGTGGGAGTTCGTCCAAAAATTTGCGAGGGGGTTAAGGGAGGGCTATACACCCCTTAGTAATCTATTAATATACAAAAAAGGAGGCCGGAAATCAACGCAAAATTCCGACCTTAGGTATGAAAATTTGACGGGGTTGGACTTTTCTTTGCCGATCATCGGGTCAGAAGTATTCTCCTGTGTTTTCTGCAATTCGGTGGACATACGAATAAATAACAGAAACCTGGTGAGATTCTTGACCGATTCATCAATTCGTTCGATAACCGATCAATCGGCGGTTTCAGTTTGGACAATCGGGGTCAACTGAATTTGACCATTGGCGGCTTCTACGACCACTGTTTCACCGGGGCTGACCCGCCCTGACAGGATCTCCTCGCTCAGCCGATCCACGATCAGATGCTGGAGCGCGCGCTTCATGGGTCGGGCACCGAAGATCGGATCGTAGCCTTCGCGCAAGATCATCTCTTTGGCGCTTGGACGCACCTCCAGTGTGATATCCTGCTTGGCTAAGCGGCGGGCGATGCGTTCCAGTTGAATGTCCACGATCTGTCCCAATTCGTTGCGGCCCAACGGACGGAACACCAAAATCTCGTCAATCCGGTTCAGAAATTCGGGACGAATCGAACGTCGCAGCAGGTTCATCACGTCGCGCTGTACTTGATCGTAGGCGTCGCCGCCCGACTCTAACGCTTCGGCGCGGGCGTTGATGAGATCCGAACCGATATTCGAAGTCATGATCAGAATCGTATTTTTGAAATCCACCAAGCGACCTTGGCTGTCGGTGAGCCGTCCGTCGTCGAGCACTTGCAGCAGCACATTCCACACATCGGGATGGGCTTTTTCGATCTCGTCCAACAGCACCACGCAATAGGGACGACGGCGCACGGCTTCGGTGAGTTGTCCGCCTTCCTCGTGGCCGACGTAGCCGGGGGGCGCGCCCACCAAGCGCGAGACGGTGTGCCGCTCGCCGTACTCGGACATGTCAATCCGCACCATCGCGTTTTCGTCGTCGAATAGAAACTCGGACAGCGCACGTGCGAGTTCGGTCTTGCCGACACCAGTCGGACCTAAAAACAGAAAGCTGCCCAGCGGACGATTCTCATCGGCCAATCCCGAACGACCACGGCGGATCGCCGCCGCCACGGCTTCCACCGCCACGTCCTGTCCCACCACGCGCTGGCGAATCTGATCTTCGATGTGCAGCAGCTTTTCGCGCTCGCCTTCCAGCATTTTGGAAACGGGAATCTTGGTCCAACGCGCCACCACTTCGGCGATGTCTTCTTCCGTCACTTCCTCTTTCAGCATCGGCGCATCTTGCTGCGCCGCCGTCAGCCGCGCTTGCGCTTCGTCCAGTTCGCGCTGCAATTCGCGGAGTTTACCGTAACGAATTTCCGAAACCAACGCCAGATTACCTTCGCGTTCGGCTTTCTGTTCGGTGACGTGCGCGGCTTCGATCTGCTCTTTCAGCGAGCGAATCTTCTGAATGATGGCTTTCTCGCTCTCCCAGCGTTTGCGCAGTCCGGTTTCGTCCGCTTTCAGCCGGGCAATCTCGTCCTCGATGCGCGACAGACGTTCCTTGGACGCGTCGTCGGTTTCGCGCGCTACTGCGACTTTTTCGATTTCCAGTTGCCGGATGCGCCGCACCAGATTGTCAATCTCTTCGGGCATGGAGTCAATCTCCAGCCGCAGCCGCGACGCCGCCTCGTCAATCAGGTCAATGGCTTTATCGGGCAGGAAGCGGTCGGTAATGTAGCGCTGCGACAGCGTGGCCGCCGCGATGAGCGCGCCGTCGGTAATGCGCACGCCGTGATGAACTTCGTACTTCTCCTTCAGTCCGCGCAGAATGGAGATCATATCTTCGACGCTGGGTTCCAAGACCAGAATCGGTTGGAACCGCCGTTCCAGTGCGGCATCCTTTTCGATATGCTTGCGGTATTCGTCAATGGTGGTTGCGCCCACGCAGTGCAGCTCGCCCCGCGCCAAAGCGGGCTTGAGCAGGTTGGATGCGTCCATCGAGCCTTCGGCCCGGCCTGCGCCTACGAGGTTGTGCAGCTCGTCAATAAAGAGAATGATTCCGCCTTCGGAGGCGATCACTTCCTTGAGCACGGCTTTCAGCCGCTCCTCGAACTCGCCGCGAAACTTCGCGCCCGCTACCAGCGCGCCCAAATCGAGAGCCACGACGCGCTTGTGCTTGAGGTTTTCGGGCACGTCGCCGGAGACGATGCGCTGCGCCAGTCCTTCGGCGATGGCGGTCTTCCCCACGCCCGGCTCGCCGATGAGCACCGGATTGTTTTTCGTGCGGCGGCTGAGGACTTGCAGCACGCGGCGGATTTCTTCGTCGCGCCCGATGACCGGATCGAGCTTGCCGCGCCGCGCAAGGTCGCACAGATCGCGGCCGTATTTATCCAGCGCGCGGTATTTGTCTTCGGGCGATTGATCCTTCACGCGCTGCCCGCCGCGCAGGTCTTTCATGGCTTTGAGCACGCCGTCGTGGGTGACTCCCAAATCCTTGAATAACGACTTCACAGCGGCATCATCGGCGGCGGTCATGGCCAGCAGCAAGTGTTCCACCGACAGGAACTCATCGCCCAGCGCGGACATTTCCTTGAGCGCGGTTTCCAACAGCGATGAGGTGGCCGGGGCGAGATAGGTTTGACTGAGCGCGCCACTGACCACGGGCTGCTTAGTCAGTTCGATATTCACCAGCCGGTCCACGTCGTCGGGGCGCGCGTTGAGTTTAGCGAAGATTTCCCGCGCCACGCCGTCGGGATCGCGCAGCATTCCCGCCAATAGATGCAACGGCGTCAACGCTTGATGACTTTTATCCCGCGCAATCTGTGTCGCGGCATCCAGCGCTTCTTGCGCTTTAATAGTCCATTGATCGAGGTTCATATTCAAATACTGAAATTCTGAATTTTCCTTTCGCCGAGGCGAATCCCCAGATTCGCCCGGAATCTTGTTTTCGCCGTGGCGGGTGTGTCACCCGCCCGGAATCTTCATGCGCACTGCCGTGCGGCACTACACATTTGTCATTTGGACACTGCGTTAGCGGGCGTCCAGAATCTCGCTTTCGCCGAGCGGGATCGCTGATCCCGCCGGAATCAATCATTGATCGCTCATCGCTTATCGCTGGTTCCGCCCGGCACTTACCCAGTTTGGCACGGAATTATTTTTTGACCGAACGAACTGGGTTCTTGATTTATTTCCAAACAGTTACTTCGTGTTAGCATATCAAAAATTACAAAGAAGAGCCGACGGATAATGTTCATTTGCCCATCAACACTTACCTCCAATTTTTCATTTCTATGATTAGCATGATTTCGAACCAAATACCCAAGCAAGTAATCACTTAGACTATCATCGCATTCATCAAGAATTCTAATGATTTCATTTGATCTCCATATTCTCTCTTTTTCAAGTTCGTTCTCGCCTGATTGCTTAGACTTTTCTATCATGAGTTTTCTATGTTTCTCGGACTCTTCAATATAAGAATGTGCATTCCTTAATGATTCAGTATTCTTGCAATACCATTTAATACTACCATGTGCAAGATTCTCTATTAATACACATATATCACCGGCAAGTGTCTGCAGGAAAAGAATACCAAATGGGGAGTCACATAATTCATATAGCCTTTTAGTCCTAATGTGATCGTATCGAAGAAAACAATAAATGAACCATGAAGCATTCACCCACATTTCCATTTCATTCGTTTTCAAAAATCGGGAATCAAGTTTCTCTACATTAAACTCTTTATCTCTTACCTCCGCAAATTCATCCACAAATCGAGTGAGTTGCTCTTTGAATTTTAGTACAAAAGGATACGCGAATTGGTCGTTACTTGAGGCATCTAACCTTGCGAACATTGCCGCAGGTGTGTTTGGAATAATTTTAAAATTATTTGATTGCCTTTGATCCTCAAGAAGTGACTTGTGGATTAAGTAAAGTGCCTTATCAAAATTGTCTGAATGCAAAGCCATCAAACCCCAAAAATAAAATAATGATCCTTTGTGCAACGCATTGTCCTTCGGAATGTTATTATCCACTTCCTTTATAACTTTAAGGCACCAACCAAGTACTATCTCGGCACGCTGTGGCTGACATGAATTTGAATACCGAATACAAAAATGCATCATTAGACCAACAAACCTATCGGCATTTTTTGTTTCGGATAGCCAAGCAACCGCATGCTCATGCAATACATAGAGGTAATTTAGTTCAAAGTTCGTTCTGTCAGCGAGCAGTGCATTTATCTGTTTTTCAAATTCCAACATGTTTACTTTTCCATTTAAATATTGCTCTGCGAACGGTTCGCGAACCGCCCCTACCGATTGTCATTTCCGGGCGGGTGACACACCCGCCTCGGCGTGTCCGTTTCATTCCGGCCGGGTTGCGGTTCCCTTAACCCGGCTCGGCGAATGCATGGGCGCGGCATGCAGTGCCCCTACCGGGTGTACAGTTCCGTCAGGATCTGGGAACTCGCCTCGGCCACGAGATTCCGGACGCCCGCTGACGCGGTGTCCAGAATGACAAACATTCCGTCAGCATTCCCCCCCTTACATCCCCCCGCTGAAGCTGGGGTAACAATTGGCGGCGGGGTCAGCGACCCCGCTCGGCGATAACCCGAGATCAAACAGATAAGGGCGGGCCCGTGTGGGTCCGCCCTTCTTGGATCTATTCAGGGCCATACGACCCGCCTTTGTCTATTACTTGTATAGCTATTTGACCGTAATTACAACCTTGCCCTGCGCGTGCCCGGTAGCGACGTGATGAAGCGCCTCGGCGGTTTCGGCAAGCGGATATCGCCGCGAAATAATCGGCTTGAGCTGGCCCGCATCCGCCATTCCGATGAGGACTTGCAAGTGCTCCGCACTGGGGGCGGACACCATGATGCCAATCCGCTTTTTGCTGCCCATCGTCACGAGCGGACCCAGCAGCATCGCCTGAAACACTTGGGATAACGTCCCGCCCACGGCGATATAGCGGCCATTAGGCTGCAGCGCGCGCCGGTAATCGCTCAGCTTGTTAAAACCGTTCACGCCGAGGATCACATCATAACGCTCGCCGATTTGTGTCCAGTCTTCACGCGTGTAATCCACCACGCGATCCGCGCCGAGAGTTTTCATCAGCTCGACATTGCCCGGACCACAAACCGCGGTTACTCGCGCACCCAGCGCCTTGGCAATCTGCACGGCATATGTACCGACACCGCCGCCCGCTCCTTGAACAAGGACGTGCTGACCGGCCGTCACCTTTGCTTCATCGCGCAGCGCCCGCAGGGCGGTCACCGCCGCGAGGGGCACCGCCGCCGCATCCTCGAACGACCAGTTAGTCGGCTTGTGCGCCAGAATGGGTTCGGGCGCGCAAACGTATTCAGCAAAGCCGCCGCTGCCGAAATTGGCGAGATCGCCGAATACCTCATCGCCGACTTTAAGGCGTGTGACATTCGCGCCGACTTCGACGATCCGTCCCGCTACGTCCGCACCCGGTATCGTGTGCTTAGCCGGCCGCGATAAACCGTTCCCAAACCGAATGAAAAACGGATCGGCGCGCACCATCCGCCAATCAATGGCGTTTACCGATGCCGCCTGCACCTCAATCAAGACCTGATCCGGCTTAGGAACCGGCTTCGCGACATTCTGCAACTGCAGAACGTCCTCTGGTGGACCGTATTGCGTATAGACAATGGCTTTCACATGGATCCAGATTATGCCAGTGAATTACTTCTTGTTCTTTTCGTCTACAACTTCAAAGTCGGCGTCTTCGACTTTGGAAGACTCTTCCCCGCCGCTGCTGCTGCTTTGGGCCTGCGGTTCGGGCTGGGGCTGCGGCGCTTCCTGCTGATACAGGCTGGGCGCGATCTGCTGCCAGATCTGCGAGAGCGCTTCGCTGGCCGACTTGATCTCGGTCACGTCGCTGCCCTTGAGCGCGCCCCGCACACGATCCACCGCCGCCTGCAGCTTGGCCTTATTGTCACCGGTGAGCTTTTCGTCGAGTTCGGTCATCTGCCGCTCGGTCTGGAACGCCAGCGCGTCCGCCGCATTGCGAATATCCACTTCCTCGCGCCGCTGCTTGTCTTCGGCTTCGTGACTCTTGGCGTCGGTCTTCATGCGGTCAATCTCTTCCTTGGACAAGCCCGAACTGTGCGTAATCTTGATGGACTGTTCCCGGTTCGTGGCTTTATCCTTGGCGTGCACCGACAGAATGCCGTTGGCGTCAATATCGAAGGTCACTTCGACCTGCGGAATGCCGCGCGGGGCGGGCGGAATGCCGTCCAGCGTAAAGCGGCCGATGGTTTTGTTGTCCACCGCCATGGGGCGCTCGCCCTGCAGCACGTGAATTTCCACCGACGGCTGACTATCCGACGCGGTGGAGAAAATCTCCGTCCGCTTGGTGGGAATGGTGGTGTTGGCTTCAATGAGCCGGGTCATCACGCCGCCCAGCGTTTCGATACCGAGGGACAGCGGAGTTACATCCAGCAGCAGCACATCTTTTACGTCACCCGCCAGGATGCCGCCCTGAATGGCT
Organism: uncultured Alphaproteobacteria bacterium; assembly: GCA_964444755.1. Lineage (GTDB taxonomy): Bacteria > Electryoneota > RPQS01 > RPQS01 > RPQS01 > JAHJDG01. The sequence goes on along the minus strand of CAYUIF010000015.1, from coordinate 35,006 downwards.
GCGCCCACCGCCACCACTTCATCGGGATTCACCCCGCGATGGGGTTCCTTGCCGAAGAAGTCGCGCACTAAGTCAATAATGCGCGGCATACGGGTGGAACCGCCGACCATGATAATTTCATCAATGTCCGACGCCTTCATACCGGCATCGCGCAAAGCGATCTTGCACGGTTCGATGCTCCGCTGGGCCAAGTCTTCGGTAAGTTCCTGAAACTTAGCGCGGGTGACGGTCATATCGAGATGCTTGGGACCGTCCGCCGTGGCCGTGATGAACGGCAGATTAACTTGCGTTTGCGACGCGCCGGAGAGTTCGATCTTGGCCTTTTCCGCCGCTTCACGCAAGCGCTGCAAAGCCATGGGGTCTTTGCGCAGGTCAATGCCTTCCGCCTTCTTGAACTCGTCGGCCATGTAGTCAATCAAGCGTGTGTCCCAATCGTCGCCGCCCAAGTGGGTGTCGCCGTTGGTGGACTTGACTTCGAACACGCCTTCGCCCAATTCCAGAATGGAAATATCGAACGTGCCGCCGCCTAAGTCGTAAACCGCGATCTTTTCGTTTTTCTTCTTGTCCAAGCCGTAGGCCAGCGCGGCCGCGGTCGGCTCGTTGACGATGCGCAGGACTTCCAGCCCGGCGATGTCGCCCGCGTCTTTGGTGGCTTGCCGCTGCGCGTCATTGAAGTACGCGGGTACGGTGATCACCGCCTTGGTGACTTTCTCGCCCAGGTAATCTTCCGCCGACTGCTTCATCTTCTGCAGAATCATGGCGGAGATTTCGGGAGGACTGTACTCTTTGTCGTCAATTTTGACCTTCGCCAGCCCGCCGCTGGAGATGATTTCATACGGCACGCGCCGGGTTTCTTCGCCGACTTCGTCCTGCCGCCGCCCCATGAACCGCTTTATCGAATAAATGGTTTTCTTCGGATTGGTCACAGCCTGCCGTTTGGCGGGAGCGCCGACCAGTCGTTCGCCACTCTTCGAAAAGGCCACGACTGACGGCGTGGTCCGCGCCCCTTCGGCGTTAGGGATCACCACCGGCTCGCCGCCTTCCACTACGGCAACGCACGAGTTGGTCGTTCCAAGGTCAATTCCAATGATTTTCGACATGGTTTGCTCCGTTTATGTTGATTTTACATTGTTCGAATATGGACTCTTCATCAATAGTATTGGCAAGTGCCGTTCCAATTCACATAAAACATTATTATTTAATATATAATTGAATATTTTCTACCCATGGTTCAGTAAATCATCTGCCATTTTGGCAGACAATCTCACGAATGCGCCGCCACATATGCCAAGCTGACTGAGTTTTCGCTTCAGGACCAAGAATTGTCGCAATATCAAGGATTAGCTCGACCTCCTCGCGAGAGGCACCCGTGAATATCGCGCCCCGTAGATGGCTGTGCAGTTGGCGGGGAAATCCCTGAACCGCGAGCACGACTACTTCAAACAACTCCCGCCAATGGGGCGGCAAGCCGGGACGGGACATGACCAGCCCATAGCCCACCAGAACCGGCCAAGTGGCCAACTCAGTTGAGACTGCTTCCAGATTCGCCCGTAGCCGATCGACATTCTGCTGGTAGACTTGAGCCTGCAGGTCTAAGCCGCGCTCCCACCATAGCTTCGCATCGAATTCCTGAAGTTCTGCTTCAAGGGAAGGAAGCCCTACTCCAAAGACATCTTTAATCTGGAAAGCAGCTTCTAAGGATGCTTGGAAACCGGCGATCAGGAAAAGCTGTAAGGCGGTTTCACGTAGGGCATCCATCGCGAATTGGCGGTCGCGGTAGCGGACAAGCAGAAGCCGCGCTTCGGGATTCTGCGGTTCCAACCACAAAACCGAAAGCGCGGCCAATATTATGAGTTGCTCCCGATCCGGATGATCAGAAGCCAACTTCAGAACGCGTTCCGCCGGACTCAACTGGTGATTCGTTTCTTGTCAACGAAAAGCGGCTGCCAGCCTTTGTCCGTCTTGATAATCATACCCGATGGCACTTTGCCTGTGGGAGCTTGCGAATCAATAACCGTGATGTCGGGAGACTTGATTTCATCCAGAATCTGCACCGGACGCGGCACGGCGCCGCCGGGCTGGGGCGGTCGAATGCCGGAAATCGTTCCGCTTTTCCCCGTTTTATGAGCGGCCCGTTCGCGGGCCCCTACCGGATCAATGCCGTGCGCTTGCCGCAGCTTATCCATCTTCGCGCTGATGGCTTTGCGGGTCACGCCGAACCGATCCGCCAGTTCCGCCATCGGGACTTTGCCATAATTATCCAGCAAATATTTTTCTTCTGCCGGAGTCCACTTCTTTGCCATAGTATATTTCGCTCCAGATTGGTTTGCTTAATCAGGATCAGCGGATGAACGCCATCTTCTGCACTTTGGCTCCCTGCGGCGTCGTCAGGCGATAGAAATACACCCCACTGACGACGGATTGTCCGCGGTCATTCGTCCCTTGCCACGCGGCGTGGTAACGTCCGCTCGACAAGTGAGAATTCACCAGTGTCGTCACATGCTTGCCGAGAATATCGAAAACCTCAAGTTTTACTTGACCGGAAACGGGAATTCCGAACTCGATGGACGTCGTCGAATTGAACGGATTGGGATAATTTTGACCAAGCTCCAGCTCCACAGGAATTCCGGCTTGCGGCTGCGGAGCAACCGACAGAACCACCGGAATCCATGTCTGATAGGCAACAACATTCTCGCCGGTTACGGTGACCGCAATGGAATCGGCTCCGTTAGTATTAACCGGTAGTGTCACCGAAGTTCCGCTATTGTGGTTCAGCCAGCGCGTTACGAAATCCCCATCCCCAACCCACACCGTCACATTCACGCTATCCGCCGGAAGGGATGAAATATTGTTGACGGAAATCGCTAAATCCGATTGCCCGGATGGTACTTGTGATGGAACCGACACCTGCGGGCGGATTGGGGTATCCGTGTAGACTTGCAGTGATGGATCGCCCTGAACCAGATATTGGCGGAACATGGTATTGGTCACTTCCAAGACCGCCGATTCACCCAAGAACTGGGACAACAGCGTCCAGACCATCATTTTCCCGGACGCGAGTCCTGGCGCCAATTGCCGGACTTCATAATTTAACCAAGCCCGATAGAGCAGCGAATCCAGACAATCGTTGTAAACCGTATGAGTATTCCAGCAGGGGCCGATAAATCCCACCGAGCCCTTGGGCGAGGTCACCGTTCCGGCGAGCATCCATTGCTCACCGAACGCGCGGTTTTCTTCACCGGCAAAAATTCCTACCCCGCAGCCAATTCCGGTCACAATCGGCAGCTTCTTTGTGTTATTCAGGCTGGCAATATCATTGTAATAGAAGTGAATTCCCGCCCAGCCGAAGTCCCAACCGGTACCACGATAATTGATAAAAGTCTGACCCAAATCCACCCGGTTGATCATGCGGACGGCACCGTCTTGCATAAAGACCGTGTCCACATCCGAAAATCCGTGACTCAATAATTCCCGCCGGACATGACGCTTGGTCTCCTTCTGGGAATTGAGCTGGAAGTCAGCGGCAACGACCGCGCGTTCAAAGCGCATTGAATCGACAGTAAAGGGATCGCGTTCATGCAGAATCGTCCGACCGACGATCTTGATCACTTCGGCCGACGTATTGACCACCCAGCGACCGACAAATAGATCCGGGAAAACATCCGTCCCGTTGAGTTCGGCAAAATAATTTTCGCTGGTGAAATTACCCGGTACGGACTCCGTGCTGAAACGCGTGCGCGGATCGTTCGTTAACTGGAAATAAGGCGTCAGCACCGTTTCGTCACCCACCAGAATTACGAAATCAATCGGCGGATCAGCCGCGTTCACTTCCGTCTGAATGCGGGCTTTAATCTGATTGGCGGACGGGACAACTCCGATGGTACTTTTGGGAACAACCGTGACTTTAATTCCCCGCTGCTCTTTCCACTTTACGAAGTCTTGAACGGCTGGAATGAAATTGAAGCCGTTGGCATCCGGGACAATCATCAGAATATGCGAGCCCAAGGTGTTGAAGTAATTGGGAATAAAATCCCAGTTGGTTACGGTCGCTCGCAAGACTTTTTGCCAAGTGGTCGAAAAGCCAGCAGGCGGAAATGCCACCGGATTCTGTCCCAAGTTGTCGTCAATATCCAAACGAATCACGGCATTAGACATGACCGCACACGTCGTCGCACCATTTGTATAGGCGATGGGACGAAAAACCACCGGCACCACCCGAACTCCGCCGAAGATTCCCACTTGTCCCAGTGAAACAGACTGCAGTGACGGGTCATTTTCCGGGAGCTGCCGGGATATTGCTGATAGAGTTGTCGTATTCCAGATCTCAGTAGTAAGAGTCGGATTACCGGTCGGTGGCAGAGCCAGCAGAAGCGAAAAACGCGGGATCAGAGAACCGGATGGATTCATTTCCCCCCATAATCCGTCCGGTATGTTTGCCAGGTCAATGGTCTGTCCGGTCGGCAAATGCTCCATTACCAGACTGAGGCGAATCTGTGACGTATTAGATTCTAACACCGTTACCGTCGGTGAGAAATCTTCATTCAGATAGACCCCGAACGGTGGGCCATCCGGTACAGCGAGAACCGCAGACGGAATAAGCCCCGCAGTGAGAAGCATCAACTGGGTGAAAATCAGGAGGCGATTACGATGCACGGTATTCTCCCTTCCATTCCACTAATTGCACGGTTAGATAATGTTTTCAATAGAATAAGGATGATTTAAGAGTTATTCAAGAGATTAATACGGGGGAATCCAGGCGCTATAGTAAGTGTAGTCCAGCGGGATTTATCCCTTGTAATTACATGGAGCCTTGTTGACAATCGGAGCCATCGTTCGTATCTTGACATTCAGAATTTCCGGATAATAGTAAAGAAACAAATGTTGAATATTGCTGAAGTTAGTTAAAGACCCACCGACTGTTATTGTTGAACTAATTGTTAATTTATGAAGTTCCGCATATGAGAAAAATTATTGTAATTGAGGAATAATTTTCTGAAGATCAAGACTTCGCCAGGTTGAATATAGATTTTTTCGGCACGCAAATCAAGGACTAACGGGGATTTCGCAAAGGCAAAAATCGCCCTCCCTTCAGTTACATAACTGCCGAATACTCAATTTGTTTCGATAAGATCACCTGATTCTACCGTTTTCGATACCAATACATCATTACTAAGTATTTGTTATTTATGTTTTTATTAGAAGGAAAAGATTTCAACTGCGGAACGGCAAGATTGATTCCGGTGAGTGGATAATCTGGAGTGAATTTTGCCCGTATTGCTTTGACACAACAGTGACAAGTGAATCGGGGGACGATTCGCCACGTGTTTTTGACAATTAACTGTTGTTCCACGGAACAACACTCTATGTTTTCGTGGATCATAAACGTGAGAAGGGATATACCATGAGATTCCGATTTGTATCCATTTGTGCTGCAATAACGATTATTGCCGTTCTTGGGATACTCCCCGGCCGGACCTCAACGGCATTGGGCCAGACATCGAATCTGGAAATTGAACTACAGAATGTCTTTGACCAAATCGAAGCGTTGAAGGCCGCCGATGCGGAAATCCCGGCGGAGCTTTATAATCGCTATTTCGAAATCGAAGCGGAGCTCAATCCGAATTTCGAAGACGAAGCGCGCAATACCGTTACGTTGGATGATGAAGATTCCACCAGTTTCCGCTGTCCCGGACAACCCCTCCCGCTTCCGGCAGTGGGTGATTCATTGGTCATCGGTTCGGAGACTTATACGAATGTCGGCGATAACTGCGCCTGCAGCCGCCGCAGTGACGGCTCAACCCGCGGCGGACGGGACCGGGTTTATAGCATCCTTGTCACGGAACCGAGCCGTCTGATCATCAAAACCTGTTGGTCAAGCGGTTTCGATACATGGCTGTGTGTTTACCGAAATTCATGCTGCAATCCGGACAGCCTGGTGGCCAGCAATGATAACTCTACGCTCTGCGGTCCCAGCTCGCTGAAGAGCGCAATCAATCAGTGCTTTGAAGACAGCGGCCGTTATTACATCGTGGTTGACGGCTATAACGCAACGGCGACCGGTCACTTTCGGTTAGCCATCGTCAACCTCGGAGCCGACGATTGCGGACCGACTCCGGAATTCCCCTGCCCTGAAATCTTCACACGCCACGAAGAACCCGAAGAAGGTGTGGAAGGCGTATGCGGTCAGGCCAACTATGTGGAAGAACCGTGCCCGGCCGGATATTGCGGAATTATCGAACCGGCCTATGATGTAGACGTCTACAGCTTTGACCTGTTTGAATGCTCGGTCGTTACGCTTCGCGTCTGGGCTAACGATACCTATGGCCATCATGGTTACGGCAAGGGATTGGATTCCAAGTTGCGCGTGTTCTCGGGCTATGCCTGCGACCATCCGCTCTACATCAACGACAATATCGGCACTGAGGTTGACGGCGAACCGTGGCTTGATGACAGTCAAGTCATCACGACTTGCCTGCGTCCCGGCCGGTATTGGGCGGAAGTGACCGGCAGAGATACGACCACCGGCGACTACGAGTTCACGATTTCCTGTCAGCCGTGCCAGCCGGTTTCGCCGCTCGGTGACGTTCAGGTTCAAAATATGGGCAACGATAAATTCTGCCTGAGTTGGCCTAATGCCGGTGTCCCGATTTATTATGTCTGGCGATTGGATGGCGGCAATTGGATGCTGGTCGGTACGACGTACAAGACCGAATTCTGTGAAGTTCTTCCAGGTGCCAATGGCACGCCCTACTACGAAGTCTATACTGATCCGTGCGGCCATCCGGTTGCTCCCAACTAAGATGGTCTATAATTGAATAACAAAAAGCCAGCCGTAAGGCTGGCTTTTTGACGTATGTGGAGCGAGCAGGCCGAGCTTAGTCGTGTTCAAGGATTGTAACCCGGATGCAGTAGGGCGGAAAACTGAGCATTCGGACCAATCGTCTTAGACACTGCGGGTGGCTCTGATAAAGCCGACGAGTAAGCCTGGAAACCAATCGAATGTTCCCTCCAATAGCGATAACGGGGTGGGCAAATACGTTCTCGATTCCCCCGACCCGCACCTTCCAACCCTGGGTATTTCCATCAAGATAGCTTGTCGGTTCGGGATACTCGCTTCGAAGATGTTCAACTAACCACCACGGCCGGTCTTTCCCAAACAACTTAAGAACGGAAAAAACTCCATTCATAAAATGATCTGCCCACCGCGCCAGTCGCCCGTAAGGATGAGTGATGATTACTTTTTGCCGGGCTACGCGAATCATTTCACTGACAACACGACGGCGCTCAGATTCCGGGATATGCTCTAATACTTCAATACAAATAACCACGTCAAAACTACGATCCCTGAAGGGAAGAAATGCGGCAGAACCACGGATCGCAGATTGCTGGGGTATCGGTGGCTGCGGAAACCACGGATCGATCCCGACAAAACGATACGGCAGGCAAGCGCCCAGTCCTTCAGGTCCGGAGCCGACCTCTAAAATGCTGCCGTCCGGCTTAGGCCCCAAGTGGCGCGCAACGACACCATAGCGCATCAATCGGTCAATCATTCAGTTTGGACCTGTGTATTGATAGGTGTGAAACAGGGACGTTCACGATTGCTAAACTGAATCAAACAATTTGCGGCGGGAGATCCAATAGGAGCCGATCGCCAATACGGCATAAGTCCCGACCAATACTGCCGGCGCCGCCAACAAACCGATCGTGGGCAGCAGAATCACATTCGCAGTAATATTGAGTATTATCGCAATCGTGATCACCGGAACGGTAGCCCACGGTTTGCCGATTCCTGCGAAGGCGTTGGTTAAAACACTGTAGATCGGTTCGAGGAACGTAGCGAAGATCAGAATCTGAAAAAACGGAATCGCCGCGACATACTTGGCCCCCAATACCCACGGGAAAAGGACGGGGCTGATAAACCAGACGAGCACATTCACCGGAAGCAGTGCGCCGTCTAATAGGAGCAGCACCTTGCGGAGTCGCCGCCGCAAGAGCGGAACTTGCCCTTCGGCTTTCAAACGCGAAGCTCCCGGAAGAACCAGGAAGTTGATGGACTGCGATAATAAACCGTACATCCGCAGCAGTGTCCGAGCCGCCAAGTATGGTGCAATGGCTTCCGCACTGAAAAAGGCTCCGACCAGAAGCGCATCCGCTTGCTGGAAGAACATCTCGCCCAGCGCCAAAATTCCGATCCAACGCCCGAAATGAAAAATCCCCCGCCAATCACCCTCGAAACCTATCCACACTAATTTTGATTCATAAGCCAATGCAATGGACACCGAGATCACCGTCGCGGCCAAATTGACCATGAACGCCGCCACGGCTGTATGCAGCTGACCGATTATCGCCAACAGGGCGAAGCCGATCAAACCGCCGACGAAATATCCGGCATCAATCGTAAACGCAATCCAGGTCCGCTGGTGCGCCTGAAAATACGAGACAATCAAATCGCGCGGAACCAGCAGGAGCTGCATGATCCCCGCCAACATCGCCAATTGCTGATTGACACCCAACAGCGGTAAGAGGATTTGTGCGACGATCGCTCCGATCATCGCCATCGCCAGACTGAGCCATAGCGCCGGTCCGTGAAATTGCGCCTGTTTCCCCCCCGCCGTTTGTACCACAAAGGGAATCATCCATAAGCCGCGGGAAACGTAGGCGATCAGATTGACATAAGCGATCGCCATTCCGTACTGTCCGAATTCCGCCAGCGGCAGCGCGCGCACCACCAGCAGGATCAAGCCTAATCCGTAGATCGCCGGTAAAGCCTTGAGTGCTAATGAACCACTGGCGCGATGAAGAAGTGACGGCATTATCGGTGAGCGGTTATGGCAGTTCTATCGGCAGAATCATTTGAACATAATCGCGGTTTTTCAAGAAACGATTCAGATATTCGGCGGCATGCTGCAGGTCAAGTTCGTTTTCAGGGAAAAATAAATGCCCGGTCACCAATTGGGCAGTCGTTCGCATCATCTGCAATAGGTAGCTGATCAGGTCTCTCTCGCGAGGATAATGACGAATCGCGGCCGAGGAACGCTCAAGATCGGCAAGTTCCGCCGCGCGATCAATCGCCAGATCCAGACCGCCCAATTCATCCACCAATCGCAACTTTAACGCCTGCGCTCCGGTCCACACCCGTCCCGAAGCCGCCATTTCCACGCTGTCAATCGGCAGTCCTCTTCCGTCGGCTACATTGGCCACAAATCCCTGATAGACATTATTCATAAAACCCATCATCACTGCTTCTTGTTCCGGCGTGAATTCCTTGTCAATCCGGAAAAACTGCGCCCATTTACCCTTTTCAACCGTCTCGACACGCGCGCCGATCTTGTCAAATAATCCTTCCGCGTTGGGTAGTACCGATACGACGCCGATCGAACCGGTGATTGTGTTGGGTTGAGCAATGATGCGGTTACCCGCGCAGGAAATATAATATCCGCCCGAAGCCGCGACATTGCCCATCGAGACTACGACCGGCTTTTCCGATTTCAGGCGTTTCACTTCCTCCAGAATCAACTCGGAAGCCAGCGCCGATCCGCCGGGTGAGTTGACGCGCAGGACAACGGCTTTAACGTCTGGATCTTCGCGAAGGTCACGCAGTTGGGCGATAACGTCTCGCGAATGGATACCTTCGCCGAGTTCCGTCGGATCATCCGCTTCCTCTCCATAGGAGATGACGCCTTGCGCGAATAGTACGGCGATCTCATTGCCGGTCTTCAGAATTGTACGGGTTTTTATCAGACGATCCGGCGATATGCCGTTGAAATCGTCACCGACCTTGATGCGTTCGCGCAGTTCTCCCCAGTCCAGAGCAAGATCAGCCAGTCCCAATTCCACGGCACGCGATCCGGTAATAAAAAGCTCCTGTGGTTCGAGCAATGTCTTCTCAAAAAAGGCCCGTTCGATCTGAGTCCGCGACTCGGCGGTTTCCCTGACATAAGTGCCGAACACATCATCCAACAACGCCACCAGGCTTTCCCGCAGCGGAGCGGACATTTTGTCCAACTGAAGGTTTTCGTAGGCCCCTTTATATTCTCCGACGTGCAGAACGTGGAATTTTATTCCGACCTTATCAAACGTACGTGCCAAATACGTACTGGAAACACTCAGGCCGAGCATCACCAGTCCCCCCGATGTAGCCGGCGACACAATGATCGTATCCGCGACGCTGGACAAATAGTAGTCCCGGTCCGTTCCGACTTCCATATAGGCATAAACGGGTTTTCCGGATTCTTTGAACGTAAGTACGGCTTCCCGCAACTCCCGTAATCCCGCAAAACCTGCCGACCCGGTCGGTCGTATGACAACCCCGGAAATCCGTGGATCAACCGCCGCGATCTTAAGTGATTCCAAGTAATCCGCCAGTGTCGCGGCACGACGCTGCCAGATTTCAATGGACGGAGCCGTGCGGTATTCGGCCGTCGCCCCCGATAAATCAACCATCAGATAGCTGCCGGGTTCGATGGTTGCTTTCTGGTTTCCCAGCGAAGCAAGACTACTGATGAGCACCACGGAGAGGATTCCACTGAGAATGATCCCCGCTCCAAGTAGAACCAATATCCAGCAGCACGCGCGATTCTTCATAATTTTTCCACTCCTCCCTGCGAAGTGTGGTTTTGTGGTCTTTCCGTGATCTGAACCTTTCGGGTCGTCTAATTATTGATTACCAACAATTAAAATATTAAATTGATCCAAATCTTGAGTGCCGAAGTGTCCGTAATTCCCTATCCATCGGATAATAGGGCATATCCTTTGCACAGTTCAACCTTTTAACGAGAATAAACTGAGATAGTTAGCGGCGAATGCGATTCGACAGAATCATATTAAGTATCTTTATTACAATTTGTATAGGCATCTATACGGTGATGGTATTTCAATTTCTGGCAACAGAAGGCGAATCCAGATTCCTGACGATGTTCTTTATCACTGCTCCGGCAGTTGTATTGCTCCTGATCTTTCCCAAGGCGGCGTTGATCGTATTAGCAATCCAGGTTTTTTTGGTACGGTGGTTATATGATCTTGATATCATGCCCCGGGAGGCCACATGGCTGACCGATGTGATTATTCTGTTAATTGCCGGTCGCGGCTTGTTTCTGATGCCATGGCGGAAAGAAAAAGCGTTCGTGATTGAAAAATTCGTCTTCTTGCTGTTTGGATTTGCCGTACTTTCAACAATTATTAACGGATCGAGCCCGACGACGTTCGGGATCGGAATTCGTCTTGCATTCCGGTATGTATTCCTGTTCATCGCGGCAATGCACTTGAACGTCTCCCAGCTATGGCTGAAACGATATTTTTATTTTTTGATCGCGATTGCCCTCATTCAAATTCCGGTGGTTATATATCAGTTCAGCATCATCAAGTGGATTGATCCAGACCGGATGAGCGGAACATTCGGTTGGGGGCAAACCGGGAATCTCGGCATCTATTTTCTTACGATCTTCGCGTTGCTCGCAGCACGAATGGCGGAAATCGGACGCATTCGGATTCGCTATATTGTCTTTATTGCGTTATTAAGTATCCCTCCCGTATTGGGTGAAGTTAAACTGTACTTTCTATTCCTCCCGATTATCGCAGCATTCTTGATACGCAACGAATTCTATCGCCGACCCGGTTTGGGAGTCGGTCTCGCGGCTTTCGCGGTGATCCTGATCGTGTCGGTGGATTATATAGTCGTTGTCACTCAAGGATGGCAAGCCGGGCGGAATCCGCTCTCGTTTGTTCAGCAGATTCCCGAGATGTTCAATCGGGAAATCGAACTTGCCGAAACGGTCGGAAGATACTCACGAGCCGATCGTTTAGTGAACTCGATAAACTTTACGCGTCGCAATGTAAAAACGATACTCTTCGGTGAGGGACCCGGGGCGATTACGACGATCTCCGTCTTTCCCGATCATTCTCCCAAAACCGCACAATACGCAAATTGGGGATTAATATCCGAATCCGCGATGACGTTTCCCTGGTTACTCATTGAGTACGGATATGTAGGTGTTGCGCTGTTTTTTTATCTGCTTTGGCTGATCTATCGGCGCGGCACGGTCCTGCGATCATCCCCTGATCAGGAGTTGCGAATCTATGGCCGATTCTTAGAAGCATCCGTATTCATTTATTTTACCGGAATATTTTACGGTTCCGTTGTGCAAGTGGATTCAACCAGCACGACATTTTGGACGACCGCTGCTCTGATTGTCAGTCTCAGTTATAAGTACGAATCGGAGAAGTCGCGAACCATAAAAACCGAAATGGCTGAGGCTAAACCGTCGTCTTCTAATACTGCAATCGTCTAATCGCGGAGTATCGAACGATATGAGAAGGCGATTCGTTCTCCGACGAATCGCTTTGTTCATTAAAACGGCAAACCCGATACGTCGCGTATCGGGTTCCGGTGACCCCACGGAGAATCGAACTCCGATTGCGAGAATGAAAATCTCGAGTCCTAACCGTTAGACGATGGGGCCAGTGATCGTGGCTGACGAGCCTAATTCTCAGTTGATTCGTCACGCTACTGTGGGTGGCTGAGGGGACTTGAACCCCCGACCCTTGGATCCACAATCCAATGCTCTAACCAACTGAGCTACAGCCACCATGGGCATTTTGAAGACTGGTTTCTCGAATCCATTCAGTTAAATATTTATTAATTAACCGCATGGAATTGATAAAATGATCGTTCCACCAGTTTTTCAAAACCTTAAATTATACGAACTTTCTGCAACTTTGTCAAGCAATTTATCGGCAAAATTAGCGGCGTTTCCCCTTTTTCGGACCCGCAATTAGCGGTTTTAAGGCATCTTCCAAGGTCGGATTGCCGACTTCCTGCAAGTCATACCCGACCCGCAACATTGGTTGGGATATTTTCACGATGCGGGTCAAGTCAATCGGTGTTGCAATGATCACTGCATCCACCTTAGCGCGATGAATCGTCGTTTCGAGATCTTTGATTTGCTGAGGGCTGTAGCCCATGGCCGGAAGCAGGGGACCGATACCCGGATAGATCTGAAAAGTCTTGGCAATCGTGCCGACGGCATAAGGACGGGGATCCACTAATTCCGCGGCACCGAATTTTCGAGCCGCTACCACACCGGCACCGTATTTCATTTCACCGTGCGTGCAGGTTGGACCATCTTCGATAACCAGCACCCGCTTGCCGCGAACCAATTCCGGCCGATCGACTGAGATCGGAGATGCCGCGTCAATCAACATTGCCTTGGGATTAACCCGCCAGATGGATTCCCGCACCGCCGCCACCTGGTCGGGTGTTGCACTGTCAATTTTATTCATAACGACCACATCGGCCATGCGCAGATTGACTTCGCTGGGGAAATAGCTGAGCTCATTGCCTGCGCGAAGGGGATCGGCCACCGTAATGTAAATATCCGGTTTGAAAAACGGCATGTCGTTATTTCCGCCGTCCCACAACACCACATCCGCTTCCTTTTCGGCCTGCCGTAGAATCGCCTCGTAGTCCACTCCGGCGTAGACGATCGAACCGCGCCGAATATGCGGTTCATACTCTTCCATTTCCTCAATCGTGCACTTGTGCTTCTTCAAATCCTCAATCGTGGCGAAACGTTGCACCGCTTGTTTGGCCAAATCCCCGTAGGGCATGGGATGCCGAACCGCCACAATCTTCTTTCCGGCAGCCTTGAGAATTTCGGCTACCCGTCGTGTCGTTTGAGATTTCCCTGCTCCCGTGCGCACGGCGCAGACCGCCACGACCGGTTTGGTGGATGGAATCATCGTGGACCGTGATCCCATAAGCTTGAAACTGGCACCAGCCGCCATTACCCGAGCCGACCAATGCATGATATGGTCATACGTCACATCGCTGTAACTAAAGACAACTTCATCAACTTGGTGCTTTATAATTAAACTCTCCAAGTCCTTTTCATCGTGAATCGGAATTCCCTTTGGATAAAGTTCACCCGCCAGTTGATGAGGATAACGACGACCCGCGATGTCGGGAATTTGGGCCGCCGTAAAGGCAATCACATCATAAGCCGGATTATCTCGATAAAACAGATTGAAATTATGGAAATCGCGCCCAGCCGCGCCCTGGATAATGGTGACAGTCCGCTTTTTCATGAGTTCTCACCGAGTTACTTGGAGGGAGTTTCAATTAGCTATTGAATCTATTAATTTTGGCTCAAAAAGTCAAACTTGTTTCATTATTCGGAATAATTTCTTCCTTCAAATGGCCTTTAAGTTCTGTCAACATTCTGTTCACTCGATAATTAACAGCAGAAAAACGAAAACCACTCAATCTCTTGAGTGGTCCGGAAACAGACATCGTATTATCTAACGATCAATTTGCGCTAAACGTAACATCCTTACAGACTGCAAGTACATTGCGGATATGACCATTCTGCCCGAATTGCGGAGTTGCCGTGACTAAAATCCGGCGGACTTCACCGTTTGCACGGATGATTTCATTCAAATACCGGCTGCGAACCCCTTCGTAACGGGTACGGGTATTGGCCTGTACTACCTTGAACTGCTCGGCTGTCATAAAATCGGACAAACATCGTCCGATCAATTCATGGTTGGGCAAGCCGAAAATGTCCCCCATGGCCGGATTGGCATAAACAAAGTATTCTTCCAAGTCAATGATTCCCACCGCTTCGTCCAGATTTTCAACCAACCATTGCAGATTTTCTTCACTCTCGCGAAGGGCAGCCTCCTCGTGAACGCGATGCGAGATATCCCGCTGCACCGCAAAGAAACCGGCAATTTTCCCTTCATCATCCAGTACGGGATTTACCGACCCTTCAATGGTCACTTGCCGGCCATCTTTGGTACGGTTAACAAATTCCCCCAGCACGACCTGTCCGTCCAGGATTTTCTCCCAAAAGGCGGTATAGGCTTCCCGGCTGCGGTTGCCGCTTTTCAGAACTCTGGGGGTCGCTTTGTTCACAACTTCATCCGGACGATAACCGTAGATGCGTGTGAATTCCGTATTGACGAACGTAATGATGCCCTTTGAATCCGTCATAAAAATCGCTTCGCCGGAGGCTTCAATGGCTTTGCGAAGCGTCACCAATTCCCGTTCGGACCGTTTGCGTTCCGTGATGTCGCGGACAAAGACCGACAACAATTCTTCACCCATAAGCTCGACATAGTTGGCCGTAACTTCAACCGGGAATAAGTGACCGTCCTTGGCTCGATGATACGTCTCGGTGGAAGACATCCCTTCGGACTTAACCAATTGCCAATAGCGGGGCCAGTCATCCGCGAGCATATTAGGCTCGATCTCATGGATAAACATCGAGAATAATTCACGGCGCACATAGCCCAGATTGCGGCAGGCCGCTTCATTGGCATATCGGAGCTGTCCTTGGGCTCCGATCCAGAGAATGCCATCGGCCGCATGATCCACAGCGAATTGAGTGAACCGCAGGGCTTCTTCCGAACGTGCCCGGTTGAGCGCAGTGGCAATCTGAGCCGCAATGGCTGCCAACGTCCGCAGATGATCTTCAGTGAACAAGCCTTCGGTATGATAACTTTGGACGACCAACGCACCGACCGTGCGTGACTGAATCGAGAGCGGTACTCCCAGCCATGACGCCGCCGGCGAGCCCTGGGGATCCACTTCCCCAGCTTCGACCATGCGATCGAAATCACCGGGAGACAGCAATAACGGTTTGCCGTTACGGATGATCCATCCCGTTAAACCGTTACTGAGCAGATGCGGCGGAGGTGGATCGTCTTTTTCGTCTTTGAAATAGGGAAATGTGACAACATTCGTATCGGAGTCATATAACGCCAGATAGTAGTTTTCGATGGGAACCAACGCCCCGATTTCCTGGAATATCTGCGGCACCATTTGATCCCACAGATCACATGTATTGGCAATTTTCAGAACGCGCAGAATCGTCTCGCGCTCCAATTCCGCGCCTTTCCGCTCGGTGATATCCCGGACAATCGCCAGCACCAACTTCTCGTCCGCCACCAAAACGGCCGCCAACGATACTTCGCAATCAATCAGCGTTCCATCTTTGCATTTATGCTTCCAATAGAATGCTTGCGGTTCACCGCCCATCGCTTTGTGGATATACTCGGTGGCGGCAACGCTCGAAAGGCGGCTATCGGGTTGGTATTCCGGGGAAAATTCAATCGGTGAGTGACCGACGATGTCTTCGGGAGTACAGCGCCACAATTCGCAGGCTTTGCTGTTGCAGTCGCGAAACAGCTCATCCATCAGGAAAAAGCCGTCTCCCGAACGACTGAAGATGGTCCGATATTTTTCCTCGCTCTGCCGCAATGCCTCTTCGGTGCGCTTTTGCCGATCGAGTAATTGTACACCTTCGACTTTACGCGCCGCCAAGTCGGCAAAGAGTTCGAGATAAAAGAAGGTTTCCGCATTGGGACGGCGGCCATCCGACGGATCGTCGCAATTAATGCTTCCGATGACCTGACCGCCGGAACCATACAACGGAACATAAGCCAAGTCCATCGGATCCCATGTATCACCGGGCTGAACAGTCCGTCGTCCAGGAACAACTTGATCCAAGGACATTACGTCACCCAGACGATCGGCGGGAATCAAATAGGATCGGCTGACCTTAAACCGTTCAAACTCGGGTCCGAATAGTTTTGCGCGATCTTCCGGTGAGCGGCGGTGATTCTCCAGAAACTCAATGTCCGCATCCGTACAACCGTAATAGGCCGAGACCGCAATATCCCAATCTCGAAATAGGCTGACTGTAACCGCGCTCCATCCCGATTCTCCGACCGCATCGGCGATTCTTTGCAGAGCTTCTTTTTCGGTTTTCGCCTCCTGAACCGCCGCTCCTGCACGCAACAGTCTGGCCAGTTTATCACGGGATTCTTCGAGTTGTTTGGCATATTCATCGAGCACTTGGAGCGAATCAAACCTTTCTAATTCCTCGCTAACACGCATGACCTCGATTTCTTCGAGTTCCATTAAGCGCCGCTGCAAGGCATCAATTTCATCCAGCAAGGCTCGATTTTCAGATAACTGGGTCTCGTCCATTCAAAATCCCGAAATGCGTTTGAGTCGTTGGTACGCAGCTATGATCTCGGATGTGTTTCAATTCCTCTCCGGAAGGGCAAAATGAGTCATTGTTATTCACCCGACGCGGCAATGCGGCGACTTGCTGTATCACTTCCTATTCGTATCTTCAGAAAAAACCGCATATATCAAGAGAAAGATCACATCCAAGTCATTTGCATTGCAAATCTGGTTCCCTTATAAATAACCCAATCCAATCACAAATAGATTTGCACCGGACAATTTTCGTCACCTGTAATGAACCCAAGTGGTCGTCCTGGGATTGGCTAAACAACCTGATCAAACGGGTCATCGGCATAGCAGTTTGATTGTTCTAGATATCGCATTTTCAGTGCAATGATTTTTTTATTGATATGAGGGATTTTTGACCTTATATTATTACGATTGATAAGTAGACCAAATATATTTAGACCAAGCTTTCTTATACAGACCAGTCTTTTCAGCAAGTCGGTTTTGAACACCGAAATGACTTATTCGTGAGTATCTCGATCTGGATCAAATGAAGATTTTGTAGAAAGATGTTTGCCAGAGAAGATGCATGACTATCCTCAGCGAAACTTGGAGGCTTAACGGATGAAGCGAACCGCACTTTGTTTGTTCGTACTGCTGAGCATTATAAGCTACAGCCAAGCGGAATGGATCAGCACTGCTAATTCGTCAACCTTGCAGGCACCGGAACTGACGGTGCAGGCGGAGAATACGCAGGCATGGCACGTCCAACTATCGGTTCCCGGCATCGGAATCGAACCGGTTTCGATCGGGAATGAACCATTCGATGAGGTCTACTTACCGGACGGTCTACCGATCAGCGCGGAAGGTGAACCGGATCTGCCGGTTATTGCGCGCTTCATCGGCTTGCAGCATGAAGGCAATCCTTCCCTCGAAATCATGACCGAAGACTGGATTGAATTGGATGGTATCTATCGGATTCCCGCCAGCCGAACGAATGATCAGCGCACTGATTATGCCCTCGATATGCTTGACCAAGACGAATTTCTGCCTGAACAGACCTGTACGATTTCAGCAAAACAGACCATGGGCGGAGTGCGGGTCGCCGTTTTGTTGATTAATGCCGTCAAGTATAATCCCGCTCGCCATAAGCTGAGCGTGCTGCAAAATGTTGAATTTCGCATTCATGAGTCGGGAACAGCCGTTTCCTATTCTCGTCCGATCACCGAGACGACGGCCGATCTCCTGCGCCCCGTAGTTCCCAATTGGAATACGCTTGGCTTGGACGACATCGTCGTTCGCGGAACATCCTTATTCATCTATCGCGACAACACATTGGCTTCTACGCTTGCGCCGCTAACCACGTGGCGGAACCGTAAGGGTCATCCAGTTGTAACCGCCGGACCCGATCAGATTTCGGATTGGACAACCACCGGCGTCAAGGCTTATATTCAGGCACTATATAACACGGCCAATCCACCACTGGAATACGTTTGTCTGGCAGGCGATGCCAACGGCAATTACATTATCCCCACGTACTCCTATCCTGATCCCGAAGGTCATTATGGACCGGGTGTCGGCGATTATGATTACACGAAGCTGGACGGAACCGATTTGCTTCCCGATATCGCGATTGGCCGACTTACGTTCCAAGCAGTCACCGAATTAGCCACATTAGTCAATAAAACGCTACGATATGAGCAATCACCCAGCGATACATTAGGTTCAGGCAGCCGCAACTGGTATAAGAGCGCCGGTGTTTTTGCGGGCAGTGGTTCCGGACTATCACCGGTTCAAACGATGCGTTGGGTACATGATCGTTTGACAGGATCGGGCTATCCAAGCTCGCAAGTGGATACTGTCTATTGGATTCACGGATCAGTGGGCACGACCGAGATGAATGCCAGCTTCAATGCCGGAACTTCCTTGTGGTTCTATCGCGGCTACTTGGGAATGGATTACTCCGGCTTGGCCAACCTGAACAACATTGGCCGTTGGCCATTCGCTTTAGTTCTGACCTGCGGCACCAATGATTTTGCCAGCACATATGACTCAGACTGTGAAGAGTTTTTTAAGGTCGGCACTCCCACCTACCCCGAAGGTGCTATCGGAATTGTCGGGATGTCGTCCTTAGCTACGCATACCCGGTTCAATAATCTGCTCATCACGGGAACCGCTCAGGGTTTACTGCGTGAGGGAATCCACACTACCGGCGGCAGTTTTACGCGCTCGAAGCTGGAACTCTACTACAACTATCCGGTTGATTCCGAACGAGTAAATTTCTTCTGTGGAATTACCACTTTATTGGGTGATCCGGCGGTGGATGTTTTTACGGATACACCGGACAGTCTGTTCGTGAATAATCCGGCCTCGCTTCCCATCGGCACAAATTTCCTGAATCTGACGATCACGAATGGCAGCGGCCAACCAGTCGAAGGTGCCTATGTCAACTTAGTAAAAGGGACGGAAATATATGTCGGTGATTGGACGGATGGCGCCGGTCAAGTGCGATTCAACTTTTCAACAACCAGTGCGGAATCACTGTATGTAACCGCTACCAAGCATAACCACAAGCCCGCTCAAAAACGCGTTTGGATTTCCACCAGCACGCAATTCGTATCTCCCGCCACCTCTGCATTTCCCGCTGCGCAACCCGGAGCAACGACACAATTAACTCTGGCGCTTAAAAACTGGGGATCGTCCTCCGCATCCGGAGTCAATGCAACACTCTCCACGGTTGATTCCTATATCACCGCCATTGGCGACAACACGGAGAGCTACGGAACCATCGCATCCGGCGCCACGGTGTCACGGACGAATGCCTTCGCCTTCACGGTGGCCTCCTATGCTCCGGCCGGGCACGTTGTCCATTTTACGTTGACCGTTACCGACGGCTCCTCACATACATGGATCAGCGAAATCCCGATTGCGATTGCGAATGGTGATTTCGAATACTTACGGCATGGTATTGCGGGAGTCGGTGACGGGATTCTCGATCCCGGCGAGTCCGGCCAGCTATGGGTGCGGTTCATAAATGCCGGATCGCAGGCTACACCTTCGAACCTTACCGGGAATCTCTACTCGGAAAACGCGGCGGTTACGATTACCGACAATGTCGGCATTTTCCCATCGGCGGCGGCCGGAGATTCCAGCGACAACCAGAGCAATACGTTCAGCATCACCGCCACGGCGAGTGCCTTCCCCGGCGAACGGATTCCGCTGGTATGCGTGTTCCCGTTAACCAGCGGATTCCTCGACACAATTCGATTCAATCTTTACATCGGGAGCATTTCATCCACCTCACCGACTCCTCCCGACGGCTACGGCTATTGGGCATTTGACAATACGGACGTGAACTATGATAAGCATCCCACCTATAGCTGGGTGGAGATTGATCCACGGTCCGGCGGTTCGGGTACGGTCGTACCATTGACGGACGAAAACAACGAAGCCGATACATCGACAATCGTTCCGCTGCCCTTTACCTTCCGCTATTACGGTGAAGAATTCGACACGATCACGATCTGCTCTAACGGATGGCTGGCGATGGGTGCGGATCAATCGGATATCACGGATTTCCGCAATTACAATATTCCTTCCGCGATTGGACCGACGCGAATGATTGCGCCGTTCTGGGACGATCTCTGGGTTCCGGCCGCGGCGTCATTGCAGCAGCAAAATGGGAATGCGGAAATTGAAGAAGTTGATGAGGGCCGCAACTTGGCCTTGAAGGCGGAAATTGACCTTATCGAGGGCCGACTCCAAGCCGACGAACCGGATGACGTGCGCGAATCTCTGAAAAGCCGGTTGGATGTTCTATATCGCGAATTGGGGATTGCGCCAACCGCGCAACGAATCGGCCAGAGTCTGGATCAAGGCGGCGAAACCTGTGCGACCGCCACGGCCATCACCGGCGAAACGTACGCAACCAGCGGCACGTTGGGTGCGGCAGACGATTGTTCGGGAAGACCATATATGGACGTTTTTTACCGTTACACGGTTCCCACCACGGGCACCTATCATTTCGATATGTGCAACAGCGACGGAGATACATACTTCCGCTTATGGACTGCCGGGACCTGCTGCACTGGAGCATCAGTATACAATGACGACGGTTGCGGCAATCTCGATCCGCAAATTGAGATCGGATTGACGGCCGGACAGATTGTCTACATTGAGTGCGGATATTACTACGAAACCGGAGGCGGGGCGTACAACCTGAATATCAGCATGGCAGGGAATCCCTGCGAGAATGCCCGCATCATTCCGAGTCTTCCCGCCAGTTTCGATAGCACAACTTCCGGATCACCCGCAATCTACACTCCAACGCTTTGTGGAAGCGGTAATTCGCCGGACGTTTTCTATCAATACACACCTTCGGTTGTGGAAACGGTAATTGTCACCACCTGCACAGGAACAACGGCCTATGACACCCGTTTGGTCGTGCTGGAAGACGGAATCGAGATCGCTTGCAGCGATGACGTCTGCAACGGACCGAATTATTCTTCCAATTACCTGTCACGCATTGAGAATCTGATCCTCTCCCCCGGTCATGTTTACTGCATTGATGTCACCGGTTACGGATCATATTCGTCGGGAAACTATACCCTGAGCATCGAGCGCTATGTTCCGCCCGAACCGGCTGGAGTTTATACTTATCACGATGCGGCGAATCACCGGTTCATTATCGAGTGGAGCAATGTGCTGAAATACGTCGGTTCATCCACCTTCTACGATGAAACGTTCGAATGCATTCTTTACGAACCCGGCTATCCCGCCACTCCGACCGGCGACGGTGAAATCCTGTTCCAGTACGAAACCTGCAACAACACGGTTGACGCTTCGGCATCCAATAACTACTGCACCGTGGGAATCGAGAATCTGGATCAGACCGACGGCGTGCTTTACAGCTACTTCAATTTGAGCAGCCCTGATATTCCCGGCGCCGCTTCCTTACAAGCCGGGCGGGCGATTCTGTTCACAACATCGAAACTGAATGCTGCTGAACCGGCCGCTCCTGAGAATCTGGTAATTGCTCCCATCACGAGTGGCGTCAAATTGCATTGGAATCGCGTTACTACAGATATCAACGGCCTTCCCATCTCTAACGTGGAATACAACGTTTATCGTGGAACCGTTCCCGGATTCACCCCAACCCCGGCAACATTCGTAGTTACGGTCAGTGATACCACGTATTCCGACACACCGTTACCGGGAACCAAGCACTTCTATATCATCCAAGCCCAGACACCTTAATCACCTGCTGAACGATTATTGCAACTCTTTTAAAAGCCCGGATTTAACTCCGGGCTTTTACATCACGTGTCGTTTCATCCATCGAATCCTAATTTAATTCAGGTACAAATATTTTAATCCGGAATCGTAAGTACTGAAATGACGGCCTTTTGTTTGCATGATTTCGGGTGTTTTCGTGATACAAGAAAAATTAGGGTCAGTTTTATTCAATTTAGCCCGAATCGGATTTCGTGAGTGCATCGATGTATGCTCCTGATTTGGTCCGGTTTTGAGGCTTTGTTCATACGACGATTCAATTGACCCTTTTCGAACAGCACAATCGCAGAACTCTAAGTGAATGGTCAGCTTATCGGTAACTGAACGGTTTTTCCAAGTGCGAAAACTTTGTTGCATCTCCGAGCTGTCCTTATTACATTAACGGAATTAATTTGCATCGGGTTTTTCATAAAGCAACTGAGTGAGCATCATGAATTCTCGCCTCTGTTCGACGTACTGCCGTCACCTCACCACGATCAGTATCAGTGTACTTATACTGATCCAGATGAGCACGTTATGGGCTGCCACCACCCCATCAACGACCGCCAGAACGCGCATTCCCGCCGATTTCAATAAATTGCCGGGGCCACAGGCTGTGCAACCAATTCCCATGGAGGTTTTAGATCCCAATCCGGAATCGGTCCGGATTCGATTTACCAATCCGCCTCTTGAATTCGATCAAAGTACCTTCGGTGGTGTGGCCTATAACACGGTCCGGCTCAGCGGTGAAGCCGCGACTCTGGATCCCGGCGAACCGGATGTTCCGCGGGTAACGCGGTTGATTATGGTCCACAACACCGGAAATGTCGAATTGACTGTAATGAATCAGTCGTTTACTCTTCAGAATGGCTTCTTTCCCGCACCCCGTCAAGCGGCCGAGGGTGAGTCCGGCAATCTTGATGATGGCACGACCGGTCCGAAGTCCGAGATTTATGCTGCTAATCAATGGTATCCGCGAAATATTGCCGAGGTCAGTGAACCGGCAACGCTGCGTGATGTTCGTTTCGTGATCTTAACGATCTATCCGGTGCAAGTTAATCCGGTAACCCGCGAAATGCGCGTTTACGATGACATTGAAGTGCAGATATCGAATATCGGAGGAGTCGGCGCCAACGAGATTCGCTTCACTCCCACCTCGGTCAGCCCCGATTTCAAGAAGCTTTATACCAGCTTCGAGAATTTCCGGGGTAGTTCGTTGGACGAGCTGCCGGTATTACCGGGTAAATATCTGGTGATTTGCGGTCCGTTAGGGACGAGCGATTTAGCTTATGTGCAAAAATTGGTGGACTGGAAACGCCGTCGCGGGATTGATGCATCTTATGTCACAACGTCCACTACAGGTACATCCTATACCAATATCAAGTCTTATATTTCCAGTCAATACACAGCCAGCAATGGAACGTTGGAAGCCGTGTGTCTGATCGGTGATCCTTCCGGGGCCAGCGGCTATCTACTTGATACGCACGGCAGCCAGTACGACAATTATTTCGGTACGATGACGGATGGGAATCCCGATCCGGTGCCGGACATCGCTGTTGGCCGCTTGTCGGCAACATCGACCTCCTATTTGCAGGCGATTATCAACAAGACAATATATTACGAATCGGATCCCGACGATTCCGATCCCGATTGGTTTACGCGGGCCTGGTGTGCCTCCAACACCGCCCATGTGCCGTCCAATCCTTCTACGAAGCAGTATACTCGGCAAATCATGCTCCAGCATGGAGCATCAACGGTATACTGGAACGTGTACTCGGGGGATGTCCTTGAGGCGGACGTGATTTCACGGTTGACCAGCGGTGTCAGCGTCTTTAATCATCGCATGTCATGGTTGAGCGAAATCGGACCCTCTGAGCTCGACCAGCTTCCGACTAATGGAAAACTTCCGTTTGTCATGGCCATCACTTGCGGCACCGGCAACTTTATTGGCGTCTCACCGGGAACTTCAGAATATTGGCTCTTCCCGGCCAATCAGACGCCGACTATACCGAAAGGCGCCATCGGCTGCGTCGGAATGTACGGTTCGGGCACGCACGTTCCCTACAACAACATCGTTGACGCAGGAACGATGTACGGTCTTTACGTGCAGGACATCCAGCAGCAGGGTGTGGCACTGATTACCGGCAAACTTGAACTCTATCGCAATTACTGGGCTTATGGCCATTCGGGAGATGTCAACAACTTCTGTTATTGGGCGAACCTGATGGGCGATCCCGGCGTACCGGTCTGGCGGAAGCAGCCGTTGGTATCATCGGTCACAAAACCATCCTCGATCAATCTGGGCACCAATAACGTGGCTATGACCGTTCAGCAATCGGGTTCGCCGGTGGAAGATGCCTACGTTTGCTTGTTGAAAGGCAGCGAAACGTTTGCGCGCGGCTATACCGATGCCACCGGTCAAATCAATCTTCCGTGCTCAACGGCAACAACGGGCTACATGTATGTAACGATCACCAAAGACGACATGATGCCCTATCTGGATTCCATCAACGTCGTTACGGCAACAGCCTCACTGGCGCATTTCAGCACCTACGTTGACGACGATAACTCCGGCGGAACGACCGGTGACAACAATCACGTCATCAATCCCGGCGAAACAATAGACCTGCGCATCGCCCTGCGGAATGCGGGGACCACGACCACAGTAACCGGAATCTCGGGGACGCTGACGACGTCCTCGCCGGGCATTCAGATTACGCAGGCCAGCAGCACCTATCCCAATCTGACGCCCGGAGCCAATGCGAATCCGAATACATCCTTCCGCATCCATGTCAGCTCAGTATTCAACGCTGAGCCATCAACGTTCTTCCTGGAAGTTACGTCCTCAATCGGAGCGCAGCAAATTCGAGTAGATCTGACTCCCGCTGCGGGTGATGTCGCCTATACAACCTACGGATTCTGGGGACCGGGCGGAAACCTGGATCCCGGCGAATCCGGGGAATTGACAGTCGCCTTCCAGAACACCGGTACACGCAGCCTGGTATCGTCTACCGGTATTCTGCGGTCGTTCGATGCTTACTTATCGGTAACGGATTCCGCCGGAACGTTCGGTACCGTTGCGGCGTCCGGAAGCGCTTCGAATACGACCAATACGTTCGGTATTGCCATGAGCAGTGCGACGTATAACGGCCACCGCGCTCCGATGCAATTGGTCATCACTGACGCCAACGGCTTCCGTGACAGCGTGGATTTCGTATTGGTGATCGGAACCCAAACCGCCACCAGCCCCACCGGACCGGATGCTTACGGTTACTATGCATTCGATAATACGGAATCGCAGCCACCCAACTCCGGTTCAACATACGAATGGATCGAGATCTGCCCATCCCTCGGCGGCAGCGGCACGTCTATGAATTTTACCGATGTTGCCGAAGACGGCGACCTCAGCGCAGCCCGAACGCTGCCGTTTAACTTCGTTTTCTATGGACAAACTTTTAGCGAGATCACGATCTGCAGCAACGGGTGGATCGCCTTCGGCAATTACGCCATTGACGATTTCCGCAACTATCGCATGGGTTCGCCGTTGGGACCTCCGAATCAAGTTGCCGCATATTGGGATGATTTGGTCGTTTCGGGATCGTCTAATAACGTGTACTACTGGTATAATTCCACCGATCACTATTACGTAGTCGAGTGGCGGGCGCAAACACTGTGGACCGGCGTTAATGAGTATTTCGAGATCATTCTCTATGATCCGGAGTATTATCCGTCCTCCACCGGTGACGGTAAAATCAAAGTCCAGTACCAGCAAGTTAATCTGAGTCCCAATCAGGATAATTCCGGGACCGATAACCTTTATTCCTCAGTAGGCATTCAGAATGCGGACCATTCCATCGGGCTGGACTACTACTACTGGAATCAGTACTCGGCGGGTTCCGCGACGCTGACAGCAGGACGCTCGATTATGTTCTCAACGGATGCCTCGGGACAACTATTCTCGATCATTACTGTAAATCAACCGAACGGCGGTGAAAATTGGTACATTGCCCAGCCCTACAATATTCTCTGGCAAAGCACCGCCGTTAATGGACCGGTGGATGTTTCTATCAATCGTAACTATCCGTCGGGCGCATGGGAAACGATCGTATCCGGCACTGCAAATGATGGAGTATACCAGTGGACGGTAACGGGATCACAATCCACAGCAAACGCCCGCATTCGCGTCATCAGCGTCGAAGAACCGACGATCGGCGACACGTCGGATGCCAACTTCTCGATTACGATGCCCACCGTGACCCTGTTAGAGCCGAATGGCGGGGAATTCTGGGGAACGGATTCGCTGGTTTATATCACCTGGACATCCGAAGGTCTGGGTGCAGTTGCAGTACACCTTAATCGAGATTACCCCTCCGGCACTTGGGAAGTTCTTAGCCCGTCCAGCGACGTCGGACTGTTATGGACCACGACCGGACCGGCCACAGCGTCAGCTCGAGTGCGGGTGGTCGGATTAAGCATTGCGACCGTCGGTGATACCAGCGACGCGAATTTCATGATTGACAGTCCGCCGATTATCGTTCATTCCGGTCATGCCGATCAGGGCTTGGGCTCCGCTTCGTTTATCACTCAGGTATATGATGACGGTCCCGGCTTTGTGACCAAGCTCTTCTATCGAATCACGGGCAGCGCCAACTACGACTCGGTGACATTCTCGGCAACCGGAAATCCGGATGAATTTATTGCGACAACTACGGCACTTTCCGCCGGGCAATATGAATACTATATTCGTTCGACGGATCCGCAGTCGATTTCTTCGTTTTATCCCGAATCCGGCACGCTGACGTTTGATGTCGGACCATTGTGCGATAGTTGGATCATTTATGATGACGGAACCAGTGAGAACTACAACTGGGTCAACGGTCCTGATTTCCAGTGGGCTGTGAAGTTCGAACCGGAATCCTATCCGTTTACTTTGTGCGCGGGTCGCTTTGCCGTCAATCCGGTGGCACCGACTGATGACCACGATCCGATTATCTTCCGCGTTATCGCGGCGGACGGAACGGACGGCGCACCCGGAACCCTGCTCTTCATTGACACCACCGGTGCTCCCGGCAATGTGGCCGGTGGTCTCCCGTCCGGACCGGCGTGGGCGGACGTTATTACCCAAGTCGGCGGGCAGCCGCTGCAACTGAATGCACCGTTCTATCTCTCGGTTCAGAATCTCGAGCCGCGGACTCATCCATCGTCATTCGCTCATGACACGGTAGGAACTCGCAGCCATCAGTCCTACTACTATGACGGCTGCGAAGGCGAATGGATCAGTGAAGATGCCGCCACCGAAAGCGCCCGACCCGGCAATCGCATGATCCGCGCGAGCGGCTTCTCGTTGAGTCCCGTGGAGGTCGTTATCTCCCGAGTTGACAGCAGCGGTATTGTCAGTTCACGTTTACGCTGGATTTCCACCGGCGCTCCCTATTATCGCATCTACAGCGCTACCAACGGAAACGGACCGTTCGATACATTGGTCGCTTCCGTTCCGGGCGCGGCTTATGGAGTAGCCATGACCTATACGGATGTCAACGCTGTCGCACTGCAAATTCGGAAGTTCTATTTTGTAAAGGCTTCCGATACACCATAAGCATCACGAAACCCAATAAAAAAGCGGCTCAGAGAAATCTGAGCCGCTTTTTCGATTCTATGACAACTTACTCGGGTACGACTTTGTAGCCGTAGAGATGAATTCCTTCCGATCCGTCATCGCTGATTTTGCGGAACTCGACCCGCACCCGCATTCCGATTTTCACGTCGTCCACCGGAACATCCGCAATCTGGGTGGTAATCCGGCCGCCTTCGTCAAGCTGGATGATGCCCAACGCATAGGGACTCTGCTTCTCGAAGCCGCTGGGAGCGACGCGAATCACGGTATAGCTCAAGACCTCGCCGCCATACGCCAGCTTGACCAGCTTGAATTTGCGATTGCCGTTACCCGGTTCAACCAGCCGGGCGGGAAAGTAGACCTTTCCGGTTTTTACCGATTTTCCGGCTTCACCGCGATAGCGCCGGGGGATTTCGCGCCAAAAACGCGCAGTAATCTGTGACATCTTATAATCTCCTCGCTTCGCGTGAATTATTCAGCCGCTTTCAAAATATGAACAATGGCGCTGCCACCGCTGCCGCCCATGTTTTGCGCCAAACCGATGCGGGCTTTCGCCGCTTGCCGTTCGACCGCTTCGCCGCGCAATTGATGGGTCAATTCGGCGATTTGGCCGATTCCCGTCGCGCCCACCGGATGTCCCTTGGATTTCAGACCGCCGGACGTATTGATCGGTTTCTTGCCTTTTAGAGCCGTATCGCCCGCCGCCGCCGCGTCGCCGCCCTTCCCCACCGGGAAGAAGCCCAGCGCTTCCGTGACGCAGATTTCGGCAATCGTAAAGCAGTCATGAACCTCGGCAAAGTCAATCTGCTTGGGTTCGACTCCAGCCATCTTATAAGCGTCCTTTGCAGCTACTTCGGTTGAGCGAAGGTACGTCAAATCATCCCGATCATGCAACGCGATCGTATCGGTGGCCGCGCCTGTACCGATGACCGTTACCAACGGATGCTTCTTGAATTTCTTCCTTGCCAGTTCCACCGGACAAAGAATGGCCGCCGCAGCGCCGTCGGTAATCGGCGAACAATCGAAGAGCCGCAGCGGATCGGCCACCATCGTCGCATTCTTAACCGTATCCAGAGTCAGCTTGGCATGATACTGCGCATTGGGATTCAACAGCCCGTTGTCGTGGTTTTTCACGGCTACGTGCGCCAATTGATCGCGGAACTTGTCGAAGGGAATCTTGTACTTTTTCTGATAGGCATTGGCGATCATCGCATACAAGCCCGGAAAGGTCGCTCCGTTGTAGCCTTCGAATTCCTGATCGGCAGCCGTCGCCAACGCATAGGTCGCACCGCCGCCGTCCACGTCCAGCATCTTCTCGATGCCGCTCACCATGACGATATCATGCAGACCGAGCGCCACATCCATCCACCCCATCCGCATGGCAAGGCCGCCGGAAGCGCACGCCGATTCGACGCGGGCCGCCGGAATGGGACATTGACCTAAATAGTCCGCGAGCAGGCTTGCCAGATGTTCCTGACCGACGAACAGCCCGGGGGTCATTGACCCGATATAGAGGCTCTCGATCCGGTCCACACCGGCGTCATCCATAGCAAGGAGTGCGGCTTCCACAAAGATATCCCGCAGGGACTTGTCCCATAATTCTCCCCACTTGTTTACGCCGACTCCGATTACTGCAACGTCTCGCATGGATTGATCCTATGTTGACTCCGTTTAATTTCTGAATGACCGCCTCAGCGATCCGATTGGTTTCCGCGCTGAAGCAGCTTATGGGCGGACGGCAATACAAGGGTCGCCGCCGCAATCTTGACCACATCGCCGACGATGAACGGCACGAAGCCCATCATCATAGCCTGTGAGTTTCCAACAAATAAGGAAAGGACCAGCGTTCCGATCGTCAGAATCACCGCCGACCCCAGCAACATCGTTAGTGCGGTTGACAGCCAACGCGTCGTCCAACCGTGGTCCGCCAAATATCCCGTCAGCCACGCGGCGGGTAAAAACGCGAACAGATAACCGCCGGTGGGACCGAACAAGTACATCGCCCCCGCCGCCCCGGATGCAAATACCGGTAAACCGCCGGCACCTTCCATCAGATAGGAGGCCACGGCAATCGTGCCGCGAACTCGGCCTAACGCCGCCGCTACCAATAAAACTCCAAAGGTCTGGCCCGTAATCGGAACCGGACTGAAGGGTAACATGATTGAAATCTGCGCCGAAAGTGCGATCAAGGCATTGCCGAAAGCGATGGCGATAATCGAATACAGCCACCGGCCTACAGAATGAGTGCGACTCGGTGCGTAATAATCCACGAGCGTCATCGAAGAAACTCCAAAGGTGCCTAAAGTGCTTTAGTGTCCCGCCATGAGAATCTTGCCGCGGAACTTGGCATAGGTTCCGTAATCCAGATAGACTTTGTTTTCGTCAAGCTGCCAACGGGTTTGCGGAGCCATCTTGGCTTTGCCTTTGATCTCATCGGTTACGGTATAGATAAAACCATCCGAACCCGCACCGCTACCGTAACTAACCATGAAAATCCGGTCGCCTGGTTTAGCGGCGTCCAGAATCGCCGTAAGACCCATAGGTGACGCCCCTGAATAGGTATTGCCCAACCACGGGCTAAGCCATCCGGCCTCGTATTGTTTCTTGTTGAAGCCCAGCATTTCAGCGGCGCGTTTCGGGAATTTGCCGTTGGGTTGATGGAACACGGCAAACCGGAAATCATCCGCTTTGGTGTTGGACATCTCGAAGAGCATGCGCGCACAACCCAGAGTATGCTTGAAGTAGGCTTCGTCACCCGTGAACCGACCGCCGTGCGACGGATAAAACGCATGTTCGCGCCGCCAGAAATCCGGAGTATCGGTCATGAACGAGGTCGTATAATCTACCGTGGCGATAACATTCTTCTTGCCGAAGATAAAAGCTGCCGAACCGGCGGACGCCGAATACTCCAGCGCATCGCCGGGCGCGCCTTGCGATGTATCTGCGCCGATTCCCAATGCGTATTCCACCAATCCCGCCTTGACCAATCCGAAGGAAACGAACATTCCCTCCGAACCGGCCTTGCATGCGAACTCCATATCCGCACAATGAATCGCGGGAGTCGCGCCGATGGCTTCGGCCACGGTTGTCCCGGACGGCTTGACGGCATAGGGATGGGATTCGGAACCAATGTAAATCGCGCCGATTTTCACCGGATCGATCCCTGCCCGTACGACTGCCCGGCGTGCCGCTTCAACGGACATGGTGATCACGTCCTGATCGGGTCCGGGAACGCTTTTTTCATAGAGCATCAGACCGCGTTTAAATGCCTGCGCATCGGCACCCCACACCTTCGCGATTTCTTCAAGCTTGATGCGATAGCGCGGAATGTAGCTGCCGTAGCCGACGATTCCGGGCTTGCCTGACTGTGCCATTCAACCTCCATTGCTTTGCTCTGCGAGCGCGGAAATGATCCACTCTATAAAGGATGCTATCCGTTCAATTGTGACAAAGATACCCAATCTGGAGACCTTTGTCAACCCAGTTTTGATCGTTTTTCCGTATCCCGAATCAAGTTGCCGATGCTTGCTACTTTTTTCACAGCATCCTTCAACTTGTCGCTGAAACCGCCTTTCTAATTCAAGTCTAAGGAATTAACTTAGCCCTGAATTTCGGTTGATTCACGAATGTCTCGGGGTATAGGAGTTCGCGCTGGAATCGATCCCCCGCACGCTTGATTTGCGGGAAAATGAGACCGCGGCCGAGGGGGAACACCTGCGTGCGCTTTTCGATTTCCTCGCGCAACTCGTCTTCAAAGCACAGTTCACTGCGCAGTGCCGTGGCTTTATCTTTGGCACCCGCCGCTTTGATATTGCCGATCTCGGCCAGCATGGATTCGACCAGATCGTCAATCTTTGAAAGGTCAAGCCGGAACTTGCGTTTGCCGTCTTCCATCACTTCCACGATCCCGCCCTTCGCGCGGAAGTAGTGATACATCATATTACGGGCTTTCACATGGGCTTGTTCCGGCTTGAAGCGCAGACCTTGCACCATGCTGATCAACATGCCGTAATGTCCGGCGGCGGCCATCTGGCCGCTGATCACGCCTTCTTTCGCTACGCGAGTCATGGCGAACATCCCAAACAGTTCGGCGCGCGCTTCTTCCAGCGGCGAGTACTCCGCCTCCAGATAGTCACGCGCTTGCTTGGTGCGATGATCGGGATCCATCGTTCCGGTGGTATGACCCAACTCATGCAACGCCGAGTGAATCTGTGTGGCTTCGAACATCACATCGCGATATTCTTCAAAAGCCGCCCGCGTCATGAATTCCTGCGCCATCAAATCACCTGATAAGCTGTGAACGGCGCGCCCCGTATTGCGATAAACCAGATTGACCGAACCCAAATTGGAAATCACCCAATCGTCATTGGGCAGCGATTGCGCGATGATCGTCATCGGGCTGTTGACGTAATCGCCGCTCCAGTTCAATACGTCCACAAACCGCAAATGGGGCAGCGTCGAAGGATCAATATTCAGTTTGCGGTGCGTCCACGGCGCCGTCGCTTCCAAATTCGGCAGACGTTCCACCAGCGATTTCAGCAGGGATTGCGCTTCCGCGTTCTCCACGTAGACCGCCCCCGCCGCCTCGCCCCGCGCATTCTTCCAATTGTCCAGATAAACTTCCAAGGCCGTACTCAGAATCAAATCAATCGGCGATTTATGCCGAATCCACAGATAATCGGCAATACGCCGCGATTCACGGGTACCGTGCTTTAATTCTTCAATTTTCCCGTCCAGATAAATCCGGAATTCCGGGAAACGGCAGTGTTCGCGGGCGGACTCCAGACTGGCAATAATCGGCTGCAGTGACTTTCGATAATGAGCTTCATTCAATTGCAGTGCCACCTTGCCGTTTTCACGGCGCACCATGGCATTCACGATATTGGCATCATCGCCCAGTTTCGCCCAATCGTCTTCCGTCATGTCGTCCGGATAGAACCCGGCTTTATCGGGCAGCGCCAGACCATCGAAGAAAAACGATTCCACCGCTTCCAAATCCGCCGTGCAATCGGCTCCCGCCTTTTTGGCCAGAGCCTTAACGTCTTCGCGGGGCAATCCCAGCAGGTGATTTTTTCTCGGCAGCAGCGAGAACGGACTGTTTTGCAGATGCAGCAGCGTTTCATAGTTGCGCAGGATAACCTGCTGCGGCGGGGATGCCAGCGGGATCAGCCTTTCCAACAATCGAATGATCGTCGGTGTCTTCGGCTCGAATTGATCCCGGTAGACCGGATTCATTAGATCCACCGCATGGGAAAGATGACCTAACAACTGGATGTCTTCATCCGTCCAGTTCTGCAGATCGAAACCAACCTTTACGAACGCCGCCCGACGTTCCGGCTCATCCTTTTGTTGATAAGGAACGTAGGTAATTCCGTGTGTTTCAGTGCTCAATGGAATATCTCCAAATGGTTTGAATTGATCCATTAAAGGTGCAAGTTATCCACAATGTGGATATTTATTGGAGTTGTGTTACAAGCTAATAAATGGCAAGGATTCAATCAACTACCGCAATAGCGAATTTCAGGTATTGGGTTTCGGGCATGGCCGATAGAATTGGATGATCCGGGCCTTGGGTTCCATGAGCCACAAACCGCAGTCCTCGTCCCACCTTTTCGGCCGCTTGCTTCAGAGCATCATACCAATGTTCGGCAGTTACTAATCCCGAACAACTCGAGGTTGCCAACAATCCGCCCGGACGCACTTTCTTAATGGCGCGGGCATTTAAATCGCGATAGGCGCGTAGACCCGCCGGTACTTTGCTGCGGCTTTTGGCTAAAGCGGGCGGGTCGAGCAGAACCCAATCGAATTGTTCCGTATCAGTCTTGAGATAATCGAAGATATCCGCCTTAATGAATTCGCCGCTATCGGAAAAACCGTTTAGTTTCACTGCTTCACGGGTATTGGCCAACGCGATATCTGATGCATCAACAAACGTGACCTGATCCGCGCCCGCTTTAAGAGCATAAAGTCCGAACGCTCCGGTATAGCAGAACAGATCCAGCACTCGATCACCCCTTCGAACAAACGAAGCGGCTTTTATTCGATTAAACCTCTGATCGAGAAAGAAACCCGTTTTCTGTCCATTGAGTGGATCGGCCAGGAGTTGAAGCCAATCTTGCTCAAATGGGCAAACACCGTCAAGGCATCCGAAAATCACCTCGCGATGGAGTTTCAAGCCTTCCAGTTCCCGCACACTGGCGTCGTTGGCGGCCACGATGGCGGTCGGCGCGAACTCCGTTTTGAGAATCTTTGTAACTATCGGCAGCAACCGATCCATTCCGGCAGTATTAGATTGAATGACGAACACGCTTTCGAAGCGATCCACGATCAAACCCGGCAAGCCGTCGGCTTCACTGTAGATCAGCCGGTATGCCGTTTCGCTGTCTCCCAACAGCCGTTTCCGTAAGGCAGAAGCCGCCAGAATCCGAGTGCGAAGCACAGGTTCATCCAGCAATTCGGGTGTTCTGGAAAATAACCGCACAGCAATAAGACTATGCGGATTAACCGTTCCGACACCTATGAACTTACCCTTCGCATCGGTTACTATCACTGGTACACCGGTAGGCAACGCCTGAAAGCCATCTTTCAGCTCATTGGAAAAAACCCAGAAATGCCCGCGCCGAATGCGGTGATCTGCCCCTGGCTTGAGTGTCACAGACGGGTAGTCGGGGACCGATTGAGGGGTATTGAATTGTGGACTATTCATTGTTTTCTATTGATTATTAGAGAGATAACAAGCAATCATTTTATATGTTTAGCTTGCATCTCAGACGTAAGCCGATTATATTGTGGATATTGAACTCTCATCAACCGTCTAAAGTGCCATGAAGAACATTTTCCACACGATTATTCTCACTGCTCGCCCCGCCGCCGGAAAGAGCGAGGTCATTGACTTCTTGAAGAAACTTGATCCCGAACGCCGCCTCAAGGAATTCCATGTTGGAGAAATCGTAGAAATCGACGATTTCCCGTATATTTGGGAGAAATTTGAGGAAGATAAAATTCTTGAAGCATCCGGTCGCGAACGAGTGTGGACCGACAAGAAACTATATTTCAAAGAAGAATGGGCATGGGATTTCTTCCTGTTGAAAATGAATCTGGCTTTCGAAAAGCATCTGGCCGGAGGTGATGCCGGTAAGACCG
>CAYUIF010000014.1:0-82321 GCA_964444755.1 uncultured Alphaproteobacteria bacterium | reverse complement strand
GAGGGTTTTCTGTTTTGCTAAATTGTAAGTCGTCGCGCTGGATGCGTCTATTCCTCATCCATGACCGGCGTTACCGTATAGAATCCGCATTCGCCGGTTTCTTCGATGGGAATGGTGGTTTCGTTTAACGCGCCGTCTACGTATCCCACGACGGACCATCCCTCGCCCAACGAATCGCAAAAGGAAACGGCATAGCCTACAGGTGTGATCGGTCCGCCCAACGTGTCTTCAGTGACCGGTGACCACCGCAAACGCAATCCTTCATCGGGAATAAAGTAGAGTGTGAGATCGGTTACCGCTTTGGGGGGAGCGATCAAATCGCCCGGTCCCGGCCAGTTTACCAGCGAATCGTAAGCCATCTGCGCGAGTTGGGCCGAAAGCTGCGTCATCTCCGTCGCGTTGGGAACTCCCGCGGTTCGCCAACTGCTCAGCCACGGTGCGGTGCGGGCAAAGATCGTATCTTCCAACGGAAAGGTCGTGTTATGGATTCCGCCGCCGACTCCGTTATTGAGAATATACGTGTCTAAAGTATCGTGGAACCCGTCGCGATGCTGCGCCAGTTCCTTGATGTACAGTCCGATATCGCAGAGCGGTCCGGTGGTATCACTGTTGACTTGCGGCGGCGTGGTTTCCGAAGCAACCCAAAACGGCAGCACAACGCCATACTGCACAGCCATCGGGAATGCCCATAGTGTCGCCAGCAGCGGATTCTCACTCGGCATCACGCCTTCCACCACGCAGGCGGATACGGTAATGCGGCGGCAGATTGCCCCGTAGGTGGAAATCCAGCCATACGGCAGCCCGCCGTAGGTTCCTTCATAGGGCAGGGGGTAGGGATTGAAGCTGTCGGTAATCAATAAATCCCGTGCGACCGTTCGGCACATGTAAGGAACGTTGAATGTATCACCTTGCACGGCATTTTCGATGAGGTACTTCGCGCGATCGTGCCGATAAACGCCAATTCGACCGCTGGAGCTTCCCGCATAGGAGAAATTGGATCGTACCAGCACACCCAGCGGCGCATGCGCCGTGTTGTTCGCGTCATAGCGAATGTAGCTATGGGCAAATGTCTCGAACATGGATGCGCCGCCCTGCGCATCAATCACGCCGAAGATCGCCGGTTGTGTATGACCGACGACCGACGTTGAATCCAGAATATCCTGAAAGTCGGCAACCGTTATGCACGTTTGCAATGCCAGCTTGATAATCGTGCCGTCGTCTTCCGGTCCGACCACCGTATCCGGGGTGTTCCAGTTGTTGGCGTCTTCGATGGCAAAGCCCATGCTGTTTACACCGCCCCACGCTTGCGTGGAATCGCCGGCGTTGGCGATGGTCACATAGGGATAAATGCCGTCGTTGAAATAAACGATTTCCTGATGCGGCTGCGATACGTCGCGATTTTTCCACAGCATCGGCCGTCCGCTAACGGTGGCGAACCCGGCAATCACGGCGGTCGTGCATTCGCCGTTATCAACCGGCGGAATCTCATCGAACGGCAGGCGGACATCACTCCACAGTAATGACGTGAGCAGCAATGTAATCAGTGCCATGTGACGCATCATCGGATACCCATAAACTGTACGGGTGCTCTCGCGAGCACCCGTGGTGAATTATTCAACGGCTCCGCATTTGGATCGCGACGGGCATCCGGCACAGCCTTTGGGAGACGTGATCTTGGCCGGATCTACTTTACCGCCGTTTTCGATCATATGGTCGGCGGCCATCAAACCCGCGCGCACCATCAAATCGGCGGGAACAGTGGCAAAGCCTTGATTGCCGACGCGTATCGTGCGCCGCATTCCATCGGGATCGCCCTTATCGGCGGCTCCCTGACAGGGCGTGGCTTCCGTGCGCGCATCCAGCCAGACTTCCAGCGGCACGTCGCAAACTTTCATGCCGCAGGTATTCGGCAGCGGCGCCGCGCCTTTCTTCTCCACCACCTGAATATCAAAACCTTTTTCCGCCAACCGTTCTTTCAGCATCAGGAATGCGCGTTGCACCTCCTGATCACCGACTCCGCACTGCTGACACTGGCGGCAGACTTCCGAAGCGGGCGGCTGCCATTCCAGCACGATGGTCATTTTCTTTTCGCGGGCACAGCCGGAAAAGAACAGCAGTCCGGCCAGCAGAATAAAACCCAGATGTTTCACGTGTATTGCCTCTCGGGGGATAATGGTCAGTTCCGGCTTGTCTGCCGTCCTATCGCCCAGTGCTAACCGTTCATGACCCTTCTAATATATGCATAAATCTAAATCTTTATTTGATTTATACATACAGGTCGGAATAGCTACCGCGACCTGTGTTTTTACTGGCGAAAGGTCAGCTCTATCGTAACTAATATGCTTCAATCCCCCCCGAAAGTCAACCCGAAACCGCCATACTACCGAATCAAACAAACTCGCTGAGTTGCCGTAAACGGCCGGGATTCCCAGCGCACAAAATACATTCCCGATGACAGTTGCGAAGCATCCACGGCGAAGGTATGCGACCCGTTAGAAAGCGTGCCGTTGGTCACAGTTTGCACTTCACGTCCCAGCACATCATAGACCACCAATCTTCCCCGCACTTCCTGCGGCAGATCGAGCCGCACCATCGTCGTCGAATTGAACGGATTGGGATAAGCGGGCTGCATGGTGAAGTTCGTGGGCAATGAAATCGAAGTGACGGGCTCAAAATCCAATCCGCCGGTGAAGCGATAGATTTCGAAACTTCTCCAACCGGCAACAAAAATATTGTCTTCGGCAACATCTACACCATACGCATCACGCGATATCGAGTGGAAACCGATAAGCAACGGTGCAATCGGGTTGGAGATATCCAAAACAGCAACATACCCGCCTTGACCGGTGGCGAATAGGAGGTCATCAACAAAGCGTAGTCTTGTGCAGCGAAATGGCAAGGAGTATGTTCCCACTTCAGTAGGAATAGACGGATTCGATATATCAACAATATGAATCCCATACCCTCCCAGTATGTAGGCATACTCTCCATGGATAGTGATTTCATACGCTCCATTATAAAATGAGGAATCGGTTACTATTCGGATTGGATTTGTCGGATCGGAGATGTCGAAGACGGTTGTTCCGAAATAACCGCCGATTATGTAAGCGTAATTACCGGAAACCCCAATGCAAGAAAAATCAATGCCGGGATAACGACTTTCACTGACAACGGTTGGTGAAGTTGGATCGGAGACGTCTATGATCCGGAGATAGCCATATACCGTCAAAAGATCAACCGCATAAACATAGTTCCCCTGCATTTTGGCATCCCAAATCTGCGCTTCCGTCCAACTTCCGGCTAACGTTGGGAAAGCCGGATTGGAGATGTCAACAATGGCAAGCCGTGTTCCCATACTGTATATGTAGTCACCGATCACCTCCACACTCCCGGTAGTGGACGTGACGCCTTCACAGAATCCGATGCGATAGGGCATCCCCGGATTCGAGACATCTATAACCTGCAGGCAATCCGCTCCGACATAGGCATAGTTTCCCGCAACTCGTACATCATAGGCTTGATAGATGGTGTCCAGTCGTCCTACCGCCACCATGTTGAAGCTGTCCGGTTCGGCGGTCCAAATCGTGAAATCAGCATTGGAGATATCCGAGATCGTATCGTTGACGGCTGATACTCGCACGCGGCAGCGCTCAGAGATTCCTCCGGAAATCCACACGGCTTGCTCACCGTCATTTTCCGTGGAGTTGGCCAGCACTTCCCAAGCCCCGATGGGATAAGTGCGATTCAATTCGATTTTTATCGGCCCGTCATAGTTCCAACTGCGCCACCGCACCGTATCCTGCGCGTCCACCATCCAGCCGTGTTCGCCTTCGGGGGAGATGAGAGTGAGATGAGTGTCCGGTACGTTGATGGTGAATATATTCAGATAGGTGCTGTCTACGGTATATAGCAAACCATTTGAATAATCCTGATTTAACGCGAATTCTGGAGTCTCGTAGTATCCAACTTGAATCGGTTCAGAAGGAATCGAGAAGTCAACAACAGAGATTTTATTCCCAGATAGATATAAACAATTTTCTACAACAGAAATACTCTCATATTGGAATCCTAATCGCGACATGGCAAGACGCTGAGGATTTACTGGATCCGAAACATCCACAATTATCAAAGATGTACCAACGCTGCTGGTAAAAAAGGCGTAATCATCATTAACCGTAAATCCAATTGTCCACCATATGCCCAGTTCAGCGCTGCTAACCCAGTGTGGGTGATATGGATCTGAGACATCAACAATCTGCAATCCACTGTATTCAGTGGTTGTGTACGCATAGTTTCCACTCGATGAGAGCGCAATCTTTTCACAAATAGTAATATAGCAACAGGTTTCAACCGGATGCGCAGGACTAATAATGTTAATAATCCGCAGTCCGTTATTGCCGTCCGCCACATAAACATAATGCCCGGCAACTGCCAGATCGAGAGCTTGCCCCGGAGTGTTATATTGTCCAACTAATGACGGTGATGTCGGATTGCTGATGTCTATGAATCGTAAACCGTCAACACCCAATGATACACATGCGAGATTACCCTGAATCTTGATACATCTTGTTCCGGTCCCTATAACTATCTCGCAAACCTCGTCGGGTGCTGCCGGATTGGAAATATCAACTACACGGACTCCACTACTTTCATCTCCAACAAAAGCATAGTTTCCTGATACGCCGATACATGTAGGTTGACCGGACAATTCAAGTTGCCCAACCTGCCTTACATACAGACTGTCCTGCGCCCATGCTGTCGCTCCCATGAATGCGGCCAACCAAAGAAAAGTGCTGATGACTGCCTTTTTCATAGCTGCCCCCTGTGAGTTGCTACCCTCCCTGACAAACAAGTCACGGGGATGTTCAGGACAGGTTAAAACCCATCGAGAAACATCCCCGTGAAACCGGAATGCTATCGCTGGAATGCAGTCGCTCGGCGGCTACGGCTTTCCCACCTCGTAGTCCAGAAGGCGCTGCTCTCCCTGCAAGTCGCGCTGATGGCTGATATCCATGGTCAATTCCACCGTACCCAGATATTCGCCCAGCGCGTCGCGGACGGCATAATAGGTAATATGCACGAATCGTTCCTGAAAGTCAATCCAAAACTCCGCCTTGTTTTCTTTGCCGCTGCGGAAATCGTCCAGAATCTTGTTTACGATATGCACACTCTTCGGCGGATGGCACATCTGCACTTGCCGTCCGATTACGGAACGGTTGCGGTCGAAGATCGGTTGCGGACCGTGGGAGAAGAATCGCACCGTATCGTTCTTATCTACGAATGTGAGATCCAGCGGCAGAGTCTTTAGCATCGCGGCCAGTTCGTTCAGCGTCAGACTCCCAGTCGGGAAAACGATCCGCCCTTTGTCGGCGACATTGGTTTCCATCGTCATGGCATTTTCCGGCACCCATTCCACCTGCGGATCGTACAAACAGAAACCGATCTCCGGGCTTTGCCGGGCAATTTCGTACCATTCCAGCGGTTCCAAGGCTTCCAGACACATCGGCAGCAGAATCTTGGATTCCTTCGTGATCATATCGGTCACCGCCAGCAATGCCGGACGCAGTAGCGTGTTCGCGAGCGGCTTGATCGTTCCCGCCGTGACTTCCGCCGCATCGGAGAGTCGCGCAATGACGGTTTTCAACTGCGCGCGAATCTGATCGTGTTTGCCCCACATGACCTTGGGCGGTCCGGTGATCCCATGTTTTTCCATGAACGGAAACAGCAAATATTCCTTGCGGCGGTAATGCTTGTCCACATCGTAGATCATCCGGAAGATCGCCAGCAGCTTGTCCGTCTTCTCCAGCACCGGTGCAGCATCGGGCAAGCCGTTCACGTCATCCAACACAGCTTCCGCATCAGAAATTAAATTCGCGAGCGCGTTATTTTCGGCGGTGAACGTGTGCACCGGATGACCGGGCGGCATCGGCTTCACCCCCGAAACGTCAATCTGTCCTTCCAGAACGCGCGAATGGATGTCGCACAAATCGGTGACTTCCAACACGGGCAAGCCTTCGGCAATCAGTTCCTGCTCGACCTGCACCACTTCTTCGTAGGAGATTCGTCCCATCTGTTCCGCGATGCGTTGCCGCGTCGCTTCCGGATCGGCGCCTTTGTGTAAATCCAGGATCTCTTTTTTCAGTTGGTCTTGCCGCTGTCGCGGGTTGTCGGATAGCAGA
The DNA here is from genome assembly GCA_964444755.1 of uncultured Alphaproteobacteria bacterium. Classification (GTDB taxonomy): domain Bacteria; phylum Electryoneota; class RPQS01; order RPQS01; family RPQS01; genus JAHJDG01. Next base: position 76,142 of record CAYUIF010000014.1, on the reverse strand, counting down.
CTCATATATTTCCTCGGTGTTGATGTTCGGAACGATCACATCCTGACCAGGTATAAAAGGAGGGCACAGACCTTGCTCAGAATGATAATCTAATTGGATTTCTGTTGAATTGACGATAAGTTTGTCTGGAATAATATAGTAAAACGATCTATAAATCGCAATTGATTCAGGTCAAATTTGCGGTTTTATCGGTGGTTTTTGATTGCTGAAAAAAATTTCCGTAAATTATGCCACTTTACTGTCACACTACGAAAAGATAACAACTTAGCAACGTATTCTGACCTATGGTAAAAATTGAAGATACGATCCGCCGCCGCACGCTGGCAATTTTAGTAGGCGGTGGTCCGGCTCCCGGCATCAACGGTGTCATCCGTTCCATCACCATTGAAGCGGTCAACTCCGGCCTTAAAGTGCTGGGCATCTTTGACGGCTTCAAATGGCTGGCGCGGGGTGATTCCAGCCGCACCGAAGAGCTGGATATCGAAGCGGTCAGCCGCATTCACTTCTTAGGCGGTTCGATTCTCCGCACCAGCCGCGAAAATCCTACGGACAACCCGCAAAAGATGGAAGCCACCATTCGCGCGCTGACGCAACTCGAAGTGGACTTTCTGGTGACGATCGGTGGTGATGACACCGCTTATACATCCCATCGTTTATCGGAACTGGTGGGCGAACAGATTCAAGTCGCGCACGTTCCGAAAACCATTGACAACGATCTGCCGATGCCGGGTGATATGCCGACTTTCGGCTATGAAACCGCGCGGCATGAAGGTGCGGATATCGTGCGCACGCTGATGGAAGATGCGCAAACCACCAATCGCTGGTACTACGTCGTCAGCATGGGCCGCAAAGCGGGACACCTGGCGCTGGGGATCGGTAAAGCGGCGGGCGCAACGCTCACGATCATCGGCGAAGAATTCCGCGACCGCAAGATCTCGTTCACGACGATCTGCGACATTCTCGAAAGCTCGGCGATTAAGCGGATGGCGATGGGACGACCCTACGGCGTGGCGGTACTGGCCGAAGGAATTCTCGATCGTATTGATAAAAACGAACTGATGCGCGTAGCCGATCTGGACTACGATGCCCACGGCAATATCCGGTTTTCGGAAATTGACTTAGGACGGATGGTCAAGAACGAAGTTACCCGCCGGCTTAAGGAGCGCGGAATTTCCACGACGCTGGTAGCGAAAGATATCGGCTATGAACTGCGCTGCGCGGCACCGATTCCCTTCGATCGTGAATACGTGCAGGATCTCGGCTATGCGGCGGTGCGCTATCTGCTGGGCGGCGGTTCGGGTGCGATTGTCGCGATCAATCGCGGCAAGGTCATTCCGCTCAGTTTCCATGATTTGGCGGACCCGGTTACGGGTCGGCTCCGCATCCGTCAGGTGGATATTGATTCCGACAGCTACAAAGTCGCGCGGCAATACATGGTTCGACTGGAACCGTCCGACTTTGCCGAGGTAAAAACGACCGCTCGTCTCGCGCTGATCGGCAAGCTGTCCAAGGATGAATTTGAACAACGGTTTAGCTATCTGGTCGCTGATCCGCCCGTCCGCCCGGAATTTGATGATTCGCATCCGGCGGAGGGCGAGCCTCGTCCGTCTTGATTGACGGTGTGAGTTGTCTTTATGAATAATACAATGCCTGCCGTTCGGTAGGCATTTTTTGTTGATTCATGTGGGGATTGCATTATTTCATCGGTGCATTGCGATAGAATGCGAAATTTTAAGTATTAGAAAACGTGCGGGATAAATGGAACTTAATTTGCTCATTAGAAGTTATTAAGTCACGATGCCCAAAACGAATCATTCTCTACACCCAGCGATGAACCGCGAGATGAAACCGGCTGCCGATAACGTCTTTGCAACCTGCAGCAGTTGTGGAATGCAGTGGGAAAACCTCAGCGATTTCCTCAACGATCGGCAGGTGGTGCTGAACGGCTATCAGGTTACACTGCCGAATCCGGATGACGGACTTTTCCTCTGGACACACCGCAACGCAACCTGCCGTACGACCTTTTCCGTCGGTGTCGCTAAATTCAAACAGCTTTATTTAGCGGACATTCCCCGCGAATCGCTGCACGGGACTGAAGTGTGCATGCGTTTGTGTGACGATTCGTCGAACCTGAGTCCCTGCTCGCAAGCCTGCCGCTTGCGCTGGGTGCGTGACGTCATCCAGCTGCTGCGGGCGCGAAAAATGCCTGCGGCTATGGAAATCTGATCTAATCGGTATTCATCAACATCTGAAACTTGCGATCCTCCCGGCCGGAGGATTTTTTATTTTCGTTGCCGGATGCAAACATCGTTACTACGGGTGTCGGCGCTTACCTACGCATTCGGATTCATAAGCGTAATCGGGCGGTTGACAATTCTATCAAAATATCGGAGCTGACGGTAATTCCGAATCCCAATCTACATGCGTGTATGGAATGATATTCAGGAACTCTTTTTGCAAGTAAATCTGGATGATAAACAGAAATCGCGATAAACCAGTAATTATGAACTCGTCTATTCAAAATTCGGACACGGTTTCCCCACCCGAACCGGCACCCCGGCATAAAACACGTGCCCCCGGATACGGCTATCCGCTGTTCCGTGCCATGTTGTTTTCCGTGGTCGGCATGTTTCTCCTTGGGCTTTTCCACGAACTTCCCGTGGGCGACCAAGGCGGATGGACGGTTCAAATCTTTTATATTACGTTAATGGGCAGTATGGCGACGGCCGGCGCACTGATCGCCTTGCGGCAATATCGCCGCCTGTATCAGAAGCACGTGGAAACCGTTGCCGAATCCCAACATACCGGTGATGTGCTGCGGGCGGCGCGGGATGAACTGGAAAAGCAAATCCATGAACGGACCGCCGAGTTGAATCGCCTCAACTCGGCGTTAAGGCTGGATATCATTCAGCGGCAGAAAATCGAAACCGATTTGCGCAACAGCGAACGCCGCTACCGCGAGATGGCCGACCTGCTGCCGCTCGCAATTTTCGAATGCGATACCGACGGGCGGTTGACGTTCGTGAATCGCCAAGCGCTGGAAGTGTTCGGATATGGGCCGGAGGATCTGCACGAAACGCTGTTAGTGCCGGATATGGTCGTCGCCGACGATCGCGCGCGCACTCTTGAGAATATGCGCCGCACGCTGTTGGGCGAACGGAAAATCGGCGGCAACGAATATCGCGGACTCAAGAAGGACGGAACGGTCTTCGATATTATTGTCGAAACCGCCGCCGTCGTTCATGACGGCAAATTGGCCGGTATGCGCGGCGTGGTCGTGGATATATCCGAACACAAACAGCATAGCCGCAAACAAAAGGAAGATCTTCAGTTCCTTCAATACATCCTCGATACGCTGCCCAATCCGGTCTTCTTCAAAGATGCCGATCTGCGCTATCAATTAGTCAATAACGCCTTCGCGGAGATTATCGGACGGCCGCGCGACCAGATCATCGGTCGGCGCGTGGACGAGCTGGTTCCTCCGGAGATCGCCGAACAATTCATGCAGCGTGATCGCTTTCTGATGTCTGAGCCGGGTTCCGTGACGGAAGAAAACGTCTTCACGCTCGGGACCAAGAGCGACCGCAATATTGTGTCTCATTGTACGACGTATGTGGACACGGACGGAAAACCGGCGGGTATCATTGCGGTATTCCAGGATGTCACAGAGTATCAACAGGCCGTCAGCGAGGTGACGCGCGCCCACGAGACGATGCGGAATTTGATTCAAACCGCCCCGCTTCCCATCATCTCCGTCAACTTCGACGGGACGGTGGCGGATGTCTGGAATCCCGCGGCCGAACGAATGTTCGGATGGCCGGCCGAGAAAGCCATCGGACGTTCACTCCCGATTATACCGGAGACCGGGCGTGAAAAGTTCGCTCAGCTGACCGAGCAACTGCGCAACGGCCACACCTTTGACGGTGAAGCGATCAATCCGGTCAAGTGGGACGGAACTCCGGTATCATGCAGTCTCTATGCAACGCCCATTCGCAATACCGAGGGCGTCATCACCGGCTCACTGGCGATGATCGTGGATGAGACCGAGTCGAAACGCAACGAGCAAGCCCTGCGCGAAAGCGAGGAACGGTTCCGCAATCTGGCCGATACCGCGCCCGTTCTGATGTGGATGGCGGGGGCCGATCGTCACTGCTACTATTTCAACAAGATGTGGCTGCAATTCACCGGACGGCGCTTGCAGGTGGAGTACGGCCGCGGTTGGTTGGGCGGAGTGCATCCCGAAGACCGCGAATACGTGATTACGATGTATCAGAACGCCTTCCGGTCGCGGCAGTCGTTCGTGACCGAGTTCCGGCTGCTGCATGCCGACGGCACCTATCACTGGCTGCTGGATCGCGGTACGCCGCGAACCACTCCCGACGGTAATTTCACCGGCTTCATCGGCACGTGTACGGATATCTCCGATATTAAGAGCGCCGAGGTCGCCCTGCGCGAAAGCGAAGAACGATTGCGGGCGGTGTTCACGGCGGCGCAGGATCCGATCTTCATCAAGAATCTCCGCCGCGAATATGTCCAAGTCAATCCCGCGACGGCGCAGAGCTTCTCGATCCCCGAAGCGCGGATCATCGGCCGCACCGACGAGGAAATCTCCGCGCCGGAGGTCGCCGCCCAAACGCGGGCTGAGGATCATCGGGTTTTTGCCGGAGAGATCATTGAATCCGAATTGCACGAAACCATCAACGGCAAGCTGCTGTTCCATCATGTGATTAAAGTTCCGCTGCAGGACCATGACGGACGGATCATTGGACTCTGCGGGATCGCCCGCGATATCACCGAACGCAAACAAACCGAACAAACCTTGGCATCGGAACGGCAGCTCTTTATCGCCGGTCCGATCGTGGTTTTCCGGTGGAACGCTGAAGTGGGTTGGCCGGTGGAATACGTCTCGCCCAATATCCGAAAAGAGTGGGGCTATTCGCCGGACGAGTTCACCGTGAAAAAACGGCTCTTCAGCGAGATCATGCACCCGGATGACGTCCAACGGACGGAAAATCAGGTCAACGATTACGTACGCCGGCAGGTCCCGCATTACGAATTGGAATATCGGATACGTCATGCCGACGGCGGGTATCGTTGGATTCGCGAGTACACGGTGGTCGTACGCAATCTCCACCATGAAGTGACGCATTTCCACGGCTATTGCCTCGATATTACCGAACGCCGCCAAGCCGAGCTGGAACTGCAGACCGAACGCAACCTGTTCATTGCCGGACCGACGATCGTCTATCGTTGGCAGGTTGATGAACTCGGCAACCTTTGTGTAAATTACATTTCCCCCAATATCCAAACGGTGTTCGGATATTTGCCGCAGGATTTCGTGGAACGCCGCGTGATCTGGGAAGCGTTGGTTCATCCGGAAGACCGCGACCGGATTATCGGCGAAACCGCCCATCGCATCCAAACCGGCGCAGCCGCGTGGGAGCAGGAGTACCGGGCGCGCATCGCCAATGGAGAGTACCGTTGGGTGCATGATATTTCGGTCGCCAATCGCAACGAACAGGGACACATTGTCGACTATAGTGCGTATATGATCGACGTCACCGAACGCCGGCACGCCCAGCAAGCGCTGATCGAGAATGAAAAGCGGTTCCGGATGATGACGGACAATGCCCATGATGTGATGTGGACGACGGATCGCGAATTGCAAATCACCTATGTCAATCCCGCCGTCCAACGGTTGATCGGGTATACTCAGGAGGAAGTCTTGCGGTTAGGATTGGAGATCTTGTTGACGGAAACGTCGCTGCAAATGGTGCGGGAAATGTCGGCCAAGGTTCTGGCGGGATATTCGGTTGAAAAGAAACCGTTCGAAACCACATGGCGCGGACCAATGGAACTGAGACATAAAAACGGTTCGCCGGTGTGGGTGGAAGCGGTCTGTGATTTATTGCTGGATGAAAACGGCCAGATCAGTCAATTTGTCGGCGTGGGCCGCAAGTTGGATTCGCTGGATGCCGCCGTCCTTCATGAATCCGGTACGGCGAATGCGGAAGGCGCAAATGCGGATCAGTCGGTTTCCAAGCAGAGCATCGAAGCGCTGCATCGCGAAATGAAAAGCGCGGCGGACGCGTTGAATCGCGCCGGCCACGATCCCCAGCGAGGATAACGACCTTCAATTATGGTGAAAAGCCGACACGAATGTGTCGGCTTTCTTATTTCGTTCCTTGTTGACCCTACCGGAATGCAACGATCTCGCCGCGGCAGGTTCTCAACCTGCCCGGCCAACCGCCTCCTTCCGTCCCCTGTTTCTGTTCCTCGCCAATGGGAGAATTACTGATCCCCCGGAATCTATTCACTACAGCATATAGCCCAACAGTGTTTTCATCCGGTCCACCTGATACTCCGCAATTGCCGCCAGATCTTCGATGTGATGGAAGTGCCGCAGCAGTTCGGCGGCTTTCACACCGCGTTCCTTGCGCGACACATTCGGATCGGCCGCTACATGGATCACCGCCATCACGAATAAGCGATGCAGCAATTCCTCGCCGCTTTCGCGATGGAACCACAGTACTCCGCGATGCCAATTGGCGCCGATCAAGCGGCGAACCGCGCCGTCATCCAGCATCGCCGCCACGGTCTTGAAGCGGCGGGGTTTAGCGAAGTCGGCGGCGATATTGCCGAACGTCGCCAGCGCGCATACCCATTCCACTTCCCACCAGGCCTGCCCTTCATCCGCCCCTAATTGTTGATAGGCTTCCGCCAAGACCTCCGACAGCAGCCAGTCTTCCAACCGATTCGCGCTCTCCGCGCAGCCGGATTGATCGTCTTGCAGCCGCCCCGCTCCCCATACCGCGAGCCAGCCCAACAAAATCCGCCACAGCGATTCGCTGCCGCTGCGTCGTTCGGGCAAGGCGCGGATCAAATGATCCCGCGCCGCTTGCGCGGCTTCGCCGCTGCCGAATTGAATGAATTTTCCCGGTGCGGGCAAGGCCAGAATTACGCGACCCAATTGCGCAATTTCGCTGACGACCGAATCAATATCGCGATGGCCGCCGCCGAACAGCAAGGCCTGCTGCAGGAACGGCCGCGCCTGCTCGGCAAATTGCGCCGCCGGATCAACCGTCGGCTTGACCTTTGTCGTCTTCGTTTTTGCGGATTTCTTCGCTTTTTCCGCATTCGTATTAGCGGTTTCCCCCAACAGGGCGCGGAAGGAATCGGCGTTGGCGAAATGCTTGAAGGCGCTGATCAGCGGTGCGAGATAAACGCGCTTAAATTCGCGGCTCACCGACGGCACACCGCGGCCGTTCAGCGTCTCGGCCAAGCGCGACCAGCGGTGCTCGGCGTCATCGCGCACTTCGCGGAATTCGGTGAATACTTGAAATTGATAAGCCCGCAAATGCACGAACAAACCGTGCTCGCACAAGTCGCGGCCCGAGCGCAGATACTCCAAGCCGCTCATCCGGTCGCGCAGAATATAAAATAATCCGTCTTCGCCGCGCAAGCCCAAGCCTTCCGCCAGCGACTTGCGCACCAACCGCCGTCCGTCGCCGTCGGGCACGGAATACGCCGCCGACGTATGAATCCAACCCGCCGTTTCCGCCCATTTGTTGTGGAACACCACTAACGCGCGCGCGTCGCCGAAGCCGTTGGAATAGGCGAAGACATTTTCGTCCACGCTGCCGCTGTCGCGGTACACGTCGTAGAGCAGGAAGTGCTCCGCGCCGCTGAACAAATGACGCTGGCGGAGAATCGGGAAGATTTCCCGCTCGTGGCGACGCACCAGATCTTCATCGGCCCGCTCGTCGTAATATGCGCGCTGATATTCGTGGCCGTATTTCTCGGTTAAACCTTCCACTTGACCGTGGCCGAACATCGGCAGTCCGGGCATGGTCGCCATCATCAGGCACACGCCGAAATACTTGTCGCCCTTGCCGAACTGCGCGACGGCGGTATCTTCGTCGGGATTGTTCATGAAATTAACGAACCGCTGCAGCACGCGCGGATCGAATTCCAGCGTATTCTTGACCACGCTGCGGAACTTCGCGTTCTCTTCCATCTTCAGCATGTTCATAAACGCGCTGTTGTAGACGCGGTGCATGCCCAGCGTCCGCACGAAAAAACCTTCCAGCAGCCAGAACGCTTCGGCCAGCAGCAGCGTATCGGGCGCTTCGGCGGCGACGCGATCCACCACGTCCCGCCAGAACTCGGTGGGCATTTGCCGGTCGAACTCGTCGCGGGTCAGCCCGTGCAGGGCGCGGGAGGGAATCGCGCCGCCTGTCCCCGGTTCGGGAAACCACAACCGCTGATAATGTTTCTTGGTCAGCGTCATCGCCGCATCGAAGCGGATGATCGGAAAGTTCTTGGCGACGTAGATGATGAGCTGAATCACCGCTTCCCGCACATCGGGGCGCATGAAATTCAATTGCGCGGTATCGTTCCACGGCATCGAAGTACCGTCGTTGCCGTGATAGATATAGCGGGTATCGCCGCTGCGGCGGTCAATGCGGCGGAACACCACGGCGGCATCGGTCTGCGACCAGTAGCCGTCCTCGACGCGCAGATCCAAATCCGGATCGCCGGAGAGATCGGGACCGGAATAATGGTACGCGCCGTAGGGCGGATGATCCAATTGAATGAACCAGTCGGGATGCTCGCGCACCCACTTGGAATCCAACCCCATATGATTGGGCACCAAGTCGGAGGCCAGCCGAATCCCCCGCGCCAATGCGCGTTCGCGCAAGTTAGCCAGCGCTTCATTGCCGCCCAAATCGCCGGAGATGCGATAGTCCCACAGCGAATACGCCGACGCCACCGCATCGGTATTACCGCGCAGATGTTTGATCTTGCGCGAAGCTTCGCTGCGTTCCCACAGTCCGATCAGCCACAAGCCGGTGAATCCCCAGTGTGCCAGCCGATCCAGTTCTTCATTGGGAATTTCATCTAATTTCGTGATGCGGCGGCCATAGCGGCGGGACAATTGATCCAGCCACACGTAAACACTCTTGGCCAGCAGCACCACGCGCGGCATCCAATCGGTATCCGTGCTGAATCGTTCCGGTTCGGCGTAGGTGCCTTCGAACATCGCCCGGCTCGCCAAACGGCGCAGGTATTCGAGATCCGGTCCCTGTCCAAAGGCGGCGGGTTTCCACGGCCCTTTTTCGTCCTCCCGCACGATGTCTTCGGCCACCAGCAGCGCGCGCAGCAGTTCCGCGCCCAAAATGTCCGCCCACTCATCGCGAATGAATTTCAATTGTCCGGTCAGCGAATCGGGCGAGGCCTTAAGCGGTGCGGACAGCATTTCGAACAGCGATTGCCCCTTCGGTCCGAAGGTGGGCATGGCGGCGAAGAATTGTTCCAGTTCCCATACCCGCCGCAAGTAGTCGTCGCGCTGGGCAAACTCGCGGTCGTCGTACAGATCGCGGGTGGTCTGCGCCGCCGGATTGGCATTCGCCAAGTAAACCAGCAGCATTTGCTCGATCAGCGCATGACGGCCGGGGATTTCACCGGAATTCTCATACAGAAAGCGCGGCAATTCGCGCTCGCCGCGAAACACCGGCAGCGGGGTGTAGTATCCGCCGAACTTCTGTACCGATTCCTCCACCGGCGGTTCCGGCGGACGGTTGGCCAGCCAATCTTCGGCTTTGGCAAAGACCTCCGGCTCGCGCTGTTTGCGGTAGCGATCCACCACCACGTGCAGAATATGCTGAATCAGCACAATCGCATACAGGTGGCCGGGCTTCGCGCCTTTGCCCTGCGGTCCCAACCGCGCGTTCATGCGGGCGGTCAGTTCCTGAATGGTCAGGGAATCGGGCTGCCGCACGCCGCCTTCGTCCTTGAGCAGATCGCGGTCGAAGGCATAGCGCTCGCGGGAGAGCCGGGAAAGGTGAAATTCCAAGGGATTGGGAGGATCGGTAAGCATAGTCCCGGAAATGCAAAGAATGTGTTATAGCCAATAATAACACATTCTTTTATGATTTGCAAACCCAACTCGCCAAGGTGGCTTGTCAATTACCCCCTTGTATTCCCCCCACCAAGTGGAGGGAAACGAATCTTCCCCCATTTGATGGGGGAAGTTAGAAGGGGGTGAATAATCCACGGAAAACACGATTTGTAGTGCCGCACGGCAGTGCGCGTGGCCTCCGGGGTTGCCTCGTAGGGGCACAGCGCGCTGTGCCCTTCTTGTTCCGGCCGGGTTGCGCTGCGCTTAACCACGGCTCGGCGTGAAGAGAACTGTCATTCTGAAGGCTGCGTCAGCAGCCTGAAGAATCCCTTTCATCGTAAGGGGTCCTTCACTTTGTTCAGGACGACATTTCTGGCGCTTATCGCTTCTTCACCAGCCCCATCACGTAGAATCCCAGCGAAACCGCCAGTCCGACATAAATCGGCTCAAGGCCCAGCCAATAACCGTTACCGAAGAACTGCGGGGCAATTTCCCAAAGCAAGGCGATCCCACCCGCGCTTATCATCCCCGGTACCACCAGCCTTTGGGCAAACGCATAGCGTGCGCTAAACGAGGAGAGCACGGGAATAACCAAGGCCGGAGCGGCGATGGAACCCAGCCCGTGCCACAGGCTCACGATGGATTCGGAAATCAACGCCAGCCCAAAGGCAAACACCGTGGTAATCAATAATGCCCAGCGCACGAACTGCGGCGTGCGTTCGGGCTGGGTGGGGGCGAGGGTCTTCCACAGCACATCGCGTCCCAGCGCCCCCGCCGCCAGAAATGTGTAGCTGTCAATGGTGGACATGATCGTGGCTAAGAGCGCCGCCAAAAACAGCCCGAACAATCCCGCCGGGAGGACTTGCCGCGCCAGTTCGGGAAAGGCAAACGCCGGATCGGAAAGATTACCTAACAAGGCGCGTGCATACAGTCCGGTGGTGGTGGTCATAAAATCGAACGCCGCCCACAACAGAATCGAAACTACGATACCCGGCAGCACGAACCGTTCGCTCTTGGCCGCATACACGCGCTCGTAAAACAGCGGTTCGATGAGCGTAGTAGAGGCGATGAGATACCACACGAACACCGCCCAAAAACTCTGTCCGCCGGTGGGGGTGAACAACTCCTGCGGAACGTGCGCATGCAAAAAGCTCAGACCCCCGTATTGCGAAATCAACGCCACTACCATCACCGCGAAACCGCCGTACATCACCGCGAACTGCGCAATATCGGTGCGGACTACGCTGCGCAAGCCGCCGGAATAGATGTAAATCGTCGAAAACAACACACCCGCCAGCAGCGCCACCGGATACGACCAACCGAACATCCACGAGGTCATCTTGCCCAGCATCAGCAAATACGCGGCGGGCATCGTCACCACGAAGATCACCAGCGCGCCGATCCGTCCCGCCGTCCCGCCGTAAGCCAATAGCAGCGTATCGGGAATAGACATGGCTTTCGTGCGCCGGGCGCGGCGAGCGAGGAAGATCGCGAAGATCAGCGCATGCAGATAGTAGGGCAGACCGAACACGAACCAGTTGGACAGCCCGAATTTATAGGCATATTCGCTGACGCCGAGAATCCCGCCGTACCACGATGTCACCAGCGACATCACGAACGCGGGGGCGGTCAATCGTCGTCCCATCAGCAGGAATTCTTCGGTATCCGATTTCCGCCGCGATTTCCAGAATCCCAGCAAGAGCAACCCCACCGCAAACGCGACCGGGGCAACCCAATCCAAAAGTGAGAGAGACGAAAGGATCATATCATGTGTAGGGGCAGGTAAACCAAGGGATACCCGCCCGTTCTTCCGTAGGGGCACAGCGTGCTGTGCCCTTTCGTTGTTGCTATAACTCCACCGCCGTCGTCACATACATCGCGCGGGGCGCGCCCACGAAATACAGCGCTTCGCCATAATCGTAGCCGAAGGACACGTATTCGTGGTCGAAGAGGTTGGTCACATGCAGGCTAAGTTCCACCGCCCGTACCGACGGCACGTTTTCGAGCCGGTAGCCGAGATTCAGGCTCACCAGCGTGTACATCGGCACGGCGGTAGTTTCGTTTTCGCTGTTGTCAATATACTGCTTGCCCACCGTGCGCATTCCCACTCCGGCAGTCAAACCGCGCCACGCATATTCGACTCGCTCGTTGGCAATAAAGATCGGGTCGAAGCCGATGCGGTTGCCGTCGCGCTTCGCTTCCACATACCAATTACTGTCGTTGTCCCACACCAATTCTTTGTGATGGATGAAGCGGTGATCGGTGAGCGCCAGATTTCCCGATAGCGACAGCGCCGCCAGCGGTGACCACGCCGCCACCAGTTCCAAGCCCTGATGAACGGTTTCTTTAGCGTTGATGGTTTTCGGCACGCCCAAGTTGTCCAGCGCGCCGTAGGGCACGATGGCATCGCGCAGCGCCATGTAGTAGGCATTCAGTCCGATCCGTCCCCGCGACCACTGCCAGTGCGTGCCCGCTTCGAGATTGGTCAAGCGTTCCGGCTCCAGCGACGGGCCGATATATTCGTAGCCGTCGCCGTCAGTACGGAAACGAGGTGCGTTGTCCGTCTGAATCGGCAATGACCAGTAATCCTGCGGATCGTAGATATCGCGCGGCTTCGGTTCGCGCTGGGCGAACGACAAGCTGGCGTAGACCGTTCCTGCCGGGCGATTCACACGGGTGTCGCCTTCCACCAGCAGATAATTCAGTCCCACGCGCGGATTCATCGCCGCGTAATCCTTTTCGTAATGCACACCCCACAGGTTGTCATCTTGCATGTGCAGCGTGTGCGTGACCGCTTGCACGTCGGCCAGCGCACTCAAACGCGGAGCGATATTGATCAGATTGTGCACATAACCCGAAAAACTGCGCTTGACGATTTTATAATCGTAGTAGCGATAGTCGGGTCCGTTCCCCGGCTGAATATAATCGGACCACAGCACAAGGCCTTCGTGCTGCGCATCGTGCAGCCGCAGTTCGCCGCCCACCGTGGTCTCACCCCACGTGTGTTCGATATTCAGCCGGGGAATCCACCCGCCGTCAATTTCGTCCACGTTGCGACGGCGCAAGATATTCACGTTAATGTCCGGTCCTATACCTCCATTGTAAAAATATTCTTGATATGCCACGTCAGTGCGCCATTGATCGTAGTAGCCGTCGCCCTTGAAGACGTAAAACGAATTGTCGAGCTGCAATTTGTCCGACAGTTTCCACTCGTCATGCAGTTCATAGTGGGGTTGAAAGAATTGATCCACTTCTTCGGGATAGGTGAACGGATTGTAGCGGCGGTCGTTATCGCTATTGCCGGTGATCTTGCCGTCGAGATATTCCTTCGAGATGCCGTCGTAGGCTAAGTGTACGCGTTCCGGCCCGCCGTAGAACACGAGCTTGGTGGTGTGCGCATTGGTGAAGCGTGCTCCGGCAAGATAATAGCTCCACAGTTTCGCCCACGAATCGAAGCGGTAGCCGTCGGTGTCCATGCGCGTCAGGCGCGCCGTAAAGCCGTAGCGGTCGGCGACTTTGCCCGATTGCAATAAAATCATCGCCCGCCGCGTCGCCCACGTGCCGTACATGCCTTCGGCACGGATCATGGGCCGGTCGCCCAGTCCCGGCGTGCGCGTAACCAGATTCACCGTACCGCCGAACGCTGCCGGACCGTATAGCGACGAACCGACCCCGCGCTGGACTTGCATGTCTTGCAAGTCGGTGGCCAGATCGGGCAAGTCCACCCAAAACACTTCGTGGGTTTCGGCATCGTTGAGCGGCACCCCGTTGATCTGCACGGCAATACGATCCTGACTGAAACCGCGCATTCGCAGATAGCTGTAGCCGAACCCGCCGCCGCCTTCGCTGTATACGCTCACGTTGGGCAGTTCAGAGAGCAGGAGTGGCGTGTCCTGTCCGTAGTGCGTTTCCGTGATTTCGCCCCGCGCCACGTTGGAAAACGTGACCGGATCGCTGCTCCCCGCGCGCGTCGTGGTAACCGTTACTTCCGGCATCCGGTAGCGCGGTTGTTCCTGCAAGTATTCGGGGGTATGTTCGCCGGTAATGGTGGGCTTGAGTTCGATGGCCAGGCGATAGCCTTTATCCGCATCGTCCACCGTTTGCTCAAAGGAATAAGGATGGAAACCGTCATTGCGCACCGCAATCACATAGCGGCCCACGGCTAAATCGGTAAACTCAAACCGCCCGCGCGCATCGGTCAATACCGAAAGATCCTCGGCCGAGACCAGCACGGTTGCGCCTTCTATAGGCGTGCCGTTGGCGTAATTCGTGACCTTCCCGCTGATTGTGGCGGCGAATGAAGAGGATACAAAGAGGGAAAGAACGAGGAACCGAAAAACAATACTCGGTAGGGGCGGGTTAAGCATCGCGGAACCCGCCCGTTCTTGCCGAGGCAGATCCCCGATCTGCCCGGAACGTAAACGTTTGCAGTCGTAGGGGCACAGCGTGCTGTGCCCATCTGATGTTGGTGCTCGCCGAGCCGTGGTTAAGGCCGCAGGCTGCAACCCGGCCGGAACCGACCCCCCTTTTATCCCCCCGCTAAAGCAGGGGGAAATGATCTCGTCGAGGCAGATCCCCGATCTGCCCGGAACGTAATCACCGAGCCGGGTCTTCGCACCCGCCCGGTACCCATCCATCAACCGTCTCATGGCCAGCCTCCTGTTGGATAAAAAAACAATGACCGCAACCGGAAACCGATTGCGGTCATTTGAAACAAGAAGGCGTCAGCCTGTTACGACAAACGACTCGCACCGTTTCCTACGCCGGAATAACCCGGATCAGGTTCGAGGGTTTTATCTCAGGCCGCCTTGTCGGTTTCCCGTTGCGGCCACCCCTACGGCTGCGTGAAGGCAAGCTACAACAACTTCCCGAAAAAGTCAAGTTTGACCCTAAGCGTAGGTGGAGAGGCGGGTTAAACAACACGCAACCCGTCTGGAATGCAGTGAGATCGCCGAGCCGGGTCCCCAGACCCTGCCGGAACGTAACGAGATCGCCGAGGCACCCGTCCCCGGGTGCCCGGAACGTTAACGTGTATGGCCGCAGGGACACAGCGGGCTTTGCCCTTCTGAGGTTCGTGCTCGCCGAGCCGTGGTTAAGGCCGCAGGCCGCAACCCGGCCGGAACCAACGCCCGGTTTCCCCCCCAAATTTCCCCTTGACTTTCTCGAAAAATGTTGTATATTATATACGAAATCAGCACTTACCAATTAACCGTTATTAATCATCATGTTAACCGGATTCGTCAAACTCCCGCGCGCCTTTTTCAAACTCCCTTTCTGGCAAACCGAACGCCGCTATTCCCGTGCCGAAGCCATCATTGACCTGTTCCAACGGGCCGCTTATCATCCCGATACGATTCGCGTAAAACAACAAAAAATAAACATCCAGCCGGGGCAGCTGATCTGCAGCAAGAAGGGGCTGGCCGAGGAGTGGGGGTGGGAGCCAAAGGCCGTGCGGGACTTTTTGACGGTCTTGGAAGCCTCCGGATTGATTTCCCTCAATTGCGTGGAAAATGCGACCATAATTACGCTTTATTTTCACGAAAAGACTAATAAACAAAACAGTCACTTATCTGATTTTTCAACTGAACATAAGTTCAAAGACCGCCCCCCCGTAAGCAGCGAGGTCGCCCCCCATTCTAAGAAAGTCTTAGAGTCTATCTTAGAGTCAAGAAATAACTCCAAAAAAGAACTCTTAGAGTCTGTTTCAGAATCACGTATTAACTCAAAGAAAGAACTCTTAGAGTCTGCTTCTAATTTTCAAAATGAATCGAAGAGCGAAATCTCCGAGGGCGATTCCGAGCCAACCGGCGGGTCTTCTATCACCAACGATTTTCCGCTCGGCTTTCCCATGGGCGAATTCAACGACTACGTGCAGCACGCGCTGTTCGGTCCCGAACGGCTGCCGCTGGGCACCAAGACCTACGCACTACTAAAAGAACGGTTTTTTGCCAAGCTGACGGCGGAGGGGCGCTGGCCGCCGGACGCGGAGTCTCCCCCCGCTTGAGCGGGGGGATGAAAGGGGGGATGGCACTGCCACATGGGAGTGCGCAGTTAGCGGGGCACGTGGAGCACGTGCCGCCGCGAGATCGCTTCATCCGGCGGGGTAGAAAATCCCGCTCGGCGAGAAGGATTGACTTTTCGTTAAAACCGTTGTAGATTGTAGCAACAACCAACCCGTGGGGGGTAGTATGAAGAAACTGATGGGGGTAATTATAACGCTGGCGATGTTCGCCGGTGCGGCACTTGCGCAGCCGGATACCTTGTGGACAAGCACATTCCGGCTGGCGGGGATTGACTGTGTGAAGACGGTTTTGGTGATGCCGGACGGCGGTTTCGTGGTCGGCGGCATGAGCGAATCGTTCGCCACGCATACGCTGGATTTCTGGATTATGAGACTGGATTCCACGTGCGATTCGTTGTGGTGCCGGTGGTATGGCGGCGATCAACCGGATCGCGGCTACGGTGTGTGCCAAACCACCGACGGCGGATTTGTCATCGGCGGAATGGGCGGTTCGTTCGGTGCGCTCAGCGCGGACTTCTGGGCGGTCAAAACGGATGCCGACGGCGATTCGCTGTGGTCGCGGCTGTTTCGGAGAGACGGGATTCAGATCGCCTATTCGGTGGCCGCCACGAATGACGGCGGCTGTGTCTTGGCCGGGCGAGTCAACGAAGAGGGTAATCCGTGCGCATTTTCGCTGCTGCGATTAGCGGCCGATGGCGATAGTCTCTGGTTTCGCACGTTCTTACGGCGGGACGCCCATTGCTACTGGGTAAATCAAACGATGGACGGCGGATTCGTCATGGCCGGAACCGAAGGCTATGGCTGGGGCGGGGGGAACTTCTGGATCATCCGCACCGATTCGCTGGGCGATAGTCTGTGGACCCGTTCCATCGGCGGCTATGGCGGGATGATCGCGGCGGCGGGCTATGAAACGGCCGGTGGCGATTATGTGCTCGCCGGCAGCGGCTATTCCACCAGCACGAATAGCCGCGATTTTATTCTGACGAAAGTCAGCGCATCTGGCGACAGCCTGTGGCAGCACACGTATCATCGCCGGAACGAAATGGCGCTGGCCTTAGCCCCCGCTCCCGACGGCGGTTTTTTATTGGGCGGCTGGTCGGGCCGGGACGATTACGACAGCACGGATATCTGGATTGTCCGCACGGATTCCGTGGGCAACGAACTCTGGAACCGCACTTACGGCGGCAGCGGCTACGAAGTGGCGACCTCGATTCAACCGTTGCCCGATGGCGGATTCATCGTGGCCGGAATCACGAGTTCGTTCAACGCGTGGGTTTGCGATCCCTATTTGATTCGAATTGCCGCCGACGGCACGACGATTTCCGAGGAACACCGGTCGCTGCCGTCATCGTTTGCCCTCGCGCAAAATTCTCCCAATCCCTTCAACAGTCAAACGCGCATTACGTTCAATCTGCCGCAGCCGGGCCAAGTCTCGCTGCGGCTGTTCGATATTTTGGGACGGGAACGTGCGGTGCTGGCGAGCGGCATGATGAACGTGGGACGGCATGACGTAGATTTAAACGGCAACGACTTGCCGTCGGGTGTGTACATCTATCGCCTGGAAGCGAATGGACAATCCCTGAGTCGGAAGATGGTGCTGCTCAAATAGCGATGAACGACCCGCCGAGCCGCGGTTAAGCATAGCGCAACCCGGCCGGAATGCACCCCCCTTTCATCCCACCGCTAAAGCAGGGGGAAATCGCAATGCGTACTGCAGGGCGCCATTGCGGGCTTGTAAGCCCAGAACGGCGACAACCACTGTTCCGGGAGGGTCTGTGGACCCTCCTCGGCGAGTAGATCGCTTTTACTCGCGGCGGCACGTGGTCTCACGTGCCCCGCTAACTGCGGTCTCACCGTAGGGGCACAGCGGGTTGTGTCCTGCTGATTCCGGCGGGGTAGAAAACCCCGCTCGACGATCACCCCACAACTTCTGTTCCGGGAGGGTCTGGGGACCCTCCTCGGCGATCTCGTTGCCTCCGGCGAGATCTAAATTCCTTGATTCCTAATGATATTTGAGTATTATATAAAAAACCTGATTGCGGATTGCCGAGTGGCCGGTGATCCGGGAAAATCCCGCGAGGATATTATGAACACTTCCCTGCGCCATCGCTTGTTTGTGTACGCGGCGGTAATCATTGCATTGCTGCTGTTCGGCGGCTGTTCCGAGGACGATTCCAAAGATGAAGGCGTGAACAGCCCACCGAATGCTCCGTCCAATCCGGTGCCCGCCGATTCGGCGATGTTCCAGTCCACTACGGTGGACTTGCACTGGAGTTGTTCCGATCCCGACGGCGATCCGCTAACTTACAGTATTTACTTCGGAACGGATCCCAATCCGCCGCTGGTGGTTTCCGATCTGGCCGATACCACCTACGATCCCGATACGCTGCTGCCCAATCAGATGTACTACTGGGGAATCGTCGCCGTTGACGAACACGGCAGCTTGACGGTCGGTCCGCTGTGGAAATTCACGACCGGTGTCAACGCTCCGGCGGGCATGGTGGCGATCCCTACCGGCACGTTTATCATGGGATCGGCGGCGGCGGGCGCTAATGCCGTGCCCGAACATGCCGTCACGGTGCCCGCCTTCTACATGGACATCTACGAAGTGACCAACGACGAATACAAGCAGTTCTGCGATGCCACCGGGCACGACTATCCGCCCAATCCCAATTGGCCGGAATACAGCAATTACTTTACGAATCCGGCGTACGCGCACTATCCGGTGGTCAACGTGTATTGGCAGGATGCCCACGATTATGCGGCGTGGGCGGGGAAACGGCTGCCTTCCGAAGCGGAGTGGGAGCTGGCCGCAAAGGGCAGCGCGGACAACCGGGCGTGGACGTGGGGCGATACGTGGCACGACGGCTGGGCGAATATGTGGTCAACTGCGGATACCTATGAACGGGCCGCGCCGGTGGGCGCCTTTCCCAATGATGTCAGCCCCTTCGGCTGCTACGATATGACGGGCAACGTTACCGAGTGGTGCGAAGACGATCGCCACCCGGATTATAATGGCGCGCCCACGGACGGCAGCGCGTGGATCGATAATCCGCGGTACTTCAGCCGGGTGATGCGCGGCGGCTGTAACAGTTGGACGGGCCCTGACAACGCGCGCTGCGCCTATCGCTCCTTCGGCGGCCTGGATGCCCGGTGGGACGCCAGCGGTTTCCGCTGCGCGCAGTCGCAGTAGGA
The DNA here is from genome assembly GCA_964444755.1 of uncultured Alphaproteobacteria bacterium. GTDB lineage: Bacteria > Electryoneota > RPQS01 > RPQS01 > RPQS01 > JAHJDG01. The sequence goes on along the minus strand of CAYUIF010000014.1, from coordinate 57,024 downwards.
TTCCGGGCAGATCAGGGGATCTGCCTCGGCGAATACGTTATGTCATTCTGAAGCCTGTGTCAGCAGGCTGAAGAATCCCTTGCGACGTCAGGGATCCTTCACTTCGTTCAGGATGACACGCAAATTACCCCTCTTTACTCCCCCCGCTCATGCGGGGGGAGTTTGTTATCCGACGGTCTCACTCATCGTTTATCGCTTATCGTTCATCATTGCGGACATTCCTCTCCGGAACTTATAGCCTCCTGAGTGGGTACATACAATATAATCGGCTTTTTAGACGATAAATGTATTATTAACTATCGGATGGCTGATACCCAACTTGGCGGACACAGGGATCAAGAGGGTAATATTTTAAATTACCGTGCCGCCTAATTTTCATTATTCGCTTGACAGAAAGCGGTAAATTCTATATATTAACCTGACAATTTTAGTCTGATTTAAGGGAATGTGCAATGCTGGTATCACTGCAAGCGGATTATGCACTGAGAGTGCTCGTAGATGTGGCCGCTTATCAAGCCCGCGGGAAAGCCGTGGTAACTCGGGAAATCGCCGATCGGCAGCGCGTGCCGCGGGTGTTCCTGACCAAGATCGTCGCTCAACTGGCCAGTCACGGCATGTTGCGCACGCAGCGGGGGAAGGGGGGCGGCGTGACGCTGGGCCGCAAGCCGGAAGATATCAATCTGCTGGATGTGATTGAAACCTTCGAAGGCAGCCTGCAATTCAATCAGTGTGCCCACGATACGGGCTGCTGTTCGCTGTCACAGGGCTGTTCGATTCGCGGCTTCTGGCGGCAGGCCGAATTCTATCTGAAGGATTTCTTCCGGGCGCGGACGCTGGCCGATCTGTTGTCGGTTATGAATCAACCCATCGCCAAGGGCGAAATGCCGGAATCCTTTGAAGCGTCGGACGCGTTTCGCACGCTGGCGGCCACCGGAACGACAGCCGGTTAAGACGGCCGGTTCCGCCAATGAAACTCCATCATCGAATTGACAAAGTGAGGCGATATTGAGTCTGCTGGAGATCAAGAACCTTCACGTAGCGGTGGACGGCAAAGAGATCCTGAAGGGTCTCTCGCTGTCTGTGCCGGTGGGTGAAATCCATGCGATCATGGGACCCAACGGCAGCGGCAAGTCCACGCTCGCATCGGCCATCATGGGCCATCCCCGCTATGCAGTGACCGGCGGGGATATTATTTGGAAGGGCCAAAGTCTGCTGGAAATGGAGACCGACGAACGGGCCAAGAGCGGTTTGTTCCTCGCGTTTCAGTATCCGCAGGAAATTTACGGGGTGTCGGTTAATAACTTCCTGCGGATGGCGATGACCGAACGATTCGGCAAGACGCCGTCGTTTGCCGAATTCAATCAGGAAATCGGCAAATGGCTGGAAGTGCTGGATATTACTCCCGAGTTCGCCAAACGCTATCTCAACGAAGGTTTTTCGGGCGGCGAAAAGAAGCGCAACGAAATTCTGCAGATGGGAATGCTGAAGCCGGAAATGGCGATTCTCGACGAGACCGATTCGGGACTGGACATTGACGCGCTGAAGATCGTGTCGCGCGGGTTCAACGAACTGCGCAGCCCGAATTTCGGCGCGCTGGTGATTACCCATTATCAACGGCTGCTGGACTATATCGTGCCCGATTACGTGCACGTGCTGGTGAACGGCCGCATCGTCAAGAGCGGCGATAAGTCCCTCGCGCTGGACTTGGAAGCACAGGGCTACGATTGGGTGAAGGAAGAAGCGGCGCTGTAGTTCGCGTGAGAGAATGAATGTCATTCTGAAGCCTGCGTCAGCAGGCTGAAGAATCCCTGACGATGCCAGGGATCCTTCACTGCGTTCAGGATGACAGGTGTTTTCATCGTTCTATGGAGGTGAACCCATGAAAGCGAATGTGGGAACGGCGGATAAAGTCATCCGCATTATTGTGGGAATCGTGATCATTGCCGCCGGCCTGTTGTTCAAGAGCTGGTGGGGAGTGATCGGTTTGATTCCGCTGCTGACCGCGTTTGTCGGTTACTGTCCGCTCTATGCGATTATCGGCGTTGCCACCTGTAAAACCAAATCCGAGCCGCCTCGGACCGCTTCGTAAACCTGCATATGAAAACACGGTTTGCCGTTCTCGCTCTGGCGGCTTTATGGTGCAGCATCGCAACGGCCCGGCCGGGCGAAGATAACCCGGTCATTTTGACGGTTGCGCCGCTGGACACCGTGCCGGCCGCCGCCGGAGATACCGTCATGGTCTCCGTTCCGCTGAAGATCACCCCCGGTTATCACGTCAACGCTAATCCCGCCTCCAGCGAAGACTACATTCCCCTGGCCGTACAGTTCGATTCCAGCGCGTTCTTGCATCCGCTGAAGCCCGATTATCCTCAGGGTCTGAGTCATCGCATCGAGGAGCTGGACGAAACGCTGCTGGTGTACGACAACGGCGTGACGATTAAAGTGCCGGTGGTGATTGACAAGAATACTCAGGCGGGAACGTATCCGCTGAAAGGGATCGTCGAATTTCAAGCCTGCGACGACCACGTGTGCTTCATGCCTGAAGCGCGGCCATTGCGGGCGGTGATCGTTATTCCCTAAACCGGAGAATCGCCATGCGGGCTTTGCTGCTCGTGGTTGTGGTTGGTGCTATGTTCTCCGTAGGCGCGTTCGCGCAGCCGTCGGTGACGGTGCTGCTCGCGCCCGATGACACCGCACGGATTTGGATCGGTCAGCCGGATTCGGTGACGTTCTATTTTTATCCGCGCTATGAACCGGTTTTTTCTCCGGAATCGAAGCCGTGCCGGGGGATTAAGCCGCTGAGTTTCGAACCGGTTCAGCAAACCGGAATCAAGTTCGACGAATCGCGCGTAATTATGCCGCAGACGATGGTGGACGGCGAGCCGTGCGAGACGGCGGTTTCGCGGTTCGGGATTACGGTGCCGCTGACGGTGAAGCGGGATCCGGGCTTGATGGAAATCAGTGCGCGGCTGCAGGCGGAAGACCGCAACGGCAAAACGGTGTTTCGCAAGATTGACCAGACTTACTCGCTGCCGGTGATGGTCAAGCGGCCGCTTGATGATCCCGCTGAAAAAATGCGGTTGATTACCGGCTATCTGCAATTCGACAGTCAGGATTCGGTGGCCGGGGTGGACTATGAAACACTGCGGGTAGTGATCGAACCGGATGTTCCGATTACGACCGATATCCTGAAATTTCCGGGAACGAATCGCTACTACTTGTTCGAGCACACGCCGTCGCCTGCCCATCTATGGGGACGTTTAAAATTTTCTGAATTCGGCTGGATCGGTGCAACCGAAGTTGAATTCAAGCTGGAGAAAGTGTTCGGCCCGGAAGGAATCGCGGGCGGTCATTGCCGGGCACGCTTGGTGGACGGGCAATGGACGGATTTCGTGTTTATTACGCAGTATATGAGCTGACCGTAGCGCCGCGATGACAGATTCCGGCGGGGTCAGCGACCCCGCGCGGCGATTCGGGTAGGGGCGGGTTGAACGCAGTGGAACCCGCCCGGAATCCCCCCTTTTATCCCCCCGCTGAAGCAGGGGGAAAGAAACATTCGATCCGTAATTAACGGACGCACTTCAACCGAACGGAGTTCCTCGTGAACGTGCCGTTTACCGTAGATGAGTTTTTGGCGGCGGTATCCCATTACAACCTCGCCGTCTGGCCCGCGCCGGGAATTGCCTATGCGCTGGGCGTGCTCATGATCGGGCTGGCGCTGCGGCCGTCGCAGTGGGCAGGCCGCGTGATCGGTGCGCTGCTTTCGCTCTTGTGGCTATGGGTGGGCATCGTTTATTTTCTATTGAACTGCCAAAGCATGACCAGCGGTTCGTTCTGGTTCGGTTTGGCGTTTGTCGCGCAGGGGGTGCTGACGGCGATCTTCATCACGATTCGCCGCGAGTTCGGCTTTCGGTTCAAAGCGGACGGCTACGGAATTACCGGCGCGCTGTTCATGCTGTATGCGATGCTGGCTTATCCCGTATTGGGGCCGCTGTTCGGGCATAATTATCCGGCGGTGCCGGTGTTCGGAGTATCACCCGATACGCTGACGATCTTCACTTTTGGATTGTGGTTGTGGGCGGACGTGCCGGTGCCGCGCTACCTGCTGATGCTGCCCTTTGTGTGGGCAATGATCGGTTCGGTGATTGCGCTGGCGATGGGCTTGCCCGAAGACGGGGGATTATTCATCGCAGGTTTGATCGGCTCGCTGATGGTCTTGCGGCGGGAACGAGTGGAAACGGCGGCGAAGCTGAAAGCAGCCAAGAGCGGGAGGTAAGCCACGAAAAAACGCGAACAGCCCTTCGTGTTCTTCGTACCCGCCGGCGGGATCAACAATGCCAGTGCGCGCACCCGCTGCTATGCTTATCTGCCGTACTTGGATGCACAGGGCATTCGCTATCATATCGCCAGCTATACATGGCACAAATACGATGCGCCCCGCAACGCGGGCAATGCGCGGCAACGGATGCTGAACAAGCTCTGGCTGGAATTGCTGCCGCTGCGCAATGTGATCGCGTTTCTAAAAGCGGATACGCTGTTCTTTCAGAAGAAATCCTTTTCGCGGAGACGGGTGAACTGGGCGAAGCGCTTAGGCAAGCGGGTCGTGTATGATTTCGACGATGCGATTTATTTTCATCCGCCGGATGCCGGAGCAAGTCAGGAACACCGCGCCGAATACGACGAAGCGTTTCTGCCGCGCATGGAGTGGATGCTTGCCCAGTGCGATTTAGCGCTGGTGAGCGGCGATGAACTGGCGCGGTTTGCGGTGGAACGCGCGCGCCACGTGCAGATTCTGCCGTCGGTGTTGGAGGATGCGGTGGATGCGCGGCCAGGGCATCATGAGCCGCCGGTGATCGGCTGGGTGGGCGCGCCGGAAAATCAGCGGTATTTGCGGGAAATCGAAAGCGCGCTGGTGCGGGTGCAGCGGGAACATCCGGCGGTGGAAGTGTGGATTATCAGTTCCCGCTTGATGGATCCGCCGCCGAACTTTCGCTACAAGTTTTGGCCATGGAGTTTGGAAACCGAAGCGAACGTGATTCCGCGCTTCACGGTGGGGATTGCGCCGCTGGTGGACGATCCGTGGTGCCGCGCAAAGATGAATTTCAAAGCCCTCGTATATATGAGCCGCGGCGTACCCGCCGTGGTCACGCCGGTGGGCTTTCCGTTGGATGAGTTCGCGGACGGTCGCTCCGTGCTGGTGGCTCGATCGGCGGAGGACTGGTATCATCACCTGAAAGAGCTGATCGTGAATCCGGTTCGACGGGAAGAGATCGCCGCCGCCGGATGCGAGGTGGTGCGCCAGCGTTTTACCGCCGCCGCGCGAGCCGCCGAATTTGCGGCGGCGCTGATGAAGACGAATATGAGAAAGTGAGGATGTGATGTCAGAGAATAAAGCCAAGACATTCGAATTGGATCTCGACAACTACGACCGCTACGGGTTTCACGTGGCCGAGAACAGCGTGTTCCGGCTCCCGCGCGGCCTAAGCAAGGAAGTGGTCGAGACGATTTCCGAACATAAGGGCGAGCCGGATTGGATGCGGCAGATTCGCCTGAAAGGACTCGAGTACTTCCTGCGCAAGCCCACGCCCATGTGGGGCCCGCGTATTGACGATATTGACTACGACAATATCTTCTACTACATCAAGCCCACCGATAAAGTCGCGAGCGACTGGGATGCGGTGCCGCAGGAAATCCGCGAGACCTATGATAAGCTGGGCATTCCCGAAGCGGAAAAGAAATTCCTGGCCGGAGTGGGCGCGCAGTACGAATCGGAAGTGGTCTATCACAGTTTGCAGGAACAATGGGCCAAGCAGGGCGTGGTGTTCCTCGATACCGATACGGGGCTGAAGGAATATCCCGATCTGTACCAGGAATATTTCAGCAAGCTGATTCCGCCGGGCGACAACAAACTGGCCGCACTGAATACGGCAGTGTGGTCGGGCGGCAGCTTCATCTACGTGCCCAAAGGCGTGCGCATGACGATTCCGCTGCAAGCCTACTTCCGCATCAACGCCAAGAACGTCGGGCAATTCGAGCGCACGCTGATCATCGCTGACGAAGGCTCGTTCGTGCATTACGTGGAAGGCTGCACCGCGCCGGTCTATTCCTCCGACTCGCTACACTCGGCGGTGGTGGAGATTTATGCCAAGAAAGGCGCGCGGGTGCGCTATACCACGATTCAGAACTGGTCGCGCAACGTGTACAATCTGGTGACGAAGCGGGCGCGCGCCGATGAAGACGCGACAATGGAATGGGTGGACTGCAATCTGGGTTCCAAGATCACCATGAAATATCCGTCGGTGTTCCTGATGGGACGGGGCGCGCGGGCGGATATTCTGTCGGTGGCTTATTCGGGCACGGGACAGCATACCGAAGCGGGCGCGAAAGTGCACCATCGCGCGCCGGATACGACCTCGGTGATCGTATCCAAATCCATTTCGCGGGGCGGCGGCCGCACGTCGTATCGCGGTCTCGTGGAAGTGGCCGAAGACGCTCCGAACTGCAAGTCCACGGTGAGTTGCGACGCGCTGCTGTTGGACGATCACAGCCGCAGCGATACCTATCCCTATATGAACATCAACAACGACAAGGTGGAGTTGGGTCACGAAGCAACGGTGTCCAAAATCGGCGATGAGCAGGTGTTCTACTTGCAAAGCCGGGGGATTTCCGAAGCCGAAGCCATGACATTGATCGTGCGCGGATTTATCGAACCGGTGGTCAAGGAACTGCCGATGGAATACGCGCTGGAAATGAACCGGCTGATCCAACTGCAAATGGAGGGTTCCGTTGGCTGAGACCACTGTCCATAACGACGCATTACAAAGCTATCTTCAAGCCGCCTCCGGCAAGTGCTGGAATCTGGCGGAGCGCAATCATATTCTGGAACAAGCCCGCAGCGCGCCGATTCCTTCAAAGCAGGAGGAAGACTGGCGGCGCACCGATCCCGAAGAGTTTCCGTGGGATAAACTGGAAGCGGTGGACCCGCAAAGAACGGGGCGGGATGTTTCGGTAAAGGCGCTGGGATCGGGCGAGGTCGCGGGGATTGTGCCGCTGGAAACCCACTGCGAAGAGCATTGTCATAGTTTGCAGCTCATCGCAGGTGATGACTACGATGCGAAGTTTTTGTATTACCATAAAGCCCTCGCGCACGATCCGGTGTGCTTCCGCGTGCCGCGCAATTTCCGGGGCGATCCGGTGGAGCTGGTTCAGCGAGCGACCGGACCGGGACTGGCGGCGTTCACGACGGTGATCGTCGTCGAACCGGGCGCGGAACTGGTGATGTACGACCGCTGGGAAGCTGACGCTGAAGCGGCGGCCGCGATTGGCCGCACCGAGATTCTGGTGCAGGACGGCGCGAAGTTGGTCTATATGCAGGATGAAGACATGACCACCGCGCGCTATTTTTATCGCCGGGGACGCGTGCAATTGCAGCGTGATGCGGTAGTGCAGTGGTATGCGGCCACTCCCGGCACTGCGTGGCATGCGTCGCGGCTGGAACTGGTGTTGAACGGTCCCGGCGCGGATGCCACGTTCAAAGGCTTGTTCGCCGGTTCGGGCGAGGCGCGGGCGGATCATCGCACGCATCAGTTCCACAACGCGCCCAACTGCCGTTCGGAACTGCTGATGAAAACGCTGCTGTCCGGTCACGCGCATTCGATTTATCAGGGCACGATCACCGTCCCGCAGCAATCGCAAAAAACCGATGCCTATCAGCAATGCCGCAATCTGCTGCTTAACGAAGGCACGCACGCCGATGCGATTCCCAAACTTGAAATCATTGCCGATGACGTGCGCTGCACCCACGGCGCGTCCATGGGATCATTGAATCGCGAACAACTATTTTATCTGCAAACGCGCGGCTTGACCCAATGGCAGGCAAAGGTAGCGATTGCATCGGGCTTTGCCGAGGAGATCATTCGCCACGTGCCGGTGGAAGCGGTGCAGCAGCGCTGGCGGACACTGGTGTCGCGGACGATCGGGAAGTCGCAGGAATAGCGAAGATTCCGGCGGGGTCAGCGACCCCGCTCGGCGAAAGCAACTGAATCATGAACCATCATTCATTCATTCGCGTATGTTCGGTTAAAGATGTACCGGACGGACAGGCGCGCGGATTCAAGGTGAACGGCGTGGATCTCGCCATCGTGCACAGCGAGGGCAAGTTTTACGCGATTCACGATATTTGCTCCCACGAGCACGAGCATCTGCACGAAGGCTGGCTGGAGGGCGATAAAATCGAATGCCCCCGCCACGGCGCGCAATTCGATCTGACCACGGGCGAAGCGCTTTCGTTGCCGGCCAGTAAGCCGGTGCCGGTTTACGAACTGAAGATCGAAGGTAATGACGTGCTGGTCATGATTTGATTACCGTGCCGGGATTTATTCCGGTTTGTTGAAAGATCGTCTTATGAAAACCATTGAAGACATTCGCCGCGATTTTCCCATTCTGGGTTTACAGGTCAACGGCAAGCCGCTGGTGTATCTGGATAATGCCGCCAGCAGCCAAAAGCCGATGCAGGTTTTGAATGCCTATTGCGGTTTTTGCGAGTCCCGCTATGCCAACGTGCATCGCGGGATTCATACTCTGGCCGAACATGCCACCGCCGATTACGAGGCGGCGCGCCGCACGGTAGCCGATTTCGTCAACGTGGATTCAACGGGCATTATTTTCACGCGGGGAACCACCGAAGCCATCAACTTGGTGGCCTATTCCTACGGGCGGAAGTTCATCAAGCACGGTCAGGCAATTCTGCTGACGCCGATGGAACATCACGCCAATCTGGTGCCGTGGCAATTGTTGGCGCAAGCCACTGGCGCGGAACTGCGCTTCTGGCCACTGAAGGAAGATGGCACATTGGATATGGACGGCGGCCGCAAGCTGCTGGATTCGCGCGTGGCGCTGATGGCGATGACGCACGTTTCCAATGTGCTGGGAACAATTAATCCGGTGCGGGAATTGACCGAGCTGGCGCATCGCGTAGGAGCGAAAGTCTTGATTGACGGCGCGCAAGCCGCTCCTCATATGGCCGTGGACGTGACGGATATCGGCGCGGACTTCTACGCTTTCTCCGGCCACAAGATGTGCGGACCGACGGGTATCGGCGTGCTGTGGGGTAAGCCGGAGATTCTGGAAGATATGGATCCGTTTCTGACCGGCGGTGAAATGATTCGCGAAGTGTTTCTCGATCACGCGACCTGGGCGCAGATCCCGCATAAGTTCGAAGCGGGCACTCCCGCCATCAGCGAAGCGGTGAGTCTGGCGGCGGCGGTGCACTATCTGCGGGAGATCGGCATGGACTGGATCGAAGCCCACGATCACTTGCTCACGACCACTGCTTGGGAGAAGCTCAAAGCCGAACCGGGAATCTCGCTCTACGGCCCGCCCACGGGTCGCGGCGCGCTGGTGACGTTCAACGTCGAAGGAATTCATGCGCACGATATCGCAGGATTATTGGATCGGGAAGGGGTGGCGATTCGGGCGGGACATCACTGCGCGCAGCCGCTGATGCATTGGCTGGGCGTACAAGCCACGGCCCGCGCCAGCTTCTATCTGTACAATACCACCGACGAGATTGACCGATTGGTGGAAGGTCTCCGCGTCGCCCGAAAGGTGTTGCAGGGTGTTTGATCTATACAGCGAGATTTTACTCGATCATTACCGTCTGCCCCGCAATAAAGGGCATTTGGAGCATCCGACTCTGACCGTAGAGGGCGTTAATCCGCTATGCGGGGATGACCTGACCTTCGATTTGGAATTCGAAGGCGACCGCCTGAAGCGCGTGACCTTCGACGGCAAGGGCTGCGCAATCTCAATGGCATCGGCTTCCATGCTGACCGAGGTTCTGGAAGGGAAGACGGTGGCGGAGGTGGAAGCGTGGATTCACAACTTCCGGATGTTGATTCGCGACGGCCATCCGCCCGAAGGGGTAAACATGGGCGATATGGAGGCCCTGGCGGGCATCTCCAAATTGCCGGTACGGGTCAAATGTGCAACCCTTCCGTGGACGACCATCGAAGAAGGGGTGCAGAAATTCAAGGGCAAGTAGACAAGTTTTTAATCACTAAAAACGGCATGATGTAGATCATGCCGTTTCTTGTATCCGTGACGGTAATCGCCTGCGGATCAAGCCAAGGGTTCGTCGTCATGCTATTAAATTCGGTTGCCATTTGATAACGAATTGTATATATTATTATGATCTGGAGTAAACCGAGTGGTGCATTGTTTGCACAATTCGGTCATAATCAGGATTGAAGTAAACGGATAACCATGGCAACCTTCAAAAAAATCTGTCTGGTGGGATTTGACCGGCAAGTTGGAAGCTTCGCGTTAGGACTGAAACGGACGGGATTTACAGGTCCGATCGTGGGGGTGGCGGACGACCAAACGATCAATAAATGCTGGAAATTGGGGATGATCAATGACGGCTTTCAGAAGCTGGACGATGCCCTACCCGGCGCAAACTTGATCATGTTGTCCTCGGTATCCAGCCATGTCGAAGGCATGCTGCCGAAGGTACTCGAATGGGCGGATGACAACGCGGTCATTTCCGAAATGACGCGGGTAAAGGGGGATGTGAATCGTGTGTTTGAGGAATCCGGCCGGGATGATATTCACTATGTCGGATTTCGGCTCATCGGCGATGTTGTTGACGGCGGCGACTATACCAAATCCGACAAATTCTTCTTTGAAAATAAGAGTATTATTCTCACTCCTCGCGATAAACGCGATTTGAACGCGTTTTCCATGCTGCAGGAAGTTATGAGGAAGATGGGCGCGGATGTGATCGCCATGAGCCCGCAATCGCACGACCGGTTGCTGGCGCAAATTCACCATGTGCCGAAAACGGCGGTGATGGCGGTATTGCAGCGGCTGTTCGGCGGCGCGGATCAGAACGTGGTAACACCGGCCATGATGGGGGACTGGCTGGCCGGAGAAACCCGCGATCTCATGCAATCCCGCAGTATGGGCTGGGTGGCGGAAGTGGAAGCCAATCGCGAGTTGGTGATCGAAGGCATTGATGAACTGATTATGCGGCTGCAATCGTTAAAGGAAGAAATTTCGCGCGGCAATCTGTCCAATCAATTGGAAGCATTGGTGGAAAAAACTCCCGAGATCCTGAAAGAGCCGGAGACTCCGAAGGGCGTTGATCTGGTATTATCGGCGGGAGCGGATCCCAAAAATCTGGAACGGGTTTCCGAGATCATGGCCAAGGCTCATATCAAAATGGGCAGTTTGGACCGCATGGAACATGCCGCGCCGGGAACCTACCGGCTGACGTTATCGAATCGCCCGGATGCCGAACGGACGTTGTCGCTGCTGCGGGGGGCCGGGTTCGACGTGGTGGATTTAGCCTAAGAAAGGGAGTCCCGTGGCTGAAAGCACTCCGGAAAGTTTGTCCGCATCCCTCGATACGTTGACGCTGCCCAGTCCGTTGGAATTGATGACGGCGGATTTCCAGCGTACGACTATCGTCGGCGTCGGTTTGATGGGCGGTTCCATCGGGCTGCGCATGAAAGCGATGGAATACACGGGAATCATCGTTGGTCACGATCTGCCCGAAGTGCTGGACGAAGCGTTGGCGCGGGGCGCGATTGACCGCAGCGTGGGTGATTTAGCGGAAGCGGTGGCCGATGCCGATTTGATTGTGTTGGCGGCTCCCGTAGACGAAACACGGGATATGCTGCCGACGATCCTACGGATTGCCAGGCCGGGGGCGCTCGTGACCGATACCGGAGCCACCAAGGGTGAACTGGCGCGCGTGGCCGCGGGAACTAAAGAAACGCGCGCGATTTACATCGGCGGACATCCGCTGGCGGGCAGCAACCGGCAGGGGATTTCCGGTGCGGACAGCGCGTTATTCGAAAACGCCTACTGGTTGTTGACACCGTTGCCGGACGTGTCGTCGCAGGTGAAGGAATCGCTGGCGTGGTGGGTGCGATTGCTGGGGGCTTATCCGCTGATGCTGGATGCGGAGTTGCACGATAAAGTCATGGCGCGCACGACGCATGTGCCGTTTGTTATCGCCTTGGCGCTTTCAAAATGGCTGGCTCTGGAAAGTGAAGGTATTCCTGTATTGCCGCGGCTGGCCACCGGGAATTTCCAGACCATTACCAGCATGGCGGCGTTGCCGCTGTCGGTGTGGGAAGCGGTGATTCGCAGTAATACGCCGGAAATCACCGCCGGATTACTGCAATTCCAAAGTGTGCTGGATGAATGCGGCAAGGATCTTAGCGAAGGCAGACTGACCGAAGTCTGGCAGCAGGCGCATTCCTTTCAACGCAAACTGGCGCGGGAACGGCCGGGCGACTGGGATGCCAATTGTGAATTAGTAGTTACGGTGCCGGATCGCCCCGGAACGATTGCCCGGATTGCCGCGCTGCTGGCGTCGCACGAAATCAGTATCCGTGATATCCATATGATTTATATTCGGGAACGGCGGGGGGGAAGTATGAAAGTAATACTGGAGTCCCGTGCCGAAGCCCGGCAAGCCATGGATATTCTCGCAACCAACGGCTACTCGGTACGATTCAAGGATTAGCAGGAATAACTCTAAAACGACCGGAGGCATATGTTCCTCCGGTTTTTTTATCGGTGTTATTAGCCCGTAACAAGTTCACATGACCCATGTTTATTGGAATGGGAGTCTGTGGTTGAAGTGTATAAATTGTATACGCGTGACCACCGTATATACGATATACTGATAAAACATCTTAACCGTAACCTAACCAAATCGCTGTGGATAACTATTTTTTTCATGGGCGTTCGTCCCTTGCGGACGGGAGGGAAATTTCTTATCTTGTAATACTTTAAAACACACATGGGTCTGATAAGATTTTCGATGAATAGCTTGAATTCTCATGATAAGAAGGGAACAGGAGGAAATTCCATGAAGACAACGTGGAAGTATTTCGGAATCGTATGCACGTTCGTTGCTCTGCTGGTTTTGCCGGGTATGGCAAGGGCAGACGTAACCGAAAGCTTTGACGGTTTATCCCAGAGCAGCTATGGCAGCTACGACTATAACGGATTTCATCTCGAAAACGCGCTGTGCGATGCCATCGGTGCAACAACCGGTTGCGTAAATCCGCTGCCCTCGCGTGCCGTTAGAATTCGCAATGCCGCATCTTATCTGGAGTATGTCGGTTTAGACGGTTTCGGTAAAGACGGCGGTGTGGGCGTTATCAGCTTCGATTACAAAGCCTGGGATCCGTCTCCCACCGCGATTTGCGACGTAACCGTGAGCATTGACGGCGGCGCATACACGGCGATTGACGGACTGACCAACAACGTCTGTACCGAATATGCACAATATTCCTATGCGCTCAACAATGCTTCGAACAACATCAAGATCAAGATCGCGTGGAATAGCGGCGAGCGCATGCATATCGACAACTTCTCGATTACCGATTACGGCGCGGATGTGATTCCGCCGGTGATTTCTTCGCTGACGGTGATCAGCACGACCGAGTTGGACGTGTTGTTCAACGAGGATGTGCAGCAAGCCTCGGCGGAAACGGAAAGTAATTACGTGGTTACTCCGGGCAGCGTGTCGCCGAGTTCGGCGCTACGCGACGGGAGCAATCTTGCGTTGGTGCACTTGACGTTCGCATCCGCGTTTGCGCCCAATTCCTACACGTTGACCGTCAACGGAGTCCAGGATATCGCGGGCAATCCGTGTGTCAACGAAACGGAAGGTTTCTTCATCAATCCGACCTTGACCGCGGGCGATGTCGTGATCAACGAGATCATGTATGACGATACCGCGACGACTGACGTGGAGTGGGTGGAAATTTACAACCGCACGGCCAGCGGTATTGATATCTCGGGTTGGATTCTGCAAGACGACGCAGCCTATCCGCCAGACGGCGGTGAAGGCGCGTTGGAAGTTCCGTCCGGTACGACCATTGCCGCCGGAGCTTATCTGGTGCTGTGCAAGACCGAAATGCCGGAAATCACCGGCGAAGTGGTTTGTACGCAATTTATCGGCAGCTGGGCGTTGTCCAACACGGGCGACAACCTGGCGCTGTATACGGCGGCCACGGGCGGCATGTTAATGGACGGTACGCTCGACTCTTCCGCCTGGTATCCCGACCTGACCATGACGCAGGGCAACTCCATCGAGAAGTGCACGGAAGATTCCCCCTGGAGTTCGCTGGCCGCCGACTGGCACGAATCCACCAACGAATTTGCCACTACTGGACGCTATCGCTATTGCACCCCCGGCGCGACGAACAGCGTGTGCGGACCCGATATGCTTCCGCCGAACCTGCTGTATGTCACCGTGATCAGCGCTACGGAATTGGACGCGGTTTTTAACGAAGATCTGGATCAGACGACGGCCGAAACCGAAGCCAATTACGTTGTCACTCCCGGTTCGGTAGTTCCGTCTTCGGCGATCCTGGACGGAACCAACCTCGCGTTGGTGCACTTGACGTTTGCCTCCGCGTTTGCGGCGGGTGATTACGTCTTGACCGTGAACAACGTGGAAGACCTGACCAACAACGCTTGCACAAATGAGACGGCCAATTTCTCGATCAGCAATATCACAGTGGGTGATGTGATCATCACCGAAGTGATGTACGACGATACGGCGGCGCAGGATTCGGAGTGGGTGGAAATCCACAACCGCACGGCCGATCCGATTGACATTTCCGGTTGGTATCTGACCGATGACGATTCCTATCCGGCGCTCTCCGGTGAAGGCGCGTTAGTTGTTCCCGCATCCACCACGCTGCCTGCCTATGGCTATGTCGTGTTGGCGCGGGCCGATCAACCCGAATTGACCGGCGAAATCGTTTGTACGCAAGTCGGCAGCTTCGGCTTGAATAACGGCGGCGACAACCTCGCGCTGTACACGGCAGAAACCGGCGGCACGCTGGTCGACGGATCGCTGACGGTGGTTTATCCCGATCTGTCCACGCCGGGTTACTCGATTGAAAAGTGCGATTCCACCATCGGTTGGACGGGTGATGCCGGCGAATGGCAGGAATCCACCAATGCCTTCGGCACGGGTCGTTATCTGTATTGCACGCCGGGTGCGGTGAATACCGAATGTGTTCCCGATCTGGTTCCGCCGGAATTGGTGTCGGCGGTGGCGGTGAACAACACGATCGTGGACGTGACCTTTACCGAAGACGTGGAACAAACGACCGCCGAAACCGTGACCAACTACTTGGTGGATCTGGGTGTCGGCAATCCGGTTTCCGCGACGCGGCAGGGCGATTGGTCGGTGGTGCGGTTGGTCTTCGGATCGGCGATGGCGGCCAATACTTACACCTTAACCGTGAATAACGTCGAAGATCTGGCGGGCAATCCGATTCTGCCGGGCAGCCAAGTTCAGTTTACGGTGGCGGCGCCGCCGGCGGAATTGATCTTCACGGAAATTATGCCCAATCCCAATTTCGCCAGCTTGGAAGACAGCTTGGGCGAATGGTTTGAAATCTACAATCCGAGCACATCACCGGTGGATATCAGCGGCTGGATTATCGGCGATAATTCCGGCGCCGATACGCTGGAAGGAACGGTGGTCGTGGGCGCTCTGGATTACTTTGTATTCGGCAGCAACAACGATCTGCTGACCAACGGCGGCGTTCCGGTGGACTACGAGTACAAGTTCGCGATCTCCGGCTGGGGTTTGTCGCTGTCCAATACCGCCGATTCACTGACGTTGAAAGATGCCAGCGGTCAGTTGGCGGCGACATTGGTGTATTCGGCAACCTATCCGTTCGGCGCGGGCTACAGCGCCCAATTACGCGATCTCAGCTATAATCCCGCGATTGACACCAACTGGTGCCGCTGCGATTCCGTATGGGTCGGCGCGACCCTGGGTGATCGCGGTACGCCGGGTGCGGCCACGATCTGTGGCGTGAATCTTCCGCCGCAATACCGGACGCTTTGCGATATCCGCGAACAAGATATCTGCGGAATTCCGACGCTGCTCAATCAGCAGGTTATTTCGCAAGGTTACATCACTTATATGGACTCCTGCCGTCGTAATGCCTACATCGAACTCAACGGCTGTGGCGTGATGATCTACGGCAACGCGGTGCGGGCGATTATGACCAACTCCACGCGTTTGATGCGAGTCGGCGACTATGTGGAAGTCAATGGTTATATCACTCATTACAACGGCTTGACGGAATACGCGTATTACCTCGCGACGGATCCGGTGGTGACCTTCATTTCCGAAGGCAATCCGACTCCCGGACCGGTGGTCGTATCACCGGCGCAGATTTCCACCGTGGTGGACGACTGTGTGCCGGAAGCCTGGGAATCCCGCTATGTGGCCGTGGCCGGACTGACCTTCTTGGCGGGTGACGGTGTGGCGGTCTTCAGTGGCGGCACCAGCGGCACGAACTACTATGCCGTTTCCGGCACCGATACGGTGGTGGTGCGGGTGGTTCCGTGCGATACGATCGTCGGAGAACTGATTCCGGTGGGACCGGTGAGCGTTACCGGTATTCTCGGTCAGTATGACAACGTTGGCACGTGCAAGTGCGGCGGCTATCAGTTAGTGTTGGGCGGTGCCAACCCGTTTGCCGAATTGGTGTGTGCCGATCCGATAGCGGCGACCGCTATTCGCATGACGGGAGCTTCGGCTGATTCGGTGGAAATCCGCTGGCAGCCGGGCACCAACCAAACGTGCGATTGCTTCAAGGTCTATTATTCGGACGTTGCCACGGTGCAATTCCCCGCCGGCTATACGTTGGCCGGTTGTGTGTGCAATCAAACCTACTATCGGGTTTACTTCCCGGCTAACACCCGCCGCTACTACGTCGTAACGGCAACGGACAGCTGCGAATAAGCACGACTGAACTGAATGATCAAAGCGGCCCGGATTTTCCGGGCCGCTTGCGTTTTGAGATAAACGATTTTGAAAAGCGGAAACTTCTACCGATGGATTAAGTTTTGGAGGGCTGTTTTTCAAGAAGATAGTCGTGGCACGTGGCTTGCAGTTTGATTATCGCAACATCTCGCGGTGGCCCACACCCCGGCAGATAATTGTAAGGGATTGAAAAATGGCCGATAACACTATCCAGAATTTTCTAATCAATCAGTCACCTGCTACGATGACCCTGAAGAAAACACTGGATGCCCAAGCTGCCCGCCAGCGCGCTCATGCTTCGAATATCGCCAATGCCGAAACGCCCGGCTACCAGCGGGTGGCGGTGGAATTCGAGGATCAGCTTAAGGAAGTGCTGGATCAAAACAATTCCGCTTCCATGCGCAGAGACGATCCACGGCACATGAATACCAATGGTACCGGTTCGCTGGAAGATCTCAGCTATCAGACGGTGCGGGAGCCGTTGCCGGAAGACGGCAGCGGTCTGAACGGTGTGGATATCGAACGGGAAATGACCGAAATGGCCGAAACCCAGATCCGCTATCTGGCTTCACTGGAGCTGCTGAAGCGCCGCTATACCGGATTGAAATCGGCGATCAAGGGACAATAGCGAAAGCGAAAAACACGAGAATTCAAGCGGGACTGCGGTCCCGCTTTTTTTTTGCGGTTTAGTTAGCCGAAGGGCTGAGATCATGGTCGAGATGCAAATCGGTCAAGGCTCCGATCAGCGAGTCGAAATCGAAGGGTTTGGCCAACAGCGCGTTATTACCGTTGTTGGGCAGTTCGTAATTATCCCCGTCGGTGAACGCCAAGCAGGGGACATCGCCGCAGCGCATCCGCAAGTCTTCCAGCCACGAACCGACTTCGTCAAAATCGGTCACGTCAATGGCAATCAATTCGGGACGCACATCGTGCGTGATCAGCCACACCGTGACGTCATCGAGATTGGAAAAGGATTCGCAGGCATGGCCGGTCTTGTCGAGCATGCGACGCGCGGTTTCGCGAACCGTGGGGCTCAAGGTAATCAACAAGCCCGGTCCCAGCGGCAATAACGACTCGCCGTCTTCGTTAGCGGGTGACGCGACATTTTCCTCAGGCTGCAGCGCCGAATCATCATCCGCGAGTTCCGGTTCGGGCAGCGGTTCCAAAACCAGCAGCAGCGTCGGAATGCCTTCCACCTTGATCAGTTCATAGCGCAGTTGGCACGTTGTGGAGTATCCGCTGAGAGACTGCGCGACGAAAATATTATCGTCGGGCGTGAGTTCCCACTCGGTGGCTGAGAGCGACTCGAGGGTTTGTCCCGGCAGCGCATGCAGAGGCAGACCGAACAGGTCCGCCGCCGCCGCATTGACTTCGATGATCGTATGATCGCGAGGATCGGCCATAATGATCGGAATGGGCGTCAATCCGCACAGCGTGCAGAAATTTTCCTGCGACTGCTTCAGATCGATTTCCAGATTCTTCGAGGCGGAGAGCGGATGACCGTACAAACATAAATTGCCGTCTCGGCGAACAACTTTAAACTCGTGGGGTTTGCGACCGAACAGCGATTCGAAGCTGTGCCCGTCCGCCGCGTTCAACAAATCTGAGAGATTATTCTCTCCGAATTCCGGCAGAATGTCGGATACCAACGGCGACTCATCAAGGCGGGGACACGTTTTTTTTGCGGCATCGTTAAAACCTACCACCAAACCATCCGGCGAAACCGCCAGTACCGGATACGGGCAATTGGGATCCGGTCCGTTAGTTTGTGTGGATTTATTATCCCCATCCGCTCGGTTCAGTGCGACGGGATAGAGACGGAAGTGCACCAGGACCGAATGGTCTTTCTTTTTATCCAGTCCCAAGGGGGTCGCCTGCACGCTGCCGACGACTTCCTGGCCCTCCATGACCATACTGAACGGCCCACCGGCCGCATCAGGATTTTCCACGGCCAGTTTCAACAAATCCTGCAGACGGCATTCGCCATTGTCCCGCCACAACACCAGTTCGCCGCGCGGCGCGCCCTTGTGGAATTGAAACCACTGATGCGCTTTATTGTTGGCGCGGGTGACAATGCCGCGATGATCCACCACGCAGACCGGATCGTCCAATGCGTGAAAGACCTGCCGGAATCCGGCGGTGTCTTCACCGGGAGCGGCGGGCGGCGGCAGTGTGATTTTAATGGGATCGACAGTCGTGCTGCCGGATTTTCTCCGCAGCAACAGCGCAATCATTCCCGCAGCAATGAATAAAACCGCCAGTATTTTCATAGTGGCGGAAGCCGGACGATAGGGTTGCACGAGTAGCAGCGGCTTCATACCGGGAATCTGAATCTTCGAAAAACACAGGGTCGTACCGCCGGCGAGCGGGACGAATCCAGTACCTTCGGAAAGCAGCAACGGCCAAGTCGCGTTGTTGATAGGAATGGACGGCTCAGCCCCTTGAGCCACGATCAACGGTTCGCCGGGTCCGGACAATAAAACCCACTTGCCGGGGGCCTGGCGGGTCCCGGCGATGAATCCGGCAGGATCTACCAGTGCGACTAACCGCCCGGGGCGATGACCGACTTGGGCGGGTGTCGGTTCAAAAGACAGTATCAAAAGCTCACTGTGAGTTCCGGTACGCGGCAACAGGGCAACATCGGGTCGCTCCGCTTGGGCAAGGGCTTTTAAGCCCTCACTTAGACGGAGGGTGTCCCCGCGCAGGGTGTGATATGTCCCATCGGAGCGGATGATCAGTAAGGACTTAGGAATCCCGGCTTCTTTCCCCCAGGTGGATTCGATGGACGTGAACTTCGCCTCGACTCGGTCCGAGGACCATTCTTCGGGGTGATCCAGGACCGTCAGGAGGCCATAGCGGACGATCAAATCCCGGAATGTGGATCGGGTTTGATCCAAGCGGCTTTCCCAGGATTTGGCCAGCGCTTCGACCCGCGCCTGTTCCAGCTGCATTTTCCGGGAGTTCGCGTTTCCCAGATTGCCCAGGAGGAGGGACGTTCCGGCGGCAATTGCCACGATTGCCAGGGTAACGGTAAGGTAGCGTTTGATCGGCAGCATAAGCCCTCGTGAATATCAAGATTACGCCTTAATACGTCCCGATTTGCAAATACGGTGCCGCCCGGAGCCGGCCTCCAATTGCTTGACAAGGTACGAAAAAATATGTACCTTACTTAGCCAGAGAAGACCGATAAACGGACCCAATTGCCCCCTTGCAGGCGTTTCGCGATGGGTCTTGCAAGTTGCACGGGCAAGGGATTCCACTTACGCGCACAGGTGTACTACGTCCTGTGTCGAAGGTATGGGAGGCGATTATTCGGCATTTTATCGTTTTGTGCATCGGAGTATGGGCAACGGCTGTTTTTGCGATGGCTCCGGATGTGCATTTCACACGCTCATATCCAGAAATTGGATTGCTGACGGCCATCATGACCGATGACACGGCGAGTCCGCCGCGCTTTGCATACCTTTCCGGAATTCAGATTCAGGGTAATTACCGGCTGCACGCAATGAAAGTGGATTCGCTGGGGAGTCCGGAATGGACGCGCATAACGGGTAATGCTGATCATATGCTGCGGGCGATGCGACTGCACGACAGCACGCTGGCCTATTTGGGCTATACCACAGCCACCGCATCGCAAGATTATCGGTTGATCCGATTGCGCGAGTCCGGATTGCTGGACGGAAGCTATCCGTTCGGCGGCAATACGACGGACGAGACCGGTTATGCCATGCGGCAACGCACCAGCGGGAAATTGCTGGTCGTTGGTGAAACCCAGCTGCATCCGGATTCGGCACGGCGCATGTCATTGGTACAGGTTTCCATCGGCGGGATCGTAGATTGGGCGCGCACCCTGACCAACGCATCGGTGGGAATGGGAGTGGCGGTTCGGGGCGATTCGGTGATCCTCATTTTCGGTACGGCCGACAGCACGTCGGCCAGTGGGAGTGATTTCATTATGGTGCGCACGGATTCGGTGGGGTTGAATCCGGTTTACCGAAGGTTCAGCGGGACGGGAAATGAAGTTTGTGCCGATGTCGTGCGGTTATCGGAAGATTTTACGTTGATGGCCGGTTCGGTGAAGGCGAGCGGCAGCGACGCGTGGGATATTTTCGTACTGGCCACGAACGACGCGGGGGATAGCCTGTGGTCGCGGCGCTACGGCACGCACGCCGACGATCAAGCGACGGCAATGACCGCAACGATGGATCGGGACAGCGGTTTCGTGATCGCGGGATGGAGCGACGGCGGACCGTCGGGACAGCGGCGGGGAATGCTGCTGAAACTCAATCGCCAGGGCGACAGCTTGTGGACCTTGTTCACGCCCGAAGCTGCAATCACAGAATTGAACGATGTGATTCAGGATTCCGAATATCGCTATCAAGCGGTGGGATTCTGCAATACGGATTTGGATCATGGGTACTACTTAGTAACGGAACCCGATCCGCATTCGCCGGGAACGCACCCGCCCCAGCAATTTTCGCTGCTGAATCCGGCAGATCACAGCGCGCTGGACAGCAGCAACCTGCGCTTCGAGTGGGAGCAGTCCTTCGATCCCGATTCAGCCGATACGATTTTGTATTATCTTCAATTGGATTTCGACACGCTATTCGAGTCTGCAGTACTGGAGGAATGGCTGGATACGAACTATTTCGCATGGATGGCGGATACCGATGACGTGGATTTGTTCTGGCGGGTGACGGCGTTGGACCGGCAAGGTCATACGCGTTTGTGCCAAGATCGTTTTTGGGAATTCAACTTGGCGGTTCCCGATTCCATGCAGGAGTTCAGCTTGCTGTTTCCCGACAGCGGAATGATGCTGCCGCGGCCGCTCACCGAATTCCGCTGGACTCGCGCGGCGGATGCGGATCGCCACGATACCGTAACCTACGCGATTCATTTCGTGGTCGGCGATACCGGAATGACCTTTCCCGGCTTGCAGGACACGTTTATCAACGTCAGTTTCGTCAATAATCCGCTGATCAGTGCGGAAGATACCGTTTTATGGTACGTAACCGCCGCCAGCCATCAACCGCCGATGACTTTGGAATCCAACGAACGGTGGACGTTCTACGGCTGGGATCTGGCGGCGGATGAATCGGCCGAGCTGGCGCTTGAATTCGGATTGGAAGCTCCGTTCCCGAATCCGTTCAATGCCTCCACCACGCTGCGCTACACGGTGGAGCACGCGGAAACCGTGCGTTTGGATATTTTCAATATTGAAGGCCGATTAACCGCAACCGTGGCATCCGGCATGCATACGCCGGGCCGCTACGAGACTCAATGGGATGCGCGCAACGCCGCATCGGGAGTCTACTTCGCGCGTTTGATCGGGGGGAATGAAATGCGAACCGCTAAACTGTTGCTGCTCAAGTAAGGGAAACGTGATTTGAAGGCATTGTGGGTCAGCATAACCGCTCGCATCGGAGCGGTCGTCGTCGTACTGAGTTGGGTGATCAGTGCGTCGGCACAGCCGTTTGTTCAGACGTATTTGTCCCAGGAAGTAATCGGGGCATTCGACGTCACCGCGGCCGATTTCGATAGTGACGGCGATATTGATGTCGCGGTCACCAGCCGCCTGTCCCATTCGGTATTCTGGGTGGAAGCCCGCAACGATAGTCCCAGTATCACCCATTCGATCTGGGTCGGCGGCCTCGACGGACCGTGCGGATTGACTTCCGGCGATTTCGACAGTGACGGCGATGCGGATATCGTCGTGGCCACGTATGACGAGAACCGGTTTGTGCTATTGGAAAACAACGGTGGGTCCGGCGGGGATCGGTTCACGGAACGGACGCTTCTAAATAATACCAACGGAGCGTGGTCGGTTTCTACGGGGGACATAGACAGCGACGGTGATCTGGATTTAGTCACCACCGAATATCGCGGCAATACGGTTCGCTGGCTGCGCAATGACGGCGGGCAATTCACGCAGGTCAGCGCGGCTTCGATCCGCGAACCGATGGAGGCGTTCTTTGCCGATTTCGACGGGGACAGTGACCAGGATATTATCGTCGCATCCTATTCGGTGGCGAGTATCTGGCTCGAACAGACTTCCGACGGCTGGTCACGGCACACCTTCAGTTTCGGGGACAGCACTTCCGATCTCGACGTCGGCGATCTGGACATGGACGGCGATCTGGATGTCGTTACGTGCAAGTTTCGCAATGAACAAGTGATGTGGTGGGAACACAGCGGCAGCCAGTGGATTCAGCATTCTCTGTCATCGGTCATTGAACAGCCGCGCGATGTTCGCATCATGGATATGAATCAGGACGGGCGACCGGACATTCTGGCCGCGGGGCAAGCCGGAGATTTAGTTTGGTGGGTGAATGGCGGAAACCGCGTATTCACGGCGCAAAGTCTGCCGCGGGGCGCCGGCTTGTATGGAATGGACATCTTAGATATTGATTGGGACAGCGATCCGGATATCGTGGTGGCGGATTATAATGCCTCCGCGGTGTCGCTCTATCGCAATACGATGGGAATTCCGTCGTATTTGAGCGGATATATCCGCGCGGCCAGTGACGGATCCGGGATTGCGGGAGCCGCCATTCGGCTCATCGAAATCGGAGCCACGGCATATTCGGGAGCCGACGGTCGTTATCGCTTGCCGGCCACCGTGGGCGACTACACCGTTACCATCAGCCACCCCTGCTGGAATCCGATTCAGATGGACAGTGTTCATCTGGCCCGCGCCGAAACGACATTCGTAGACACCGAATTGCGGCGGGGGCTGATTGACGTGGACGTTACATCGCTGAATCTGCTGGTTCAGAATAAGGTGGCTACCCAGACGCACATGACCATCGGCAATACAGGCGATGGTGTGCTGACAATTCAGGCGGAAACCCAAGGGCAGTATGCCAATGACGATTGGCTGACCATCGAACCACCGTCCGTTGAATTGGCTTCGCAAGAAGAAACGACATTTACGATTACGATCCAGCCCGACACATCCAACGACGGAACGTGGGATTATTTCGGACAGATAATTCTCCATAACAACTCGTGTCCGGATAGTGCGATCGCGATTGCCGTATTAGTTGCAGTATTGGATGCTCCGTCAGTTTCCCCAGCAATTCCCGTTCAAACGTACCTCTATCCGGCTTATCCCAATCCCTTCAACGCAACCACGATTCTGCGGTACGAATTGGCGGCGCCGTCAGCCGTCTCGCTAACGCTCTATGATATATTAGGGCGCGAAGTGCAGGAATTGGTGGGGGGAATGGTCGCTGCCGGGGAACATCAGATTCTAATCACGGCGGATCATCTGGCCAGTGGAGTTTATATTGTGCGGATGACCACCGACCGCGAAACTTTTTCTCAACGATTGATTCTTCTCAAGTGACAAAATAATCTCAGGATAGGATAATGATCGAGACTGGAACGTTTGCCGCCAAGGTCGGATTGGCCGAAATGCTCAAAGGCGGCGTAATCATGGACGTGACCGATGCCAATCAAGCGCGGATCGCGGAGGATGCGGGCGCCGTAGCAGTGATGGCGCTGGAGCGGGTCCCGGCGGATATTCGCCGCGATGGCGGCGTGGCGCGGATGTCGGACGTCAATAAAATTCGTGAAATACAGGAAGCTGTATCCATTCCGGTGATGGCGAAATGCCGGATCGGCCATTTCGTAGAAGCACAGATTCTGCAAGCTCTCGAAGTGGATTTCATTGACGAGAGTGAAGTGCTGACGCCCGCCGATGAGAGCTTTCACATCGCTAAGCACGCGTTCAAGGTGCCGTTCGTATGCGGCTGCCGCGATTTGGGCGAAGCCCTGCGGCGCGTGGCTGAAGGCGCGGCGATGATCCGCACCAAAGGCGAGGCTGGAACCGGCAACATCGTTGAAGCGGTCCGGCATATGCGGTCGGTGATGTCGGCGATGCGCCGCGTGCAGGCGATGGGTGATGAAGAATTGGTCGCGTACGGCAAAGAGATCGGCGCACCGTATGAGCAATTGACGATCGTTCGCGAGACGGGCAAGCTGCCCGTACCGAATTTCGCGGCGGGCGGGATTGCGACGCCGGCGGACGCCGCTTTAATGATGCAATTGGGCGCGGAGTCGGTGTTTGTGGGTTCGGGCATTTTCAAGAGCGAAGATCCGGCGGCCCGTGCGAAAGCCATCGTGCTGGCCACCACCTTCTATCAAGATCCGAAGAAGCTCGCGGAAGTGTCGGCGGGACTGCTCACGGCGATGCCGGGATTGGACGTGCGGAGCATGCCCAAGGAAGAATTATTATCCGAGCGCGGATGGTAAGCGCAAAGCAGGGGGCGGCGGGAATCGTGATCGGAATCCTGGCGTTGCAGGGCGATTTCGAGATGCACCGGCGCGCGTTTTCGGCCATCGGAATTCCAGCGCGCGAAGTCCGCATCGCCGAAGATCTTTCGGGTCTATCCGGATTGATCATTCCCGGCGGCGAAAGTACGACCATGACGCTGCTGCTGGAGGCGGGATTGCGTGCGCCGATCCTTGACTTCTGCCGGAATCATCCGGTATGGGGAACGTGCGCGGGAATGATTATGCTCGCCAAGGAATCCCGCGATCCCCGTGTGAAGCCATTAGGATTAATGGATATTACCGTAGACCGCAACGGCTTCGGCCGGCAGGTACATTCGTTCGAAGCCGATCTGCGGGTGGCTGATGAAGTCGGGGCCGCCGAGACGCCGCTGCACGGCGTGTTTATTCGCGCACCGCGGATTATCTCATTTGAGAAAACGGTCCAACCGTTGATCTGGCTGAATGACGAACCGGTGGCTGTGCGGCAAGGAAATTATCTGGCGTCGTCCTTCCACCCGGAATTGACCCGCGATGACCGGCTGCAGCGCTATTTCGCGGCGATGATGCGATGAGCGGCTGGACGATTTGCTGCGATTTCGACGGCACGATCTGTATTCCCGATTCCAGCGAATTCCTACTGGAGAAATTCGCGCTGCCGGGCTGGAAAGAACTGGATGATGCGGTGTGGCGGGGCGAGGTCACGGAGCGGGAGATGTTCACGCGGCAGATCGAACTGCTGCGAGTGACGTGGACGGAAGCGCGGCGTGCGCTGATGGAAGGAGTGATCATACGCGATGGTTTTCCCCGGTTCGTCAAATACTGCCGCGAACATAATGTGCCGCTGACGATACTATCCAGCGGCTTGCGTGAGTTGATTGACGAACTGTTAACGGCGGCGGGAGTATCGGGAATTCCGGTTCACTCGCACCACACGAAGATCGAAGGCAATCGCTGGCGATTAGTGCCGTGGGAAGGGCGGCGGCTGGCGGAACATTGCAGCCATTGCAAGTGTTCCTCTCTGATCGAACAGAAGGAAGCCGGTCGCAAGGTTATCTATATCGGAGACGGCTATACTGACCTGTGCCCGATCCAACACGCGGATATTATTTTCGCCACCGGACGGCTGATCGACGAATGCCGCGCCGGGGGCCGCACCTTTTTCCCTTTCGAAACGTTTCTCGAGATCGAGCGAAAGCTCGATGAACTTCTCACTTAGAGCAGGATCCACGACGATGACACGGACACTTCGCGGGTTGTTCCCGCTGTTAATCCTGTTGGCTTTCACTTTTGCCTTCAACGGCTGCGATGAACCCAACGATCCGGACCTTCCGCGGCACCCCTACACGCTGGTGAATCAGTTGACCACGCAAGGGATTGCCAAGGACGTCTACATGGCCGGGAATCTGGTGGCGGTGGCCGAGGACATGTACGGCGCGTTAGTATTGGATGCGACTGATCCTCGAGCCTTGGATACCGTATTCGAATATACAAACAGCCCCGGCGGAAGTTGTACGCAATTGGCACTGGCGCCGACACTGACCTACCTGTGTGTATTTCCGCAGGACAATTTTTTCTATTCGGTCTTCAACTATTCGATTCCCTCGATGGTTGAAGCACAAATCCCCATCGGCCTTTCGCTGAACGGACCGTTGGGCGATATGGAAGTTACCGCGATGGTGGATACGCTCTTCATCTGGGGAACGGACATGACCGCCAGCGACAACTTTTTCACGGGATTGCGATATACGCGAGCGTCCGATACGTCCGCTTGGGAATTTAATCCGACCAACCAGAGTTTCGTTCCGTCCAACGGACGAGTCCACGGATTTGATATTCGGAGCGACGGAATCGCCGCGATTGCCGTTGAGCAGCAGGGGGTGCGGCTGCATCGGATCGATCCGTTCGAATCATTGGGTTTGGCCGGTACGCCGGGATTGGCCTATGACTGCGCGTGGTCCGGCAATTACGTCGTCATCGCCGATCAGTTCCAGGTTGTAATCGTGGATGCATCCGATCTCATGCAGCCGGTGGTGGTATCGCAAGTGCGCATTCCCAACGCGGATCGGCTGCGGCAAGTGGCGGTGGACGGCAATTACGCCTGCGTGCTGGATGAATACGACGGGATTTATATCGTAGACATTTCCAATCCGGTTTCGCCGCAATACGTCCAGCTCTTGGATCTCTATGATCCGACCGCGGTGGTCGCCGGGAATGGAAGAGTTTACGTGACGGATGAAGGCAACGGGTTATTGATTTATTCTCGATAGATCATAAAAGAAATCCCCGCTTTGAGCGGGGAACACCGGGGAAAGAAGCGCACTGTGAATAACGGCTGCGCTTCTTTTATTTTTCGTTCTCTACTATATCGTAAATCTGTTTCCAGACATCGTCACGTCCAGTATCGTTCAATGACGAGTATGGCAACACCGCGCGGGCGCCGCGCGATATCAATGGTCCGGTAAGCGTCCGGACAGCGTCATTGCGCGCGTTCGAGCCCAGTTTGTCGGCTTTGGTCAGCACGGCCAGCCAATGGCGTTTGTAGATATTGAGGGCATCCACCATCTGTTCGTCCAGCGCCGTCAAACCATGCCGGATATCAATAATCAACACAACCAGCGAGAGGCGCGGGGAATCCTTCAAATACTCTTCAATGGCCTTGCCCCATTCCCTCAGCGTCGAACCGGACACGCGGGCGAACCCGTAGCCGGGCAGATCCACAAAATAGCAAAGACCGCGTCCAATGAGAAAGTAATTCAGAAGCTGGGTTTTTCCGGGCGTACGCGACGTGAGTGCCAGTTTCTTGCGACCCAACAGGGAATTGATCAGCGAGGATTTCCCGACATTGCTGCGGCCGGCAAAGGCGATTTCGGGTAAGGGTCGTTTAGGTGCAGTGTCCACCCGCGGACAGGACTGCACAAATTCGGCATCAGGGATTTTCAATACGGGCATATTATAACCGCTTAATGCGCCCGCCGGGCGGATGTGGAGCGGGATTGCGTGCGTCGCCGGGTCGAGGATTTTTTAACCGGCGGCTTAAAAAGGCTATTCCAGAGCTGTTCGATATTCTCGATGAAATGGACGTTCATGCCATCCCGCAGTTCGTTGTCCAGATCGAACCAATCCACCCGGTTGGATTCCGGAAGATAGAGCGAAGTAATCTTGGCGCGGCGCGCCGCGACCACTTTTTCAGCCAGTCCGCCGATGGGCAGCACATTGCCGCGCAGAGTGATCTCGCCGGTCATAGCCACATCCGGGGGAACGGGTCGACCGGTAATCGCCGAGAGCAAAGCGGTAGCCAAGGTAATACCGGCCGACGGACCGTCCTTAGGGGTTGCGCCTTCGGGAATGTGAATATGGATGTCCTGATCTTTGAGGAACGTGGCCGGAACGCCCCACGGCATACCCCGCGACCGTAAAAACGACACGGCGGCTTGGGCTGATTCCTTCATCACTTCGCCTAACCGTCCGGTGAGCAGCAGATTGCCCTTGCCCTTCATCAAAGTTGCTTGAATATTCAGAATGTCGCCGCCCATCGAGGTCCAGGCCAATCCCACCACGCTGCCGATCCGGTCCCCCATATCCACGATATTCTCTTTGTACTGGGGTATGCCCAGGTAATGTTCGAGGTTGTTCGGTTTAATACGGGTGGAGCGTCCGCGATGCTGGAGGTTATCGCGCGCCACGCGGCGGCAGATCCGGGAAATGGTGCGTTCCAGATCACGCACTCCCGACTCGCGCGTGTACACGTCAATGATCGCATAAATCGTTTCATCGGGAAGCACCAACTCTTTTTCAGCCAGTCCGTGTTCCTTGACTTGCTTGGGAATGAGGAAATTGCGGGCGATCTGCAGCTTTTCGTAGCGCAAGTAGCCGTGAATTTCGATCACCTCCATGCGATCCTGCAGAGGCAGGGGAATATCGTGGCGGAGATTGGCGGTGGTGATAAACAGAATCTGGGAAAGATCAAAATCCACTTCGAGATAGTGATCAGAGAAGCTGTTGTTCTGTTCGGGATCCAGCACTTCCAGCAGCGCCGCCGCCGGATCGCCCCGAAAATCCGCCGCCATTTTATCCACTTCATCCAGCAGAAAGACCGGATTCATGGATCCGGCCTTTTTCATGGATTGAATAATCCGGCCGGGCATAGAGCCGATATAGGTACGACGATGGCCGCGAATTTCCGCTTCATCGCGCACGCCGCCCAAGCTCAGCCGCACGAAATTGCGGCCCATAGCACGAGCAATAGAACGAGCCAAGGATGTCTTGCCGACGCCGGGAGGACCGACCAAACAGAGAATCGGGCCTTTGATTTTCTCAACGCGAGCCAGCACCGCCAGATGTTCCAGAATGCGCTCTTTAGGCTTTTTTAAGCCGTAATGATCCTCTTCGAGAATCGTTTCCGCGGCCGGTAAATCCAAATTATCGCGCGAGTAATTCGCCCACGGCATCGCGCACAGCCAATCGAGATAATTCTTGATGACCGACGCCTCAGGGGACATCATGGGCATGCCCTTGAGCTTTTCGACTTCCTCATCAGCCCGTTCGCGCACCGGTTTGGGCATGCGGGCTTTGCGAATCCGTTTTTTATAGGAAATAATATCCGAAAAATCTTCGTCGCCTTCTTCCCCCAACTCCTTCTTGATGACGCGAAGCTGCTCCTGCAGATAATATACGCGCTGCGACTTGCTGATTTTCTCCCGGACTTGACCTTCGACGGCGCGTTCAATCTTCAGAATTTCGATTTCTTCTTCGAGAGTCTTGTTAATAAACTTATATTGCTCGAGCAAATCGGTTTGTTCGAGGGCTTCCTGCTTTTGCAGAAGCGAAATGGGCAAATGCGCCAGAATGAAATCCGCAGTCCGGTCGGGATCGGTTAAGTTCGTCAGCGAGATCAGAACTTCGTCGGGAAGTTGGCGGTTCAGATTGACGAAATCCCGGAAACGACGCATGGCCACTTTCATCTGACCGCGCGTTTCCAGCGATTCGCCGCCGGTGCGATCCATCGGCAATATGATCGCATCGAAGGAGCCGTCCAGCTCGTTAAAGCCGTCCACTTTCGCGCGGTTCAATCCTTCCACCAGTACTTTCACCAAGCCGTTCGGCAGTTTCAGGGTCTGCAGAACATTGGCGATGACCCCGACTTGATAGAGGTCTTCCGGTTTGGGGTCTTCCTGATTGGAATCCCGCTGCGCTAAGAGGAACAAGCGTTTTTCACCCATCATGGCACGTTCGGCAGCAGCTAACGTGCCGGGTCGGCCAATCAGGAGCGGAAAAATCATGGATGGAAAAACCACGACATCCCGCAACGGAAGTACGGGGAGGACTGGATTTGCGTTAGAGGTCTGGGAAGAAGTCATGCAGTCTGCGACAAATTGGTGATATTAGCGTTAATGAACATTAATTAATATACGAATTTTCAAGGGCGTTTGCCACTGTAAAATAGGTGCGAAAAAAATGTGGCAGGACTCTGCCTGCCACATTGGAATTTCAACAATGCCGCTGACTCAGATTTCGCGCCGCAAGCGCTTGACCGGAATTCCCAATTGTTCACGATACTTTTGCACCGTGCGGCGGGCTATAGGGTAACCTTCCTTGGCCAGCATTTCGGCGATGGTCTGATCGGAATAGGGATCGGACTTGTCTTCCAAGTCAATGATCTCCTGCAAGCGTGATTTTATGACTTTTGTGGAGATTTCCTCGCCTTCGGTGGTTTCCATCCGCTCCGAGAAGAAATACTTCAGCTCGAAAACACCCCACTCCGTCTGCACATATTTGCCCGACGTGACGCGGGAGATCGTCGAGATATCCATCCCGATATCTTCCGCGATATCCTGCAAAATCATCGGCTTTAAAAAGTCCTTGCCGTGCTTGAAGAAGGCTTCCTGCCGCTTGACAATGGCGCGCATTGTGCGCAGAATCGTCGTCTGCCGCTGATGGATGGCGTTGATGAACCAGCGCGCACTTTCGAGCTTGCGGGTAACGAATTCCTTCACCTGCTTATCGGAATTCGCCGACAAGAACATGTCCTTATAGGCGGTATTGATGTGGAAGCTGGGGATGTTGCCGTCATTCAGATAGACGACGAAATCCCCGTCCTCGCCGACGCGCGTGACGACCAAATCGGGAACGATGTAATTCTGTTTTTCGTCGAAATACCCTTCGCCCGGCTTGGGATTCAGCTTCTTGATATCGGTAAACGCCTGCTTCACATCTTCGAGGGAAATATCGAGCTTGCGGGCGATCACTTCAAACCGCTTATTCAGAAAATCTTCATAGCATTCGGTCAGCATGCGAATGGGAATCTGGATTTTTTCGGGGTGTTCATGCTGGCGAAGCTGAATCAGCAGGCATTCCTGCAAGGTGCGGGCGGCGATTCCCGGGGGATCTAGCTGCTGAACCACTGCCAGCACCCGTTCCGCCAGCGGAACATCCACATTTAATTCGCGGGCAATTTCCTCGATGGGATAATTCAGATACCCGTCTTTATTGATGGAACCGATGATATATTGCCCGATGCGGTATTCTTCTTCGGTCAGCCGTTGCAGACCCAGCTGATCTTCGAGATGCTCGGCTAACGTGGGAATGAACGGACGGGGCGCATCGGCGAGTTCATCGGGAACATAACGGCTGGTTTTGAAGATGTGGAATTCGTCGTCATCGAGGAAATTTTCCCAATCCATATCATCGTCGGTCTTTGCAGAGTCGGCCGGTTCCTCGATTTTTTCCGCCTTGGCAGCGACGTTTTCGGTGCTCTCTTCGAAAGTGGCGGCGGCGACTTCGGTTTCGACTTCCACCGGCTCTTTATCCACGATGGCCTCGTCCTCGGGCAATTCATCGAGGAACGGATTCTCCTGCAGCTCGGCGCGGACGCGCAGCTCCAGCTCGAGCAGCGGAAGCTGAATCAGCTCGCTGCGGAGAATTTGCTGCGGCTGCAGATATTGTTCAAGCCGTTGTCTGAGTTCCTGTCGTAGTTGGTGCATAAGACCTGTCAGTGAGGAAATTCAACACGGAAACCGAAGGCGGGACGGCAGTCGCTGCGCCGCCCGATTCCAGTTTGCTTGCCAACAAGATAATGAAGAAGTCCCGGAAAAGCAAATCCGAGGCCAAGCGCCGAGATGTTGCGAATCGGCAACGATTCGTGAAAAATCGGATTTGCAATAGTGAAAGTTCAATCTACAGAGAGCTTCCCGTCGGATAACGATGACCAGAAGTCTCCTCTCATAGTATCGGTTTTGACGGTGCCGGTCTGAAACGAAAAATCGGCGAATGACGGTGATTAACGATCCAGTCGGAACGATTCGCCGAGATAAATCCGCCGTGCCTCCTCGTCGCTGGCCAGAAATTCCGCCGATCCCTCCTTGAGCAGACGTCCGCTGTAAATGAGATAGGAACGGTCGGTAATCGCCAGCGTTTCATGGACATTATGATCGGTAATGAGCACACCGATGCCCCGTGCCTTCAGTCCCCGGACAATCTGTTGAATATCATTAACGGCGATGGGGTCAATTCCGGCAAACGGTTCATCGAGCAGCATGAATTTGGGCCGGGTGACCAATGAACGGGCGATTTCGACCCGCCGCCGCTCCCCGCCGGATAGTTGAAATCCCCGACTCTTCCGCACATGCGTTAAACGGAATTCTTCCAACAAAGCGTCCATACGCTCGCGCCGTTCACGGCGATTGAGAGGCATGAACTCAAGGATGCTCAGCAGATTTTGTTCAACCGTTAATTTGCGGAATACCGAAGGTTCCTGCGCGAGATATCCGACTCCCAGTCGAGCGCGGCGATACATGGGCAGCCGGGTAATCACCCGCTCACCGACCAACACCCGTCCGCCGTTGGGCTTAATGATGCCCGTGACCATGTAGAACGTTGTGGTTTTACCCGCACCGTTGGGCCCGAGCAACCCGACAATCTCGCCGGTCGAGACTTGGATATTCACACTGTCTACGACCTTCCGACGGCCGTAATATTTCACCAGGTTTTCGCCGCGCAGAGTGTGGGGTCGCGGTGCTGTCGCAGGGGTGCTCTGTTGAGTTTCATTGCTCACGCGGCAGTAGCCTTTCGCCGTTTACGAATCATGAAAAAGCCCCCAATGACCAATCCCCAGACGACGAAGTGCGAAAGCGTCGCCACCGTTTCGCCCATTTTCTCATATTTTCCGGTATAGCGGAATTCAATGGTGTGTTCGCCGGGTTTCAGATACAATCCGCGCACGAAACCGTTGACTTTGTAGATGGTGGTCGGCAGACCGTTATCCGTAGCCTCCCAGCCGGGAGCATAGTAGGCATCGGAGAAAATCATGAACGACGGAGTCGGAGTGTTCGCCGCAATGCGCACGCGGTCAGGCGTGTACTCGGTCACCGAAGCCGTGCGCTGGTAATGCGGGGCAATCGGACCGGGCAGCGGCTGATCAATAACCGCTTCGTAATCGAAGAGGAAATTGGGCTGCATGATGCGGCGCAGAGTCTCAGTACGGTCGGATATGACATGCAAAGAATCCACGAAGTAGACGCGGTTAAGAACACGTGGATTGCGATAAAGCAGTTGCTTGGATGCCGGATCCTGAGCCACCAGTTCCATTTCCAAATATTCCGGCAGCGGACTTTCGACCACGAAGTATTTGCAGTTCATCGCCGAGAAAAACGGCAGATTGAGCGGCAGACGGCGGTCCGGGCCGTTGAAGAACACATTATCCACCAGATCCTGATAACTGCGCATTTTTGCGCCATGATAGCCGCCTAACGAAGCGATTTTCCATGCTGCCCAACGGTTATCCTGCATCAGGCGCCCCAGCGGCATAACCCGGAAAGTAGTCTGGTCTTGCCGGAGTGCATCCACGAGACGGTTTGGTTTTAAAGTGTCGAGAACGCTGCTGGCGGGTTGGGGATCGAAAAATTTTGTAGAGAAACGCCCCAAGTCAATCACCGTGATAATCAGAATGACCGCCAGAAAGACGGTGGAGTTCAATTTGCCGGTGATCTTGAGCCAACAGGCGCCAAAGGCCAGCGCCAGCCAAAGCATGGCCAACAACAAATCGGTATGCAGCATATCGAATCGCATCGCCTGCAGCTGCTGCATTTGAGCTGCCGTATACCGACCGGTTTCGCCGGCTTTCGTGAATGATCCGAACAAGCCGGATAACGCATCACCGGCAATCAGAACGATGACCAGCAAGATTGCCGAAGCGATCATTCCATAGAGCGATATCTTCCGCCATTTCTCATTATTGTCCAACCCCAGCACAAAGCGCAAGCCGTAGGCGGAAAAGATGATTCCGCTTAAAACAACCAACAGCAAAATCAGCGATGGTGTGCGGAATTTGTTGAAGAAGGGCAGGATATTGAAAAAGATACCATAGAAGATTTCAAAATGACGGCCGAAGGACAAGAGTATCGAAAAAACGGTTACAGCGACCAACCCCCAGAATAACCGATCCTTCTTGCCCCAAAACGCCAAAACGGCGAACAGCAACGGGACCGCGCCGAAATAGAAACTCGATGAGGTGAACGGCATATCTCCCCAATAATAGGGTGACTGCAAGCCGTACCATGAAGGGACAATGAACGTAATGAGTTCCTTGGGGGCGAACGACCACATGGTCGCATCGGCCATCGAATAACCCGCCTGTCCACCGGCGGTGGCAATAGCCGGTCCCATCCCGCGAATCGAAAATCCGACATATTCCAAAAGCGGAATATACCACAGCGAACCAACGGTAAACCCCAGAATCAATGCAACCGCAATCAATCCGGCGGGGATCAAGATCCTTACCGAAGCATTCTGACGGAATTCAAGGATTGCCCAAACTATGTATATCAAACCGACCGTGACGAAACTGTAGAAGAGAATTTGCGTATGACCGCCCACGGCGATCTGCCACCCAAACGCCAAGGCCAGCAGTGCCAGATCGAAGAGCCGCCGCTTTTCCATGACATTCCAGGCGCAAAGAATGACAAATGGCATATAAATAAAGGTCATGAGTTTTCCGCCATGTGCCGCTGTCGCCAACGAAATCAAGTATGGATTCCAGGCCATCAGCAATCCGGCCAAGCCGGAAATCATAGGATTGAAACTCAACCTTCGCATCAATAAATAGATCAGCAAGCCTCCGTACAGGAATAGCGACAACTGCCAACGACCTCCATTGGATTGATCGTTTCCAAAACCCAAAAAGAGACCGTGAATTGAAAAAATATCCGCCCAGTACCGGGGAGATAGGTATTTGTAGGCCAAAGAAAACGGCAATCCGATGTGTTCGTAATTAAAATACGCACCGGCCGCCAAGCCGGGGAAACCGCCGAACACGTAGGGGTTCCACATCGGAAACTCGCCGGATTTTGCGGCATCTTCGGCGAACTTGCTCATGGATGCGGCCGATTCGGTATCATCCCCGCGCGAGAAGCTCTTGCCTTCCAGTGGAATCTGATGGAAGAGGACAAACACGGCCAAAAAGATAGCGACGCAGGCGATCAAATCCTGCTGCCAGATTTTTAAGCCCGGTTTTGCCGCCGATGATGTCGCGGCAGCTTTAGGGGCGGGATGGGACCCTTTTGTTTTTTTTGCGGTCAAGCGATTCCTCGCTGAAGTTTAAGGTTTCGGTCCATCCGCAGGCTCTTCTTTAACCAGAGACTGCGGCGTGTAAGCACCTTGCGTTCCGCCTTCCACGCGAATGCGCGAAATTCTGCGATCCTCGAAAAAAACGATCAGGCGATCGCCCGAAGTGACATTCATTCCGCGCTTCTCGCCTTTCTCGCGAACGAAATAGCTGGCGATGGCGGTGCCTTCGATGTCGGCGCGGGTAAGCACGCTCTGATCCACCCACAACGTCATCCGCTTGCCTTCCATGCGATTGCGGGGTTCGGCAAATCCGCTGTCGGCGGGACTCGTGGCGACGGCATTGCCGACGATTTCTACTTTCGACAGCCGCTCTTCTTCGAAGAACAACCTCATGGTGTCGCCGGTGATATGGTTTTCGTCGCGAATCGCTTCGGGATCGCCGATTAAAATGGCGGTCCGATCCTTGGTGTAATAATCCAGCAATGTGCCACTGGCGACCAGACTGTCCCGTAGGATCTGTACCTTGCCGCTGACCCGTACCCGTTTCTCGTCTCCGAAATATTCGACAGTATCCCCCCGGACTTCGGTGATGATATTGAACACCGAATCCATTTCGGTCATGACGGGTTTTCCGGTGATGCGGACGTATTGCCGATTATGGTCGATATAGCCCAATTGTCCGATCAACTGTACGCGGCGGTTTTGTTCGCGAACCCGAACGTCGTCGTATAGGTAGCCGATTCCCAGCCGTTCCAGAAAGCGCGCCCGCCGCGAAGTGACCGACAGCGTATCGTGTTGATAAATCCGTACACGACTGGACGCTTCCAGTTCTTCCGTGAAATCATTATAAACGACTTGATCGGCGAACAGCACGCGGCTGGGATCGCGGAATTCGACATCGGTGCGAAAAATCGCCCGTCCGGAATCCGGATAATACAAGGCGTTCTGGCAAGTAACCGTCATACTATCCTTAGTCATTTTGACGTTACCCTTCAGCTCCTGTACCGTTACGCCGTTGATTTCCGAAACCGCGAGCGAGTTGGCATGATTCAGGAAAATGGGATTACGCGGTTGAGCCGCGGCCAATCCCATACATACGATCCCCCCGATAACGATCGTTCGTCCGATTCTCATGGGAGAGAATCCCGGGCTGTCGTATCCGGTTCGACCGGTACGGTTTCAGACGGTTCGGCCGCCTCCGGCCGCGAGCGCTTTTCTCGCTCGCGGAAGGTCAAGCCCTGCGGCTGATCAATCCGCCAGTTGCGAAGGTGCTCGTCCGAAAGAAAGCCGATTCCGTAGATGGTATCGGTTGGGGTGGAGAGCTTTACGCGGACGTCGGAGCGGACTTGGCGGAGGCGATTATCCCAACGCAGATGCGAGGTTTCCAGCATCTGTCCGCTGTCGGAACGAGCAATGACATTGCCCATCGCAACCATGTCTTTACGGGCTTCATCAGTCAAACCGGAGTCCGCCCACAGCGTCGAGGTATGCCGTCCCTCCTCGTTATAGAAATCCATCACAATACCGCTATCCAGGAGAATCTGGGAGGTGCGTTCGAACTTGCGGATTCGCCCCGATTTGAGCAGCCCGCTCACCCGATTACCCTGATAGAATGTAATCGTGGCATCGTACAACTCCTGCTGCGGTTTATCGGTTTGCGCAACGTCCTTGGGCGGTTCGCCGAAATTTGTGCAACCGGCAACCAGTACGACTAATAGAATAATACCTATGAACGGTCTGCCGCTCAATGCCCGATTCCCGATTTCAGCAAATCGTGAAGATGGACAATCCCGATGAGTTTATCATCACTATCTACCACCGGCATAACGAGAATATTGTAGGTTTCCATGAGATTGATGGCGCGCGTCACCAACGCGGACGGTTCGATGGCTTTTGGCGAGCGAATCGCCACATCGGCCGCCGTAAGATTGCGAAGATCGCCGCCGCGTTCGAAGGTTCGTCGGAGATCACCGTCGGTGTAGATGCCTTGCAGACGATTCTCCGAATCCACTATACAAACCGCACCCAACCGTTTGTTGGTCATTTCCACAACCAGGTCGCGAATGGACGTGTTCGCATGGGCAATGGGAATCTCATCACCGGCGTGCATTACTTCGTGGATTTGCTTCAGCAGCCGCCGCCCCAACGCGCCGCCGGGATGAAGGAATGCGAAATCTTCAGGTCGAAATTTCTTCTCGGTCATCACCGCCACGGCCAAGGCGTCACCCATCGCCAGTGCCGCGGTGGTAGAGGCTGTCGGAGCCAAATCCAGAGGACACCCTTCTTCGATAACCGAAACATCCAGACAAACATCGCATTTCTCGCCGATGGGACTGTCACACGATCCCAATAAACCGATAATCGGAATTCCCAGCAGTTTGAAATAAGGAATCAAGTGCGTTAATTCGGCGGTATCACCGCTCTTCGAGAGGACAATCACCCCGTCCTGCCGGGTGACCATCCCCAGATCACCGTGAGCCGCTTCGGTGGGATGGAGGAAATAGGATGGGGTACCGGTGCTGGCGAGGGTGGCTGAGATCTTCCGACCGATATGACCGGATTTACCCATGCCGGTTACGATCACCCGCCCTTTTAAAGCGACCAGTAGTTCCAGTGCTTTGGCAAAGGATTCTCCCAACCGCCCTTCGAGGGCTTTTACCGCATTGGCTTCGATCATCAGCAACCGTTTGGCAACCGCTAAGCTCTCGGCTTTAACTGAATGGGCTGATTGATTATCAGAAATTGCCATGCAGAATTTCCTCCATGGCTTTATCCCATTGTCCCGTGGCCGCCAGCCATAGATCAAGGAAGTGCCGAACTGCCCCGTGTCCACCGGGAAGATCGAGCACGATATCCACTTGCGATAGCACCTCCGGATGGGCGTCCGCTGGAGCCGCCGAGACACCCGCCCGCTTCAGGAGACAGAGGTCAATTATATCGTCCCCGATATAGGCAACGGCAGATGCCGGGATACCCGTGCGAGCGAGAATTTCTTCGAAAACGGGAGTCTTGTACATAGTCCCGAGGTGGATCTCGTCGAGATGTAAATCCTCACAGCGGATCTGGGTAGCCGCCGATTTGCGGCCGGAGATGACACCGGTTTTGAGACCGAACCTTTTCATCCAGAATAAGGCCAAACCATCACGGGTTGAGAAAGATTTGGTTT
Organism: uncultured Alphaproteobacteria bacterium; assembly: GCA_964444755.1. Classification (GTDB taxonomy): domain Bacteria; phylum Electryoneota; class RPQS01; order RPQS01; family RPQS01; genus JAHJDG01. The sequence goes on along the minus strand of CAYUIF010000014.1, from coordinate 18,199 downwards.
CAATACCGTTATCGTCCAGGTTAATCAGTCCATCCGTCAGCACACCGTCCACGTCCATAATCAACAAACGGATTTCGGCGAGTTTGGCACGAATTTCGGAGGATAAATCGTTAATTGTTTTCAAGAGTCTGTATCAATTTACGAGGAGCGGAATAGACCCCTCGAGGGTATAGTTTTTGCTTGTTATCGCTAAAGATAAGGGATTAGCAAAGGAAAGTCAAGAGCACGTTGCAGGTTTGCAAGATGTTATGCAACACGCTAAGGATATGTACTTAATGACCTTCACTGTGGACAATGAAATCTCAGCCGGATGAATTCCACGGGCGCAAAATGTTCATAGTGTCCTCACTGGGCACACTATCGTCGAGAACCGAGAACAGGATCGCGCCTAATGTCTGCCTTCCGCATCTTGACAATCTGTTTATATCTTGATTTTATGTAAGTTTTCCGCTAACTTACAGGATGTAGGATTCCCGATCGGTACAAGGTTAATACCTGCTTGAAACGAATCAATTCTATCATTTTTGCTGTAGCGATTGTCATCGCCAGCGGATTGGCGCAGACGAAAGACGATGCGCTGAATCCGCTGAATGTGTCCTGCGATCAGGTGCGGACTTTCAGTCTGGATGCCGATACGGACACTCTCCAGCGGGACAATAATTACCCGGTCTATGCCTTTCGCTTTCCTGATGCTTATGGGGACGATCTGCGCAATCAGCGCTTCGAAGCTCCGGCGGATGGTGTGATTCGCGGTGTGTTGTTCGTTTTTCCCACCCGCAATTTCTCCCAGTGGACAACCGGTTCGCCGGACTTGATCACAAAAATCTGGGCTTCGGGCCCGGACTTGCTGCCGGTGGCGGATGATGTCTGGATTTCGGATACGACGGCCTATGCCGATATTTTACCTTTTATATTCAGTTTGGATTCGAGTTGGCGGGAGGACTCGACCCAGTTTGTTTACGTGGATCTAACCGGATATGGTCTCGGAGTGGAAGCCAATACGATGTTTCATGCCGGTTACACGGCACTATTGAATGACGGAGATTCACTGGCAATTCTCTCGGACGGTGGCAGCGGCGAAACGGACTATGCAAGCGAGTGGTACAACGGACGGTTTGTTCTAATGCGTGAGGGCTGGCGCGGCGTGAATTTCTTCATCCGAGTGGTTATGGAAACCGGTACCGATGACGTGCGAATCCTGAATCCCGGTTCGGCGGTTCGCGAGCCGTCGTTGCATCCGGCTTATCCCAATCCGTTCAATGCACGAACGGTGGTGAGTTTCGAATTATCGCAAAGCGGACCGGTACAATTGAGTGTGTATGATCTTTTAGGCCGCGAGCGGGCGGTCTTGCTGGACGATTTCCGGGCGGCGGGCTATCATGAGACATCGGTGGATGCCGACGGCTGGAGTTCGGGGATTTATTTTATCCGGCTGAAGACGGCTTCGACTACTGAAGTCTCCCGGATTGTATTGGAAAAGTAGCCATCGATGTCCGCTGAATCATTCGTGAAATGGCAGCCATCGCCCCTGATGGAATGGGCGAAGAGCGGCTATGTGGGAGGACGCTATAATCTGGCGCGCAGCGGTGTTCCTTCGATTACCGATGTGAATACCCTTCCGGGCGGTCCATTTGTTCCGGATATCGGGGGACACAACGAATGGGGACACGACGGACTGCGGCAGCGTATTGCCGAATGGTACGGAACCGATCCGGCTAACATTCTGCTGGCACAAGGCGCGAGTCAAAGCAACTTCCTGATTGCGGGAGCGTTGCTGTCGGGCGGCGGGACGGCGATTGTCGAGACTCCGATCTATGAACCAATTCTGCGGGGCGTACAGGTCTGGGCGAATCGCGTCATTCGGCTACCGCGGCGGAAACAAGACGGCTATCAACCCGATCCCGAAGAATTGAAGCGGTTGATCACGGCCGATACGAAAGTAATCATGCTGACCGATCTGCACAATCCCACGCATGTGGCTTTGGAATCCGATCGGCGAGCGGCGATTATCGAAACGGCGCAACGGGTGGGTGCGGCGGTCATGATTGACGAAGTATTTTTGCCAATGATCCGCCGCGATTTTCGATTCCACGGATTTTCTGACGGCGCGATTTCGATCAATAGCCTTGGTAAATCGTGGGGATTGGATGGACTGCGGATCGGTTGGGCGGTGGGACCGCGGAACGTCGTCCATCGCGCCTATCGGTTGAATAATCTGCTGGGTGTTAACCAGCCGTACATGACCGAGGACTTGGCTTGCCGAATCTTGAATAGTCCCGCGGCGGTGAATTGGATGATTGCCCGCACTAATGAAGCGGCACACGGGCGATCATTGTTTGATGATTTTCTTGCGCGCACTCCCGAACTGAAGGGAGTGCCGTCCGCCGGAGGGATATCCGCGTTGGTCGAATTACCCGGTCAAAGGGATGATCGTGCCTTTGCGAAGCGGATGTTCGAGGAATGGGATACGGTAGTGTTTCCGGGCAGCTATTTCGAGTGTCCGGGTTGTTTGCGGGTGAGTTTCGGCGGTCCACGTGCTGAAGTTGCCGAAGGATTGAATCGGCTTGGCCAACAAGCGAGGAGCCTATCGCAATGAGACGAGCAATCTTGATCAGCCTGCTATGTGTTTCAACCGTGTTTGCGGCGGTTTCGGGAAGGTCGGAAAAGGCTTCGCGCGAAGTGATCGTTAAATGGCGATGCTTGCCTGCGCAATTGGATGAAGGATTATTGCCGGCGAGTGCTGCTGCTCACGTGCAATGTTTAAGGGCGGCGCTGCCGGTCAACGAACGCACCGCTATCGGACTGGAACGCATCTCGATTATTGAAACAAACACTGTCAATGCGGTTTCCGAATTGGTCAGTTTGCTGCGGAACGATCCGCGGGTTGAATATGTGGAACCGCGAGTGCCGCGCTATTTAGATGAATTCTGCGAAGATCGCGGCAATCCGTTCGGCTCCCTGGACGGCGTACCCAACGATCCCTACTATAATCAGCAGTGGGGATTGCGCATCATGGAAGCCGAAGCGGCGTGGAATATCACGCGCGGCGATCCGTCGGTGGCGATTGCCGTGTTGGATTTGGGAGTGGATTTCACGCACCCGGAGTTGATTCATGCTCGGTGGGAAAATACTCAGGAAGTGAACGGACTCGCGGGTGTGGATGACGACGGCAACGGCTACGTGGACGACATCTACGGGTGGGACTTCGTGGATGGCGACGGTGAACCGCTTCCCAATCCGTTAGCCGGAGCCGAGTCGCATGGAACGCATGTGGCGGGCTTAGCCAGCGCTGCGCGCAACAACGGCCAGGGGATTGCCGGATTAGCTCCCGACTGTCAGATTATGGGAGTGCGGGTTGGCGGAGAAGGCTCAATAGACTATGGCTATGACGGCATCTATTATGCCTGCCGCAGCGGCGCGAAAGTGATTAACTGCTCCTGGGGCGGCGATGCCGAGTCGGCTTATGAGCGGGATATTATCGAATATGTATTGGATCAGGGCTGCGTCGTGGTCGCTTCCGCGGGTAATTCACATGTGCAGGATCGGCATTATCCGGCGGGCATTGAGGGAGTGTTAAGTGTTGCGGCGTCGCGGATGGACGATCTGGCGGCGAATTTTACTCAGTTCGGGACTTGGGTTAAAGTGTCGGCGCCGGGCGTAGTGATGATCTCCACGATTTGCACCGACGGCGCCGGTCACGGCTATGACGTTTGGCAGGGAACCAGCATGTCTGCCCCGTTGGTGGCGGCAACGTGCGGTCTGGTCGCCAGCCGCTTCCCCGGAATATCCGGACGCGAGATCATGGCGCGTGTTTTATCGTCCTGCGATCCAATGGATGATATTAATCCCGATTATGCGGGTTTGCTGGGATTCGGTCGCGTAAACGCCTGGCGGGCATTGGAAGATTCATTGCCAGGATTACGGTTGGGAAAACCTTCTTTTCACGAGATCGAGGGTAATGGCGACGGTCGCATCCGCGCCGGCGAAAAGGCCGAGGTGCGAATTTCGATTTTCAATGATTGGATGGATGCGCAGACCGTTGTCGGCTATGTTGCGACCACGTCCGCAGATGTCTCATTGCGCAATCCGGTCTTGGTTTTTGGCAACATCCCGCGCGGCGGTCCGTATATGAGTACCACCGCAATGGAAGTACAGTTAAGTGAAACCGCAGCCCGGGGTTTCATTTTACCGCTGTCCATTGATTTGGTCGGAGCGAACGGCCGGGTTGTCGGGCGCGGTACTACAGTCGTTTATCTGGACTCGACATTCGTCAACGTCGATAACGGACAACTATCCTTGGGATTTGCGGAAAACGGCTGCTTGGGTTATAAAGACTATGTACATCGGACTTATTTGGGAGATGGCTTGCGGCTCTCCGAACGATCTAATGCGCTCTATCACGGGTCGTTTGTATTGGCGGCGGACGGTTTGGTGTCCGATAATGCCTATGGAAACAGTGCCTATAACCGGTTTGATTGGGTTACCACGGATGACAACATCGCTCACTTCGTCTCATCGGACCGCGCCGACATTGAGGCGCGTGCCGTTTTCGAGGATCGGCAAGCGGATATTCCGTTGTTTGCACAAGTGAATGCAGCTTGTTTGGGATGGCAAAGCGCGAATGACAATCAATACTTGATTCTCGAATACGCGGTGGAAAACCGCTCGGTAAATCCGTGGAACGAAACCTACGCCGGATTTTTCTTGGATTGGGATCTGGGACCATCGGGCGGTAATCTGGCGGGTTATGACGAAGAGTCTGACATTGCCTTTGTCCAAGCTACGGCTCCCGGTCATCCGGTGGCGGGAATTGTTCCATTGCAGGACGCGTGGTCTGCATTATATGTGGTAGATAATCGAGCGGAGATTGATCCGCCCGGAAATTGGAGTGATTCACTGAAGTGGGCGTTGCTGCAACAGGGAATGGGAACAATTCGGGAGCATCCGCTCGATCTGAGCTTTCTAATTGCGTGCGGCCCGTTTGCGATGGCGGGTCACGAGACCAGAACCTTCGCTTATGCGATGGTCAGCGGCGAGGATATCCAGGACTTGCGAGTACAGGCTGAACGGGCCCGGGAACGCTACGGAGTTCAGCGGGAACCACGGCGCAGTCATGACGTCCCCTCCGTTAAAGCCGGTTTGTATCCCAATCCTCTGCCTGCAGGTGAATCCCCCAAACTGGTGCTGCCCATCCGGCAGGAAGCGACCGTCCGGTTGTTCAATATTCTGGGTCAACAGATTGCCGAATATCCGCGATTAATCGCCGGACCGAACGGGGCAGTGTTGAATCGGATGTTTGACTCGCAGGCCAGTGGTGTGGTGTTTTACCGAATTGATGGTGCCGCCGGGCAATTTTCCGGCAAATTGCTGATTCTGAAGTGAACCGAATTTTTTGAAATGATGCCACTACGGGTTGGAGAATTCAATTGAATCCGACAAAAGGAACCGGCATGAAGCGATTATCTCTCGCCTTCGTGATTCTGATTCTAACCGTAACTGCCGGCTTTGCGCAGCCCATAGACCCGCAAGGAATCGGTCTGTCTGGTACGCGGCAACTCCTTGATTCCCTGGTCCAAGACGGTGACAGCGTGTATGTGCTGACGTCCTATGAGACTGAGGAAGGTTGGTCAGCAGTTGGTGTCGGATTGGATGCCAATGCGCTCCATCAAGTCCGTCTGCACGCTTATACTCAATTTGTCCCTACCGATACGGCGGTTCAGAGTTATTCGGTGAATATTGACCAGGCATCGGTCATCATTGATAGTCTTTCCCAAGTTAAAACCATCCGTTTTCAATTCAGTTTGCCGCCCATTGTCAATCCCAATGTGCACTCACTCCAATTGGAATTGGCGCTTTATGGACGCAATGCCGACGGGGATATTCAATTCAGTTCGCATTATACCAGTCAGGTTGCGGTCGGATCGATTCGGTCGTTGAATGACCCGGTGGATGATTTGCATGCCACGTATCTGCGGTTTGTCGATGTTCGGACCTATCCCCCGGTCATCTTCAATCCGACCGCCGGAGGAGTGGTTGCCGCGACGTTTCAGTTTCGATACAGTCAACCGGAACAAGCGTTAAGCGGTTCGTTGATTCTATCGCTCCGCAATGAGGTTACCGATTCCACAACTCGCATCTACCTCCGGGATCGCGCTCCCGGCGCGTTGAAAGTCGTGCCTTTGAATGCGACCTCATTGCGAAATCTAACCTATATGGATTCGATTCAAGGACCGACCGCGTTAGCTCATAATTCCACGTATACCTTCGCGATATCCTATCAGGATCTGAACACCAATCCAGTGGCTACCGCCATGGTGGCCGGGGTTCGTGTTGACCGCCTGACGGAGCAGCTTTCCATATTAAGCCCGGAACGCGAAGCCACGATTCCCCGATTCTTCGACATTCGATACTCACAACCGGAACAAGCCGCGGACGGTTCCTTGATACTGGCCTTCGAGAGACTGGATGCCGTCGAGGATCGGCGGATACTCTATTTGCGGGATATCACTCCCGGATTGTCCAAACAGATTACGTTTGATGCGCTGGCGCTGAACAATCCGACTCTGGTGGACTCCATGTCCGGAAGTTCGATCCTGTCCAATATTGCCGATTACCGTTTGGCGATGGTTTACCGGGATACATTGGGTAATACCGCGTCGGGGGACTCGATTGAACCGATCTATACGCGGCTTTCAACCTTATTTCCGACTTTGTATGAACCGCGGATCGGAACCTCGCGCACGGATTCACTGGTACCCGTACTTTTCCAACTTCCGCAGTTCGCGGATACGGTATGGTTGACCTTTATGGCGGATTCACTGTCGCCGGTGGCGGACTCGTTAAGCCCGCATATTCTGCGCTTGAATCCGGACTATAACCGCGACGCATTACATACCTTCTATTTGGATGGCCGGAATATTGGTTCGAACAGTCCGCACGTGGCGGAGAACAATCACGGAGCAGAAGATTGGCTGACCAGCCAATGCGTTTATTATGTGACACTCACTTATGGCGATACGCTCAGAAACGCTAACGTATCCGTTACCAATTACGGCTACGTTTGGCCGGACGATCGTACCACGATTCCCGCGACGATGACCGAACCGCGCACCAACGTCAACGAAAATGAGACATTTTTAGTGTCGTTTTCACTGCCGGAGGATCCGTTGCCCGGAAGCGTTAATGTGCGGTTTGGGGCGATCCCCGAAATCACCGATCCGGCGGGTGTTCATTCCGTCTATTTACGGAATATTGTTCGCGGAACCACCGTGCTGTATCTGAATGCGCGAAACTTCAGCTATTCCGATCTCGTGGATTCGGTAGCGGGAAATGGGACCGAGGAGGAGAATAATCAGTTAGTAGACGGTGTGCGGTATTTCGTTCGAATTCATTACCAGGACTATTTGTCTAACCCGGAATCTTCGTCCAATACGGCAGTCCTCCGTTATGATAACCATACCGTACCGGCAACGATATTGGCCCCCCAAACCGGCGACACCCTTGAACGCATCAATTCTCCGGTGCGGTTCCAGCAACCGGAACGCGCGTTTCCGGGTACCCTACAACTCATTTTTACGCAAACCGCAGGGGAGTCTGTTGATTATGGCTCACCGCATGTCTTGTTCGTATCGAATCCCGCAGCTAATGCGGATACCGGGAAAGTGGTCTATGTTCAGCCGTTAGCGTTGTATTCCAGCAGCGGTATCGATTCAACCCAGGGCGGTTCGGAATTGCTTTTAAACTCCATGTACTCGCTGACGGTGCAATACCAGGATACACTGGGTAATCCCGCGAGCGTTGCTCGGGTGGATAGTCTTTTCTATACCAGTGGTGCCACCGTTTACGTGAATGGCGGTGAAATCGGTGACGGTCAAGTGGCGCCGGGCGCAACGCGGTCCGAAGCCTTCTGGTTGGGTTTGCGGGCAATTCCGACCCAGAGTGTACTACGGAAACTGGTTTTTCATCCGTTCGGCTCAGCCGTCATCAGTGATTTTCTCGCCTCGCAGATTTCACTGTGGCAGAGTGAGGATTCGATTTTTTCCGAGGCCGATGATGCTTTGGTCGGTCGAATCTCCACCTGGAACGGCGGAGATTTGGTTTTCGATTCGTTGGCGATTGAGATCGATGGCTTTGGTACGAATGTAATTCTGACCGTCGCGTTCTCGCCCACCGCCGATGCCGGCCATTCCGTTCATTTTCAAGTGGCGGGACCGTCTTCGATCGACTGCGGAATGGATCCGATCATTGCCAATACTTGGCCGATTGGACGGCCGGATGTCCCACTCGATGTAGAACTGACATCCTATGGAACGGAGCAAGATACGCTGTTCGGTGCGTTGCGGGTCTGGTGGGTGGTCGCATCGGAACGCGATAATGCCGGTTTCATTCTGCTGCGGCGGGCGGAAACCGATACCGTGTTTATGCCGGTCGCCAGTTATGCGACGTCTCCCGAATTGGTCGGACGGGGCTATGATCCGACCGCTGCGCGTTATCAGTTTACGGATCGTGGTTTAATCCCCGGTCAACGTTATTATTATCGAATAACGGCGGTCTCATTCAGTTTTTACGAACATGAATTGGATGCCTTAATTGAAGGTATTCCGCGGATTCCTCCGCAGAATTTCATCTTAGGGAACGCCTATCCTAATCCGTTCAATCAGGATGTGACCTTTTCGTACGTGGTTCCCTATACGGCGGAAGTCGAAATTACCGTATTCGATTTACTGGGCCGCAAAGTCAAGACGCTTGCTCATCGGATTCATGCGCCGGCGGAATATCATGCCCGCTGGGATAGCCGAACGGAATCTGGCGGACTGGTTCCATCGGGAATCTATTTCTATCGTATGGATGCCGGGGGGACATTCAACGAAACGCGCAAGTTGATTCTCATTCGCTGATTTCTGCTACGATAATAACAAGAACCGCCGCGATCTGCATTTCGCGGCGGTTCTTCTAAGAAAGATATTTCAATCGGCGTGCTCTTGATCCGGCGGGCGTGTCCACTCGGCAATGATCGGATAGACTTGAGCGAAATGTTCCGGAACGGTGTTTTCGGGCAAGATGGACTTAGCCAATGGATCGCTGTTCAGGGCGCGCAAGCATTCCCGAATGAAATGCGCGCAATGCATGGCATCATAACGGTGAAAGAACGTACGATACCCGAGATCTTGTCTGACTAATGCGATGGCAGCTTCTACCAGTTCCGAAACGCGATAGGTCAAGTTGCTTTGGGTCAGCCGCGTGATTACGGTGTTCAGTTTTACAATCGAGTCCTCCGATAGATTCGTTTCCAACACTGCGGCTCGGACGACTGCCGGGTGGGACCATTTGTAAATCGGATTCCGTTGCGGTCCATTCGGTTTGGGACGGAATCCGAGAAGCGGAACGTTGATATCGCTTTCGGCGATCCAGGGAATCCCGTGCCGGGGGTGAGCAAAAATAAAAACATGCGTCCACGGGGACGGCTCATGATTCGGAGTAACCCGGCGTTCCGCCCATCCGATCAACTTAGCGATAATGGCATCAATATCCAATAAACCAACTCGACCCGGTGCTGCGTATTCATACCAAAAGGATAGAAGATCCTGATTTATCGAGCGACTGTGCGTTATCATATTATATCCCGAATAAAAAATAATCGATCTCAAATCATATGCAAATGGCTTGACAATCGCAGTGAGGTTCGGTAAATTAGCGGTTTAAACTTCATTAGGAATAGCCAATTGTCCCACCAGACTACGGACATATTGATTATCGGTTCGGGTATTGCCGGTTTAAGCTTAGCCCTGAAAGCCTCCCGGTTTGCCGACGTGATTTTGGTCACAAAGAAGGATTCGGCCGATACTGCGACGAATTGGGCGCAAGGCGGAATCGCCGCGGTTACCGCCCGAGATGACGATTTTCATCTTCATTATGAGGACACCATCAAGACCGGAGCGGGGCTATGTCGCAATGAAGCGGTGCAATTAGTGGTTAAATCGGCTCCCGACCGGATTCGCGAACTTATGGATTTGGGAGTCAGGTTTTCGCGGCACGAAGGGGAGTTGGCCTTAGCCCGCGAGGGGGGGCATAGTCGTTCCCGGATTCTGCATCATCATGATCATACGGGACAGGAAATCGAATCGGTATTGCTGCAACAAGCGCGCTCCAGCGGTCGATTAGAGTTGCTGGAACACCATTTCATGATTGACCTGTTGATGGAGCCGCACAGCCGGAAGGCATTTGAAGCGGGAACGATTCCCCGGTGTTTTGGCGCGTATGTGTTAGACGAACAGCGGGACACCGTAGAAGCGATTACCGCTCAGGCAGTAGTTCTGGCTACCGGCGGATCGGGAATGGTATATTACCATACAACCAATCCCGCAATCGCGACGGCGGATGGATTAGCGGCGGCATGGCGAGCGGGTGCGGTAGTCGGGAACCTTGAATTCTTCCAGTTTCATCCGACCACTCTTTATGAACCGGGTGAGGGGGGAGCCTCCCGTGCATTAATCACCGAGGCGTTGCGGGGATTCGGCGCTCGCCTGCGAACCCGTGACGGTGAGCCGTTTATGCATCGCTACGATTCCCGTAAGGAGTTGGCGCCGCGGGATATCGTTGCCCGGGCCATTGACGCCGAGTTGAAAAAGCGCGGGGAGCCCTTCGTTGTCTTGGATTGTTCGCATCTGCCGGCGGATGCGCTGCGTGAGGAGTTTCCGAACATTGACCGTATCTGCCGTCAGCGGGGGATAGACTTTACGACTGAACCGATTCCGGTGGTTCCGGGAGCGCATTATCAATGCGGCGGGGTGGTCACAGACTTAGAAGCCCGGACAAGTCTGCCCGGGCTGTTCGCGGTTGGTGAAGTGGCCATGACCGGTGTCCATGGTGCCAACCGGTTGGCTTCCAATTCGCTCTTGGAAGCGGTGGTTTTTGCTGATCAAGCCGCCGCGAGCTGTCGCCGATGGCTTCAAGAGGCACCCGCGGTTCCGGTCGCTGAAGACTGGTCGGCCGAAGGGACGGTTAATCAGGAAGAGTGGGTGTTAGTGGAACACAATCGCGACGAAATCCGCAAAATCATGTGGGATTATGTGGGAATCGTTCGTTCAACCTTCCGCTTGGAACGTGCCCAGCGGCGGATGGCGCTGCTGCGTAATGAAGTCGAGGACTTCTACCGCCGGACTCGCGTTAATACCCCCTTAGTCGAGCTGCGCAACCTGGTCATTTTAGCAGACCTGATCGTACACAGCGCAAAAAGCCGCAAGGAGAGCCGCGGCCTGCATTTTATGACGGATTTTCCGGACCTCGATACGACGCATCCGCCGGCGGAAACACTGCTGAATCGTTATCGTTCTTCCGTTCCCGCTTGAGGGCCATCCAATCGCCAACCAACAGCGCGACTCCCACGAAGAAAGGGATGAGACCCCATGCATTCATATCGCTTTCACCGGAAAGCGATCCCCAGATCACTAAAGCAATACCGATGCCCGCCCAAATTAATCCGGATACATACGGACGGCGGCGCGATTGCGAATCGCTGTAATCCATCGGCACGGGCAGGCCTTTTTCCAAGGCCATCATTCGTTCTTTATGCAGCATTTCCAATCGCGCCCGGCGATTGTTGAGGACCGCCAGGACAATAACTAAAATGACCGTGAACGATCCGACAATGGCAATGATCGGGAGGAACAGCGCAATTATGCCTTCCATTGCTGACTCCGTTATCTGATTAAACAAGTACTTCGTTAAAAGCGGTGCCTCAACGGATCACAGATCATGAACTCATAATTGAGGGCCGTCTACTCCGTAAGATTAGCAAATTATTTGAATGTTGCATAATCGGAATGAACCAGAGGTGTGAAACAATCTGCCGATTGTGTGCTCCAAAATGAGGTAGAAGGGTATTTCGGATCAACCTAAAAATGGAATCCAAGTTGACGAAACGCAGTTACTTCGTCGGCTCCGTAAGGGCGATGAGCTTGCTTTTGTTGAACTTGTAGATACCTATCGGGCGATGGTCCTGAATCTGGCGGCACGAATGACGGGCCGCGCGGAGGGTGCAGAGGACTTAGCCCAAGAGGTCTTTCTTAGGGTCTGGAAGGCTCTGCCAAGATTTCGGGGCGAGTGCAAGCTTTCGACATGGATATATAGAATTACTATAAATTTATGTATTGCAGAAGGCAAATCGGCCCGCGGGCGGTCTATCCATGTTCAGATTGATGATCCGGCACTCGCGGTTATTCCGCAATTGAGAACGTCATCCGATAACGAATATGCCGAGGAAGTTGTACTAAAGGCGAAGTTAGGGCCGTTGATTGACCAGATGCCGGATCATTATAAGACGGCTATTACGCTCTATTACTTAAAGGATCTATCCTATCAGGAAATTGCCGATATCATGAGTGTGCCCATGGGAACGGTAAAAAGTTATTTGTTTCGCGGAAAAGCATGGCTGCGAGACCGGCTCCTCGGACGCGAACCCGAGGGGGAGGGAATGCTATGACTCTCGAAGATGCCTATCGGAAACTACCCGAATACGAAGATGGCGGACTATCGCCAGTCGAACGGCAAGAAATCGAGCGGTTGATTGAGGAAGACGCCGCATTCAAGCAGGCGTGGCAGACCGGCAATCAAATTAGCTCATTACTCAGCGAACAGACGTGGATTGAGCCATCCGCCGCTTTTACCCGCACGGTGTTGCTGCGAGCCTTAACGGAAGCGCCGCGACCGTTGCCGGGATGGGTGCGGATGTGGGAGCCCACTAAAATCGGCGTGTCATTTTTCACGGTGGGCTTAATGCTGGCGTTAAGTGGCCAGACACTATTGAAAATGGGATTCAAAGCGCTTCAGCAACTGGGAGTGTGGTTGGACCTTTTGACCGGCACGCGAGTTTTTGAGTTGAATCCGCTGATTGTGCTGGCGATTGTATTACCGGTGGCGGTCGGGGGATGGGCTACCTGTGTCATAATGGGACGTTGTCGTGTGATGTCCTAAGTCACATTTTGTGAAACGAGTGTGCAGGCCATGTCTGAGCTTATAAGACATGGCCTGTATTATTTATGCGGTCAAGATAAAATTATGCCTCTCAATTATAAAAGTTTTGCGCGGGTCATTTTTGCATACTGGAGACTGTGACGCAAAATATGCACGAAGTGCAGATGTTGCGCGAGGCCGATTATGTACCTCAAATGTTTTTACTGGCTTTATGGACACCATTGAAGCGATCGTACGAGGAACACTTGTTGCCTCTAAAGAATTGAATAGCCTCGGCAACCACTGGCTACCGAGGCACTTAGGACTTGCTAAAATGCTTATGAGGTTGTAACTTTTTGTTCGGCAAGTTCAAGTATTTGGGGTTTAATGGGGGACGGCGAAAGAGGACTCGACCGTCCGAAGAGACAAAGAATAAGGAGAGACCATGTTGAGCAGGTTCCACCGCCGACGGAACGAGAAGGGCTTCACCCTAATCGAAATCCTCATCGTCGTGGTCATTGTGGCGATTCTGGCTGCTATTTCGGTGCCGATTTACGTTGAATACGTGAAGAGCGCCCGTGCATCGGATGCCAAGACCACGATCAACGCGATTTGGCAGTCGGTGCAAGTATTTTATCAGGACAAGGGCGATTGGCCGGCCACTGTCGAAGAGCTGGAGCAGGAAAAGTATCTAGAAATTGCACAATCCACAAAATTGCAGTGGGTATTCACCATCGTTGGTTCACCGCCGGTAACGATTCAGGCGACTTCTACCGAGCAAATGCGCGGTGGTGCGGGCCATCAGGTTGTGTACAACATTCAGGACGGTTCGTGGACGGGCTACGGTCTGCCCAATGATGAAGGCTAATCCGAATAAATTTCGGTATTTATTGCCTCGTATGATGGGAACGGATTCTTGAAAACGAAGTGAGGGATTATTGTGGCCGAGGTCGCGACTGATCAGAAGATCAACATCTACGAACTGCTACGGTTTACTGTAGGCCAGGGAGCCTCTGACTTACATCTCTCGACCGGATCAATTCCGATGATCCGTGTGCACGGTACGATGAGGAAGCTGGCGCTGCCGATTTCGGACAATGAGACAATGCTGCACATTGCTCATTCCGTATTGAATCGTGATCAGCTTGACCGGTTCGAAGAGATGAAAGAAATTGACTTCTCGGCCAAGATCGAAGGGCTGGCCCGGTTCCGTGTGAATATTTTTCAGCAGATCAACGGAATTGGAGCGGTATTTCGGACGATTCCGTCGGAAATTCGTTCCTTTGAAGAATTAGGTCTGCCGGAAGTCATGCGGGATCTGGCGGAGCGCGACCGGGGTTTGGTTTTATTGACCGGTCCGACCGGATCGGGCAAGACCACCACGCTTGCGACCATGATTGATTGGATCAATGAATACAAGCAACTCCACATTGTGACCGTTGAGGACCCGGTGGAGTTTTTTCATGATTCCAAAAATTGCATGGTCAATCAGCGTGAGTTGGGAGCCAATACCCACTCCTTCGCTAATGCTCTTCGAGCCGCGCTTCGTGAAGACCCGGATGTGATTCTGGTCGGTGAAATGCGTGACTTGGAAACGATTTCATTGGCACTTACGGCCGCGGAAACGGGACACCTTGTGTTGGCAACCTTGCATACGTCCAGTGCCGCGAAAACCATTGACCGTGTCATCGATATTTTCCCAGCCGCGCAAAAGACCCAGGTCCGTTCCATGCTGGCGGAATCGTTGGAAGCGGTCGTGGCACAAAAGCTGCTGCCGAAGAAGGATGGCAGCGGACGAGTGGTGGCGGCGGAAGTCATGATGGCGACCACCGCGATTCGGAACCTGATCCGTGAGGATAAAATCTACCAAATCCCCTCCGTGATTCAGGCCGGCGGCAAGTCCGGTATGCAGAGCCTTGATCAGGATCTGATGCGGCTTCTGCACAAAGGAATGATCAGCCGCGAGACGGCCGCCCACGTGGCCGAGAATCCGAAGCTGTTTGAAGTGAATTTGACGGATTAATAGCTGTTCATTTGGTCTTAGGGAGGGACAAATGACGCGACTTATGAAATGGCAACGAGGCGCTGCGGACCTGATGTCCGTAGCGATCGGAATGGTGATCCTTTCGATCACTGTTGCCGGAACCGCAGGAGCGATGATCTACGGCCGGGAGGCGATGATTCGGCAGGAACACGCCAAGGCCGCGGCTTACATCCTGCGGGGGCGGATGGAAGAGGTGATCGGACAAATGCAGACCATCACCGATACGCGGGATCCGAACGCCACCCGTAGTTTTCTCACTACGGTGAAAACGTATCCGCCGGAACCGATTGATCTGCAAGACGATCGAGGCGGGAATGTCGAAGTGGTTTATGTAACCGTCACGCGGGATCGCGCGCGCATCATTGATCCGCAGGTCAAAGGCAGCGGATATTATGTCACGCTCCGCGCCCGATGGCGGGAGCGAAGCATGGCGGAAGCCTTCCGCGCGCACGGAATCGGTATGGACCGCGAACTGACGTTCACAACAGCCGTCGTGGTTCGCGCCGAATTGTAGCAGTGCCGGTATTTGACATTCACCTCGATGAAATGGGAGGGACGTTTCATGGCAACGAATAAGCGAACTCGCACTACCGATCCGCGGTCAACGCGAAAGCGATGGCGGCGCGGATTTACGCTGGTGTCCACCACCATCAGTTTCACGGTCGCCGGAGTCGTATTGGCCGGGGCGTGGATGGCTTTCGCCAATATGCGGACCCAATGGAAAATCCAGAACGCGGAACGGTTGATGGACAATTATGGCCATATGGCCATGAAGGAATTAACCAACATTATGAGTTGGGGTTGGGGGGCGGAGCAGTTAGGGGGCGGACGTTATGAGCGCTGGAAAACCGTGGTGGACGACCTGATCGAAGAACACGGCCTCATGAATAACTGGACGTACCGCACGGTCAACAGCAATCAGGGTTATCATTTTATTGAATTGACGTATCATCCGCAACGCGGCGTTCTGTGGAACAACCGGATTCCGGATTGGAATGATTATCAATTCCTCGGTCATTCGCCCCGGGTCTTTCACCTGAATGATTTCAACCGGCAAGACCGCATGACGGTTGAAGGTTTGCGGTTGAATCTCCCACAATATCGTACGGAATTTCCGGTTAATCTATCCGGTGAAGATAATCCTGACGGAATCTTCAAACTGCGTGAGAATGTGATGGAGGTCACGCTGACCTTGCACTACACCCATCGCAATTCGTCGGCGTGGGGACTCTACTCCGGCTATTATGTTCGGGAGCGTCAATACCGTACGAAAATCTGCCTGCGGAATTGGGATGTCGAATCCAATCCGTTCCGGGAAATCGTAATCGGTAACAGTTAGCCGGCTTTCGATAAATACGATTCGCAGCTCCTCGCCGCAGTGCAGCTGCACTGCGGCGAGGGAGACTGCGCTATACGAATAAACGCGAACAGCATCAACACAGGAGTGCGCCAGCCGCCGGTCGAGTGATTTACACGCCTTTCGGTTCAGCTCCGAACGGTCGTCGGACCGCAGTGAAGTTTACATCATACCGCTTTCAATGAGCGGAATGATGCGAACTTGACAGTAACGGAATTCGCGACACGATACGGATGGAAACGAATGATGTCGTGGACTTCAACCAGCCGGCAAAGGGGAGGCACGATGAACAGACCCATTGTTCAAAAACCAGCCGCGAATCAGGGCGGGTTTATGCTGATCGCAGTAATGGCTATCGTGACGGCGCTATTGGCGACAAGCATCGCGTTTTTAAGATGGCCATCGGATGAACAGACCCAAACCAACGAGACCATCGCCGCGATGCAGGCTTATTATTTGGCCCAGCAGGGCATCGTGGAGAAGGGATTTGCATGGTTGCGATCGCTGCCCGCATCGCAATTGCCCATTCATGAGACCGTCTTAGAGGGTGAACGCGTTCCGGGGATCGGGAAATATGAAACGGTGGCGATTAACGCGCTATTCGGTGAGTCCGGGGGCAATTTCTGGGCTCAGGAACGCCGGTTCCGAATTTCGACGGTCGGCGTCGTGCGCATGCCGTTTTATGATTCCGGCGGCAACAACCGGGAGCATTATAAGGATGTCCGGCGCAAAGCGGTCCTCTATGTGGAAGTCCGCAATTTCGCGGATTACATGTATCTTTCGGACAACGAAATGACGTGGTTCGGGGACCGTATCAAATTCTGGCACGGGGATACACTGAACGGGCGGGTACATTCCAACAGCCAGATTGCCGTCATGCAGGATCCGGTTTTCTACGAACAGGTTACGAGTACGGCGGAGGATTTCTGGCGTGGTACGGGCTATGCACCGGTCTTTCCCACCCGCAAGTATCCGATCTTCAATGCCAACCGGGTAGATATTCCGGTAGTTGCGCAGAATCTGCGGGATGGCGCGGCGGCCCAAGGACATTTTTACGCAGGCTATGGCAAGACCTACCGGGCGCGGTTTGCGGATTCCGAAATCAAGATGTTCCGCTGGGACACCGGAACCCCGGTGGATTCCACGGATAACTGGATTGTTCCGATTACCGATCGGACGTGTATTTTTGTGGATGCGCCGCTGGAGATTCTGGGACTCTGCGGGGGTCGGGTTACCATCGGGTCGTCGCAGAATGTTCGTTTGCTGGATGATATCCGCTATACTCATTCCCGGGCCTTCGACGGATATCTTCAACCCGGATTGTGGGACAACGAGGTTTTAGGAATCGTCTCGGAAGGCGATGTCAAAGTCGCCAACACGGTTGCCAACGGGCGCGAGAATTCCAACGGACTGGGAAATAATCAAAGCAATCGCGCCTATACCAGCATCGTCATCACGGCGGCAATCGTCGCCCTGGGCACCAGCTTCACCTTCGAAAACCAGAACGATCCCGACAGTGGTTACGTGAGCAGCACGATTCCCGACGACCGCGGGACGATCTACCTGTATGGCTCGGTGACGCAAATGCGCCGCGGCTATGTGCACCGTTCCACCAACAGTTCCACCGGATACCTGAAACAATACAAGTATGATACGCGCCTGCTGCGGATTCGTCCGGCGTGTTTCTTTGACGTCACTGATGAAGAAGGCAAAGCCTTATTCAACATCGTGCAATGGGGTCAAAACAGAGAAGCGCAGGACGAACGGGCCGACGGCATATTAGCACGTTACAATTAACACCGGTTTGGCCGACGGAGCGGCGGCGAAGCGCAGTGTCGCCGCCGGCT
>CAYUIF010000013.1:0-89469 GCA_964444755.1 uncultured Alphaproteobacteria bacterium | reverse complement strand
ACTCGTACAGGATTTGACGGATATCCCGCAGAAAATCAATCAGATTATCTCCGCAAGGGAATGCATTGAGGATATCGCTCGTGAGTTCAAGGATCACCGCAATTTCCTGTACTTGGGTCGCGGAGTGAACTTCCCGGTGGCTTTGGAAGGCGCGTTAAAGCTGAAGGAAATTTCCTACATTCACGCGGAAGGCTATCCAGCGGCGGAGATGAAGCACGGCCCGATTGCCCTTATTGATGCGGATATGCCGGTGGTGTTTATCGCCATCAAGGACGGAACCTATGAAAAAGTCCTCTCGAATATCGAAGAAGTCCGGGCGCGCGGTGGTCGAGTATTGGCGATTGCCACCGAAGGTGATACCGAAGTGAAGACTCGTGCCGATAAAGTGATCTATGTTCCGGAAACCCACCCCTTGCTGACTCCGTTACTCAGCGTTATTCCGTTGCAGCTATTGGCCTACAATATTGCAGTGATGCGGGGATGTGACGTTGACCAACCACGAAATCTTGCCAAGAGTGTTACGGTTGAATAGAAAAGCCGCTTCCATTCTGTTGCTGATTGCGATCCTGATCGTTGCGGTCGGTTGTCAAGCGATCGGTTCGCCCTTTCGCAAGACGGCGAGCACGACGACCGCGGAACAGCGCTACGCGCCCACCGAAGAAAACGCTGCGGATGCGGCCGCGACCGATACAACCGATGCCGCCATCGAACAGCCGCGGCACACGATTGATAAAACCTCGATCGTGCTGCTGATATCGTTTGCCTGGGCGGATGATCCGGTGGCGCGCGGTTTCGAGGAGAGTTTCTTGTTTGCCTTACGACAGGCCGGTATGGCGGATCGGATCGAAATTGTCCGCGCCGGATCTCCGTTCGAGACGGCAACCGCTTGCGACAGTCTCATGCCGTCAGGCGGTCCGTTGTTGACGGTCTTTGTGGGGGATGAAGGCTCAGCAGCCGCGGCCACTATGCTATCCGCCGAATATCGCGCGCCCATGCTGAAGATAACCGGAGACCAACGTTCCTATACGGAATTCAGTTCCTACGTGTTCGAGTTTTTGCCGGCCGGGAAGACCCAAGCCGAGATCCTCGGACGTTTCGCGACGATTGAACTTGGGCTGCGGAATATCATGATGCTGACCTCGCGGGACGCCAAGGGTCGCGCGCTGGCGGAAGGCATCACACGCGCGGTTGAAGATGCAGGCGAGACGATGGAAGCGACCGCGGACTACGATCCCAATGATGCGAACATTCGACCGGAATTGGCGACGCTGTTTTCAAATGAAAACCGTTTAAAACGGGGGCAGCCGGCGCTGCAAACGGCGCTCACTCCGCTGGAACGGGAGCAGATGTTCGGCGATGCCACCGGCGGGGATGTCCTATTCGGTGCTCTGGAAACGGATACCACCGATACCATTGAAGTACCCACCACAGAAGCCTTTTTCTTTGTGGTATCCCCGGAACGAGTGGAGACATTTGCGGCGCAATTGCCGCGACTGCCGATGGGAACCGCGCTGTTGGGCAACAGCAGTTGGCTGAATGAAGACGCTTTAGCGAGACACAATGCCTTGACCGACGGGATGTACATTGTCGCTCCGCTCTTGCCGACCGGTTCCGATACGGCAGGATTGCTGCGGCAATATGAAGATTCGTTAGGGTATCAAGCCAGCGCGTGGGAGTTGTTAGGGCTGGATGCGGGGAAATTCGTTTCAATTATCTTAAAACAGGAACCGCGTACGCGTTCAGAGGTCATGAGGATAATCCCGGCGCTGACGCCGTTTACGGGTGCGGCGGTGAGCGTGGATTTCTCGGCGGGGCGGGAGAATACGAAAGCACGGATTTTGCACTATGAGTTCGGCGATCTGCATGAAGTGGAGCCGCGAATCGAACGATGAGTTTTCTTGAAGCGATTGTCCTGGGCATCGTGCAGGCTCTAACCGAGTTTTTGCCGATCTCGAGTTCCGGACATTTAGTCATTTTTCAGCATTTTTTGGGGCTCAAAGAGCCCTTAGTTGCATTTGACGTGTTATTGCACGTCGGCACGTTGATCGCGGTCTTGGCGTTTTATCGGCGCGAAATCGGCGCAATCATCATCTCGCTGTTCGCACCGGCGCGTTCACCGGGCGGGAGACGACTGGCGGGGATGATCATCATTGCCTCGATTCCCACGGCATTGATCGGTTTGGGGTTCGAGAGCTTCATTGAATCGCTGTTTCAGGAACCGTTGGCGGTAGCTTTCTTCTGGATTCTTACGGCAAGCTTGCTGTTCGGAGTGAGCCGGTTGCCGGAAGGGAATAAGACCGTAGCAGGGATAACCGTTTCCGATGCACTGCTGATCGGACTGTTTCAAGGAATGGCGATTCTGCCGGGTGTTTCGCGGTCGGGAGCAACGATTGTGATGGGAATGATGTGCGGCTTGCATCCGCGCGAAGCAGCAAATTTCTCGTTTCTGATTTTCCTGCCCGCAATTTTCGGAGCCACACTGCTGCAAGCCAAAGATCTGGGCGCGGTCAGCGGGCAGGACGTGTGGATCTATTTGGCAGGGGCAATTGTAGCGGCGATAGTCAGCTATGCGGCGATTTGGTTCTTATTACGGCTGCTTCGTAACCGCATTTTACAGCCTTTCGCTTGGTATTGCCTGGCGGCGGCGGCCGTAACGCTCATGCTATTAGGTTTAGCGGCTTGATGAGGATGTCACGACCACTGATCGGTGTTACCGTATCGCATCAAGGGCCGTCGGAAGAACGCGACTTTGCTCGTACCAGCGAGATTGCCTATTGCGATTTAGCCTATACGAAGCAAATCGAAACGGCGGGGGGGATGCCGCTGTTGATTCCGTTCGTTGAAAACGATGCCATTTCGGAGATTGTTGAACGGCTGGATGGGTTGCTGTTATCGGGCGGCGATGATATTCATCCGCGTTGGTACAGCCGGGAATCGCTGGCAGACGGTGTTTGTTCGATCTCCGAAATCCGTGATGCATTTGAGATGAAGTTTGCGCAGCGGTTTATCGCGACCGGCAAACCGATTCTGGCGATTTGCCGCGGATTTCAGCTATTGAATGTCCTCTACGGCGGAACATTGATCCAGGATTTGCCGTCGCAAGCCGGGATTGTCCATCATACTCAAGCTCCGCCGTTTAATCGTACGGTTCATGCGGTAGTGTTGAAGCCGGATAGCTTCATCGCGGAAATCTTCGGGGAATCGGTGGTTTCGGTCAACAGCACCCACCATCAGGCGGTGGACAATCTTGGTAAAGACTTGACGGCTTGTGGTTGGTCGGAAGAGGGGATTGTGGAGGCCATCGAGGATTTACGGCATCGTTTTTTGGTGGGGGTGCAATGGCACCCCGAACGGTTGGGGCAGAACGGAAACGGCCATGCGCAGTTGTTCAGACGGTTCATCGAAGCGTGCCGGGATAAGCAGGTTTAGGAGATGCGCAATCGAAGTCTAAGTCCAGCGGAGTTTCTGAAAGCCGTGCGCAACGGTCAGCAGTATGACGTGCTTCTCCTGCGAGGGAAAGAGGAATTCCTGCTGCGTTCGGCACTGCACGAATACATTGACCGGAATATGACGGAAGCGGCAGCCGGATTCGATTATTCGGAAATGCGCGCGGCCGAGACCGGTGGGGAGATGCTCTGGAATGCGCTAACCACGCTGCCGTTATTGTCACCGCGACGCATGGTCATTCTCGATGTCTCGAAGGCGGGAAGCAAAGACGTCGCTGAAGCAATCGGGCGGTATATCGAGAATCCATCCGCGTCGACCACGTTGATCATGGTTTATGTCACCGAGCAACGCGGCGAGGGAGTCGGCTCGCTATCCTCCGGGAAGGTTGTCGAAGTGGAGTTCAACGAGCTGAAGGTTGGTGAACGGTCGGCATGGGCACGCGAGTACGTACAGCCGCGCGGCAAGGTTATTGAGGATGAAGCGATTCAATATCTGATCGAGATTTCATCGAGTAGTATTACGGATATCGCGTCAAAATTGGATCATGCCGCTCTATTTATAGGTGACGAAAACGAGATTACAGTCCAAGTATTAATGAAGGTAGCCGGAGTTTCCTCAGAGTACACGATTTTTAATCTCGAGACCGCACTCCTCAAACAGAATCCGAAAGAGGCACATCGGATTGCCTTATCCCTTATTAGTGGAGGAGAGTCTGTCCTCCGGTTGTTAGCTTTCCATCGTACGACGGTGTTTCGAATGTGGCAGTTGTCCCGCGCGATGCGTAAGCCTCTCGCTTGGCAAAACAGTCAGGAAGGGCAGGAGGCATGGCAGAGAATCCAACAGAGTATGGGTCGGCAAGCTTTTAAATTAAATGATTATAAGGCTGCTGCCCGGAAGATCGGGGAAGAGCAATTACGGGATGCGGTGGTTGGATTGGTCGAGCTGGAGGTGGAGGCGAAATCGAGTACCCATGAAACCGGCCGATACTTCGAGTGGTTGTGGAAATTGACAACAAATCGCCGCAATTCCATTGGAACCGGCGTGCAAACATATGAGTTAACAGGATAGCCGATGACAGAAGGCAAAGTCGGAAGACCCACCGACGAAGATCTGATTCTGGCCTTCCAGAACGATGATACTTCGGCATTCGAGGAGATCGTTCGACGGTATCGCGACCCGTTGTTCAATTTTGTGGTGCGATTGCTGGGCGACGCCTTTTTCAGCGAAGATATCGTTCAGGAAACTTTTTTGCGAGTCTATCGTAATAGACATCGGTACCACCAAGTTGCGAAATTCTCAACTTGGATTTATACCATCGCTTCGAACTTGGCGAAAACGGAACTCCGGCGGCGGAAAGTCCGGAACTTCTTTTCTATCAGCTCCAAGGGCGAAGACGAAAAAGACTACGACCTATTAGATACCTCCACGGACATTGAAAAGGAAGTGGATGGCATCCTTAAGGGTGAAATAATTCTCAAAGAGATCAACGCACTTCCCTATCATTTCCGGGAGGCGGTTTTGCTAAGGGACGTTCAGGATCTCTCCTATGAGGAGATCAGTCAGATTTTGGACGTGCCGTTGGGAACCGTGAAATCGAGGGTAAACCGAGGACGGAGCCGACTGCAAAAAAGGCTAAAGTTTTTGATTCGTGAGGAGTCGGAAGGTGGAGAATGAAATGAAACAGACGCCGAACCCGGCTTGGCGGACGCCAGCGGGTGAAGAGGGGATTTCCCGTGATCTGTTAATGGTCAGAGCCGCGCTACAGGCATTGCCTAAAGTACCTTGTCCTACGGGATTTGAATTCCGGCTGCAACGCCGAATTGAAGGACACACCGGACGTGAACGGAGTTCGTCGCGCATTTGGACTTGGAATTGGGCGGGTGCCGGTTTAGGCTTTGCCGCCGCCTTCGTTATTGCCGTTTTCGTTTTCAACCTGAACACGGTTACCCCAACGCAAGCACCGATAGCCGCTGGCGAGCAAACCTCTCCGACTGCGACCATGAAAGCCGCAGGGGAAAATCCAGCGCAGCCGGTGGAAGTGGAATCCGTCACGCCAAACCAGCAATTGGCGGATGAACAAACCACCACAACTTCCGTTGCGAAAGACAGCCAAGCGGTAAAGCAACCAACGTTGCTGCCGGAGAATCTCTACCATACGGTGGGGGGGAACGACCGATAGAGTATTTACTGCCAGCGGGTCAGAATCTATTTCTCGAACGCTGACCCTTGACAAATGGGCTGTAAATTCTTAAATTTGGTCTGTCAATATCGGAATGCGAAAGCTGGAAAGAAATTTAAATGGCGAAGAAACAAACATTTGCAGATAAAATCTCAAAAGTGAAGTCGGCTGGTGGTAATCACTGCCCGGTTTGCGATGAGGTCTATCAACCCACCAAGGTTCGGTCATTTGTGATGGAACGGGGGCGGATGAAGGTTGTAACCAAGTCCGTAAAGATTTGCAAATGTAATACTTCTGAAGTATTCGGATAGTGCGGCGACGCATCGTCGTTGCGACTAACAACCCGGATAAATTCCGCGAGATTCAGGGGAAGCTTAGTGCCCTCCCGCTAGCCCTCCAGAGTCTCGCGGATTTTCCTTTTGTGCCAAAAGTGATTGAAGATCGGCCGGATCTCATGGGGAATGCGATCAAGAAGGCCGCGGAAATCGCCGAGGTAGTCAAGGAGTGGACGCTGGCGGATGATACAGGTCTGGAAGTGGATGCGTTGAACGGCGCGCCGGGAATATATGCGGCTCGCTATTCGGGCCCGGGGGCGACCTACGAATCCAACTGCCGCAAACTGCTGGAAGCGATGAAAGATATCCCGGCGGGGAAACGGCAAGCCGCGTTTAAAACGATCATTTGTCTGCGTACGGATGACGGTTTGCATTGCGTGGAAGGGATCTTGCGCGGGACAATCGGTTTCGAGTTCAAGGGTGAGGGGGGATTCGGTTACGATCCGATCTTTGTGTTAGAAGACGGCAGGACCTTAGCTGAATTAACGCTGGAAGAGAAAAATTGCATTTCCCATCGGGGACAAGCCCTCGCAAAGATGGCTTACTTATTAGAATACATGCTAAGCTAATGAGTTGATTTCTCGATTGCAGTGAAAATGAATCCCGAAACCTAAAGGTTTCGGGATTTTTCATTTACATCAAGCCATTGCGTCTCTGGAGAGTCACAACGGCGGCTTAGCTAAGTGGGATCAGAAGGAAACCATGGTTTCGATGCGAATGGTACGGTGACTTTGCCCGTTATAGTAGGTCACGCGATGATCATAGACAAGACTGACATTCGAGGCCAGGGCAAAGTACAGTTTCGCACCATAGATCGTGCCTTCAGAGGTCCGCTGAAAAACTTGTTTGACGCGCGGCTGCATATAGTAACCGGCAACCCGCTGCAAGCGGCTGACCGGCGGCGGCATAACTCCGGCTTCACCGTAGATGGATCGTCCGTTTTGATAGTCTTTGCCGTGCATGTCTTCGTACCACGAGTACAAATATCCGAAGTTCTTGAAGGACAGCAGGACATCGGTATAGTAGCCATCAGCGGTTCCGAGATTCTCAAGAGTTCGTTCCTTGGTTACGAACAAGGTATCGTTTTGTAATTGCACGCGTTCGATTTCATAGACAAAATCGAAGAACTGTCCGCGAAATTGCTTTTCATAGTGGCGGAATTCGGCACCGATTTCCACCGGACCGGCGACCATCCGCAGACCGGGAAATGCCCATCCCCAACCGAAATCCACGACCTTCGCGATTTGGGCATAGGTCCAGAGGGAAACCGGGCGGCCTTTAATCAACGGAAAACCGATATCCGCTCCAACTTCGGTGACGGATTCCTTGATATTTTTATAGCTATAGAGAGAATCGCGAATATCGGGCAAGAAACCGTTGGCAATCAGGTATTCCAGATCCTCGGGGTTGTCTGAAAAAGCCGTCAACAAGTCACGTTGCAAAACGAAGTCATTTTTATCGGGAAAGAGATCGAGGCGGTTGGGAACTCCGTCGTTATCATCGTCAATCAGTCCGGCGAATTGATTGCCGTCGTGAGCCAGTGTGGCTCCTACGGTTAGACCTTTTAAGCCGGTATCGAAGGATAGCCGCCCGGCCATTAATCCCGGTTCATCCAGTTCGCCGATGTTGTTGAGCATTGCCTGCCACCCGATCCGACCGGCGCCGCCTTCGCAGTATGCACCGACACGCTTGACTTCGGGGTACTGGATCGTATTCGAATAACGGCGCATGACAATCCCGTAGCCTAAGGTCACGTTATCCAGCGCACCGACCCGGAGGTAAAAGGGATCGCCCGGTTGGCCGTACCGGATATAGTAGATTTTTTCCAGATAATCCCGTCCTTCATCCCACTCGTCATCTTTGAAATTGCCGTCGGGATCGAAGCGGAAGGTCAGATCAAGCCCGACTCCGAATTTGCCAAACGGGAAGTCGGGCCGAAGGCCGAACTGCTGATAAACCTTGCCGTTAATGATGACCATTCCGATTGTGCCATTCCATCGCACGCGACCGCCAGTGGCACTGGGATCGGTCAGCGGGGGATCGAAAGCCGGGTCGGTGGGTTCCTGGCCATAGGCGGTAAGGGCCAGAATTAGCAGGATAAGGTAAACATGTTTCATAGGACTACCGGAGGCTGTAACAAATTTCATAACAATTTAAAGTGTTGCGAGCCAAAAGTCAACAGGTAGAAGGAGTTGTAGCACTTGATTTTGCTGAAATTCAGGGCTATATTAAAGTGCTGAGGAAAAATGATGAAAATGGATAAACGACCAGTCTATCTTGACAATGCCGCAACCACCCAACCCGACCCGGCGGTGGTGGATGCGATGCACGAAGCGCTGACTGAGGCATGGGGAAATCCGTCCAGTGCTCATGAAGTCGGCAGCAAGGCGAAGATGCGGCTCGAAGAAGCACGTACATCCATCGCCAAGCTGATCGGATGTCACGATGACGAGGTGTATTTCACATCAGGCGGCACCGAAGCCGACAATTGGGCGATTCTGGGTGTGCTGGATTATTATCGCGATCAAAAGAATCACTTGATCACGGTTCCGACGGAGCATCATGCCATCTATGATACGGCGAAACTGTGGGAAAAACAGGGCGGACGCGTTACATGGCTTCCGGTGGACAGCGACGGACTGATCAATCCCGTTGATGTAACCCAAGCGATTACCGATTCGACCGCCTTGGTTTCGGTGATGCAAGTGAATAATGAGTTGGGAACGATTCAGGATCTATCTGCGATCGGAGCGATTTGCCGGGAACGAAACGTCACATTCCATACGGATTGTGTGCAAGGTTACGGGAAATTGGATTTCAAGTTTGCCGATTTGAACGCCGATCTGGTCAGTATTTCCAGTCACAAAATCTACGGTCCGAAAGGAATCGGCGCGTTGATCATCAAGCGGGGAACGCGGATTTCGCCGCGCTCCATCGGCGGAAGTCAGGAACGCGGATTGCGAACAGGTACGGAAAACATGCCCGGAATTGTCGGCTTTGGGACAGCGGCAAGGCGATGCCGGGAGCGTTTTATCTCCGAGATGGAAACGATTCGAGAAATGCGTGATCGTCTGGAAAGCATGATCCTTGAACGGATTCCCGATGTACGAATCAACGGTTCGCAGATCCATCGCGCACCCGGTTTGCTAAACGTTTCATTTCGTGGCTGTGAAGGGGAAGCGCTGCTGATCGCGTTGGATCGCGCCGGATTCTGCGTATCCACGGGCAGCGCGTGCAGCGCGGGCGCGCTGGGGGCATCGCATGTATTGATCGCTATCGGGTTGGACGTGGTAACGGCACAGAGCGCGATTCGGTTTTCCTTCGGACGCTTCAACCACGTTGAAGATGTAGATGCCCTGATGAAAGTGTTGCCGGGGATTGTGGAGCGACAGCGACAGACTTCTTCACTTCCGGTGCGTTGACGATTGCGGATTCTATGAAGATGAAACCGACCGCGACGCATACTAAAGCCACAGTGGCGGTGGCGATGTCCGGCGGGGTGGACAGTTCGGTAGCGGCGGCATTGCTGTTGCAACAGGGCTATGACGTCATTGGCCTGACGATGCATCTGTGGACCGATCCCAAGGGCGAAGAAATGTCGTTGAATCGCGCTTCAGGCTGCTGCAGCGTGACCATGAGTCAGGACGCCGCCGCGGTGGCGAACCGGCTGGGTTTTCGACATTATGTGCTGGATTTGTCGAAGGAGTTCCACGGCTCGGTCGTCGAGAATTTCGGTCGCGAATATCTGGCCGGAAGGACTCCGAATCCCTGTGTCCGCTGCAATACCTTCGTCAAATGGCAGACGCTATTGGATCGAGCACGACGATTGGGCTGTGACTATTTAGCGACCGGACACTATGCGCGAGTAGAGCGGTCGCCGGATCGTTTTGTCATGCGGCGAGCGTTGTACGGCGAAAAAGACCAATCGTATGCACTCTGGGGACTTTCGCAAGAGAGCCTATCACACACGCTGTTCCCGCTGGGTGGTCTACAAAAGAGTGAAGTACGGCGCATTGCCACTGAGTTGGGTCTGAAGACCGCCGATAAGCCGGAGAGTCAGGATATTTGTTTTGTGCCGGACAATGACTATCGGCGATTTTTGGGAGATAATTTCGAGTCTGAATTGCGAGTGTTGGAACGCGGTGAAATCATCGGCCCGGACGGCGCGGTATTGGGCTACCATGACGGGATAGCGCATTTCACGGTGGGACAACGCAAAGGCTTGAGGATTGCGGTCGGTAAGCCGTTGTATGTTACTCGCATTGATCCGATAGCGAATCGCGTCTATGTGGATTTCGAGGATCAATGTTTCGCATTGTCCGCCACGGTTCAAGATATCAATTGGGTTTCGGTCGGCAAGCCGGAGCAGCCTATCCACTGTGATGTAAAAGTACGGTATCGGGATAGCGGTCATGCGGCAACAGTTAGTCCGCTGAGCGATGACACGGCTCTGATCGAGTTCGATCAACCGGTACGGGCGGTCACTCCCGGCCAATCCGCCGTTTTCTACGACGGTGATCTCGTATTGGGCGGGGGGATACTATCGGATTTTGTACCGACGAGGAACATATGAGCTATATAAAAACTTTCCCGCGGGTAACCGCGCCGATGCTGATCCAAAGCAAAGCCGAAGGCCGGAAAATCGTCGGTTTGACGGCTTATGACGCGGTATTCGCAGAACTCGAGGAAGAAGCGGGAGTGGATTTTCTGCTGGTGGGCGATAGTGCGGGAAACGTAATTGCCGGACACTCCACAACCATTCCCATGACGATGGACGCAATGTTGTTTTTGACACGCTGCGTCTCACGCGGAACCTCGCGAGTGATGATCGTTTCGGATATGCCCTTCGGGAGCTTTCAATTATCTGTTGATGATACTGTGCATAATGCCGTTCGATTCTTAAAAGAGGGCGGGGCGCAGGCGGTAAAGCTGGAAGGGGCGGGCTATCTGTTGCCGACTATCGAACGCATGGTGGAAGTCGGGATCCCTGTGATGGGACACTTGGGACTGACTCCGCAGCGGGTGAACGTATTCGGCGGCTACAACGTGCGAGGCCGGACTCCGGAGGAAGCTGGGCAACTGTTAGAAGATGCCAAAGCCTTGGAGAAGGCAGGCTGTTTTGCGATTGTGCTGGAGAAAATTCCCCGTGAATTGGCCAAACGGATTTCCGAAGCGATTCGCATTCCCACCATCGGAATCGGTTCCGGTCCGGATTGCGACGGGCAGATTCTGGTGAATTACGATTTATTGGGGGTGTTCGACAAGTTCAAACCGAAATTCGTACGCTATTACATGGAAGGCGCTAAGTTGATTCGGTCGGCTGTCTCACAGTGGGTGAATGACGTGCGCGACGGCAGCTATCCTGCGGAATCCGAATGCTATAGTGAGAAATATTCCGGACCGAAGAAGGAATCACCAACTTCGGGACAATGAACATACGGACGGAAGTATGACTAAAGTCATCACCGAAACGGCGTTGTTGCGGAGTAAATTGGACAGCCTGCGGGCTGAAGGTAAATCGCTGGCGTTTGTCCCGACGATGGGCGCGCTGCATGACGGTCATTTATCGCTGGTTAAGCTCGCAAAAGAACATGCCGACCGGGTGGCGGTGTCCATCTTTGTGAATCCACTGCAATTCGGGCCGAACGAAGATTACCGGGTTTATCCGCGGACTCCCGACAAGGACTGCGAATTGCTGGAGAGCGCGGGTGCCGATCTGGTGTTTATGCCAACGGCGGAAGCCATGTATCGCAGCGGCTGGACGATCACATTAAACCCCGGCCCGGTGGGAAGTGTCTATGAAGGGAAGGTGCGTCCGGGACATTTTCAGGGGGTATTGACGGTTGTCGCTAAGTTGTTTCATATTGTGGAACCGGATGTGGCTGTTTTTGGGGAAAAGGATGCTCAACAATTGTTTTTGATCCGGCGGATGGCCGCGGATTTAAACTTCCGGATTAAGATAGTAGCCGGTGAAACCCAACGCGAGGCTGATGGTTTGGCCCGCTCGTCCCGCAATGCCTTTATCAAGTCTGATGAACGGGTACATGCCTCGATTCTGTATCGCAGCCTACTGGCGGGGCAGGCTGCCCTTGAAGATGGGGTGCGGGAGCTATCGGAGATTCAGAAGGTGATGCGGGAGGTGTTGGACGAAGTTCCGCAATTTCGAGTCGAGTACGCGACTGCAGTTCAAGATAGCAGTTTTTCGGAGACTGATCCGGTGACCGATGATGTACGGCTGATCATAGCCGGGCGGTTGAGTACGGTGCGGCTGATTGATAATTTACACTGGACCGACAAGGAATAATACGGAACTGGTAACGGTCGGAAATCGTTTTAACTACAGGGAATTGCACGTGCTGGCGATCGTCATTTTGGCAGCGGGGAAGGGTACACGAATGGAGAGTGATCTGCCGAAGGTTCTTCATCGTGTGAACGGAAAACCGCTTATAGAATATGTTCTTGATACAGCCGAAAGCCTCAATCCTGACCGAATTGTCGCGATAGTCGGACATCAGCGCGACTTGGTTTGTAAGCAATTAAATAATAAAGAATTAGAAGTTGTGATTCAAGAGCCGCAATTGGGGACAGGTCATGCGGTTCAGCAGGCGGAGCCAGTCTTAGTGGATTTCGATGGTGAGGTGATCGTGCTTTCGGGGGATGTGCCGCTTCTGAGAACCGATACTTTAAAAAAATTGCAGGCGGTTCACCGCAACGTACAGGCGAATGCAACGGTACTGTCGACGACTGCTCACGATCCTAAGGCATACGGCCGGATTGTGCGAAATGATCGGGGTGAATTCGAGCGAATTGTCGAAGAACGTGAAGCATCGGATGAAGAGCGAAAGATCACCGAGATTAATTCGGGGGTGTACTGCTTTCATAGTAAGACTCTGTTTGATGCGCTTTACAGCCTTAAGGCGGACAACAGCAAGGGTGAATACTACCTGACTGATGTCATAGCTACCTTAAAAGAACGTGGTTTTAGAGTGCAAGCTGTTAATATTGCTGAATTTTATGAAGTGCGTGGAATTAATACACAAGCGGAACTGGAAGCCGTGGAAGCGCAACTAAATAACAGCGTTTTCAACAACTAATACTTGACTTTTTGGGGCTAAAATCTTAGTTTTTGTGATGCAACTATCGCAAGAGGGTCCTGTAATGCGGTTTCGCATGTTGCTTGTTTTCATAGTGCTGGCAGGCATGGTCGGGGTGACCGTTGCTCAGTATCGAAACACATCACCGGGAGGAGATCCCGGTGAATATATGCGCGGTCAATCAAATCTGGGAATCAAGGGATTTCGGGGTTTGTTTGATCCGTCACGTATGCACATGTCGCACTCGCTGCAATTTGGCTATGTCAGTGCGGGTAATCGAAGCGGATCACAAGGACTCTACATGAACCGCATTGATTACCAGATTTCGCGACCGGTGGCATTGACGACCTACTTGGGATATCAGTTTCAGCCATCCGGACCAGCGGAATGGAATCCGGCGAATCGGGGGACAGAATTCGTAGGCGGCGCCGATCTCAATTGGCGACCGACTTCCAATAGTCTATTTCGGCTGTCCGTGTACCGAGGTATGTACCCCTATTCCTATATCGGTGACTACGGTTGGGGATCTTACGGATACGGATCATACCTTGACCGGCCGTAACGGTTTCGGTCAGGACTTTCTCTTCAATTGTCCCGTCTGACAGACCGAGACCTCCCCTCTCGGTCTTTTGTTTAAAACGTACCTGTGACCCGACGATTTTATCTACCGCCACGACCGAAATCCCGTCTGAAAAGACCGCGATTTCGGTCCTTTCCCAAGATTCCGATCTGGGCAGTGATTGCCGTGGGAGTGGTTGCGGCGGTTTTAATCGTGTGGTCGGTACTGGACCATGAACCGCCACCTGCGCCGAGCGCAGCCGGGAGCGGTTTGGAGAGGCCGAAATATACTCCGCCGATGGCAACCCCGCCGGAATCGCTGTTGGCGGTTCATGAAGAGTTGCCGGGGGATTGTGCAGCGGTTGTGGAGACTTCCCCGATGTCGATAATTGACGCGGAGGACGAACAGATCCGCTATGCCGAACCGGTGTCGGGGAAAGTCATTCGGTTGCAGGTGCTGAACGGCTGCGGAATCAAGGGAATTGCCAAACTGGTGGCGCCGGCACTGCGTGCGAAAGGATTCGATGTTCGTGAAACCAGCAACGCCGGGAATTTCAATTACGCGCGGACATTGGTCTTCGATCGCACCGGCATACTGGAGAATGCGCTGACGGTGGCCGACTCGCTGGGCATCGAACCGGCCAACGTAACAACGCAGCTCGCGCGCAATCTGGTGGATATTGACGTGACGATTATCGTAGGCGCAGACTACGAAAGTCTGCGAATGAAAACGACCAACAATTCGAAGAGGTGATAGACTGATTCGCTCGGATTCCAAGGCGCTGGCTCGCCGCTGCGCCATCGCCGCCATCGAGAAGAAAGCCGAAGACGTGGTAATTCTCGATCTGCGCAAACTTGAAACATTGACGGACTATTTCGTGATCTGTACAGCGGAGGTGGATCAACAGATACGCGCCGTTGCCAAGAATATCGAAGATCAGGTTAAGACCGCTACGGGCGAACGAGTATTCCATCGCGAGGGAATGGAAGCTCTTAATTGGGTTCTGTTGGATTACGTAGACGTCGTCGTGCATATCTTCAAACCCAGTTTCCGCGAATTCTACAAATTGGAAGATCTGTGGGGCGATGCGGAAGCGATTCCGGTTGTTGAGAAATCCGCCGGCAGAACTACAGTAACGGTTAAACGTCGGGCGGCGGTTACTGCGAAGAAGGAGGAAGTCAAGCCAACTCGTACTCGCAAGACAACCGCGAAAGATTTGACTGAGAAAAAAGCACCGCCGAAGAAAACGACGCCCCGCAAGACTGCGGTGAAAAAGACCGAAACGGCACGAAAAGCCGGAGCGACCAAGCCGAAGACAACCAAATCAACCACCAAGAAAAGCGGATGAACCGAGCCCATCTCCATTTGACATCCGCCTTGTCCAGAGTACTTTGTGACTTTGGAGTTACTCAACCGCGCGTAATACTGGAGAAGCCACGCGATGCCGCGCACGGCGATATTGCCACCAATGCGGCAATGGTTCATGCCAAAGAATTGGGGAAGCCGCCCCGCGCGATTGCCGAAGAGATTCTTAAACGGCTGAATACCGATGCGCAATTAATTATCGGCGCCAGTGTGGCGGGTCCCGGATTCATCAATTTTTCATTCGCGCCGGAATATCTGCGCTCCATTGCGGCAATGGCGCTGCACGAAGGCGCTGCATTCGGGCAAAGCAACGATCTGGCGGATCAGAAGATACTTATCGAGTTCGTCAGCGCGAATCCGTCCGGGCCGTTGAACGTGGTCAGTGCGCGAGCGGCGGCGGTGGGGGACAGCTTAGTGCGGATGTTCCGGGCGCGCGGTGCGCGGTGTGAAGCGGAATTTTACGTGAACGACGCAGGCAATCAAGTGCGATTGTTAGGGGAGTCACTGCGGGCGCGCTACGAAACCGAATTGGGTAATCCCGCGGAGATTCCCGAAGGCGGGTATCACGGCGAGTATTTGATCGAATTGGCGAAAGCGGTTGTTGCCCAGAATCAGGATCATTTTCAGAAAATATCGGCGGAGAATGCTGCCGAGCAGTTGGGGCGGCTGGCGATTGAACATTTCGTGGGGCTGCATCGCCACGTGCTGGATTCGTTCGGTGTGACTTTTGACAACTGGTTCTTTGAAAACAAACTGCGCGGTGAGCGGGCGGAATGGAAAGTACTGGAGGACTTCCGCGGTCACAATGCCGTTTATGAGAAAGACGGTGCGACATTCCTGAATACGGAGAAGTTCGGCGATACGCAGGACTGGGTGGTGGTTACGTCCGACGGCCGCGCTACGTATTTTCTACCGGATATCGCTTATCACGTTAATAAGTATCAACGCGGCTATGATGTCGTGCTGGATATTCTGGGACCGGATCATCACAGCTTCACATCGCGCATGAAAGCCGCGCTAAAGGCTTTGGGTTACGATCAAGAGCGGTTGGAAGTCATGCTGCTGCAGCATGTGACGCTACTGCGGGATGGTCAGCCGGTAAAAATGTCCAAGCGAGCCGGACAGATTATCGCGATGAATGAATTAATCGAAGAAGTGGGTGTGGATGCGGCGCGCTACTTTTTCATCCTGCGTCGCACTTCCACACCGCTGGATTTCGATATCGAACTGGCCAAGAAGCAATCGGATGAGAATCCCGTATTCTATGTGCAATATGCCCACGCGCGGATCGAATCCATTTTTCGCAAGGGGGGAATGGCTTATCCCATGGCCGATGCGGATCTATCGCCGCTGGTTCAGCCCGAGGAGTTGGATTTAATGCGACGGCTTCGCGAGCTAAGGGAAGTTCTGGAAGAAACGACCCATAGCCGTGATCCGCACGGGATCACGGTTTGGCTGCGCGAGGTCGCGACGCAGTTCCACAAATTCTATCACAATTGCCGGGTTCTGACGGAACCGGCCGAACTTCAAACAGCGCGCTTGGCTCTATGCCGCGCTACGCAAATTGCCCTGCAGAACGGCTTGAATCTGTGCGGTGTGAGCGCGCCCAAGGAGATGTAGTCACTTGCAGAAGAAAGCAGCGAAGACAACCACACCAAAGAAAAACGCTTCGTTACCGACTCCGAAATTAGTCGTAGTCGGCAGTGTTGCACTGGATATTCTCCATACCCCGTTTGCCAGCGATGTATCGGTGTTGGGCGGTTCCGCCGTTCATTTTTCGTCCGCCGCATCGTATTTCACATCCGTGGGCGTGGTTGGAGTGGTCGGCGACGACTACCCGCACGAGAAACTTGATTTCCTGCGCCGCCGCAAGGTGGATCTGACGGGAATCGAAGTCCGACCGGGTAAGAGCTTTTTGTGGGAAGGGCGCTATCTTGAGAATTTCCTGGCGCGCGAGACGATCCGAACCGAGCTGGGAGTCTTCGCCGATTTTCAGCCGAATCTTCCCGAACACTATCGCCACCCGAAAATCCTGTTCTTGGCGGCTATCCATCCGGATTTGCAGTTGGCCGTCTTGAAGCAGGTGCGCGATCCGAAATTGATTGCGATAGATACGTTCAAACTGTGGATTGATGTGGCCCGGAACGAATTCCTGAAGGTGGTCAAAAAAACGGATTTGCTGTTTGTTAATGACGATGAAGTGCGCTGGCTGACCGGCGAGCACAACCTGTTCAAAGGAACCCAAGCGCTGCACAAGCTCGGACCGAAATGGGTGATCGTAAAAAAAGGTGAACACGGCAGTTTTCTGTCCGGCGAACAAGGATTGTTCTTGTCTAACACGTTCCCGGTTATGCAAGTTGCCGATCCAACGGGCGCAGGCGATGCCTACGCTGGGGGAATATTGGGTTACTTGGCCGCGCAGGATCGCATCAGCGAAACGGAAATGCGGCGTTCGATGGGTTGGGCAAGTGTAATCGGTTCGTTTGTGGTGGAAGGATTCGGACCGGACGGGTTGAAGGACGTGACGAAGGCACAACTGCAGCAGCGATACCGGCAGTTCTGTAAACTGACGACCATCCCGTGAACGAGCCGATTCAAGCGTTAGTGTGGAACGACGGCGAGTTGCGTATCCTCGACCAGCGGGCGCTGCCGGGGAAAGTGAGCTGGATTCGGGCGAAGAATGCGGAAACCGTGGCGCGAGCCATCGAATCGTTGGCGGTGCGGGGCGCTCCGGTGATCGGAATAGCCGCTGCCTACGGTGTCGCATTGGAAGCGCAACGCCCACACGTTGCGAATTCCAGACTTCTGAAAGCCATCGAACGATTGGCGAGGACGCGTCCGACGGGATACAATCTGTTCCACGCGCTTTCGCAAATGAAGGCGATTGTCGAGCGAGAAGCAGCGGGCTTGCCCAATGGACTACTTAGGCAAGCACGGAAGATACACGCGGATGATGAGCGTGCATGCTTGGCGATGGCAAAGCATGGATCAAAGCTCTTCAAGCGCAAAGAACGGATTCTGACCTACTGCAATACCGGCGCGTTGGCCACGGGCGGAATCGGAACGGCATTGGGAGTGATCAAGTACGGATTCAAGAAGCGCCTTGTGACCGAGGTGTTCGCGTGTGAAACGCGGCCGGTCGGACAGGGGGCGCGACTGACCGTATGGGAATGCGCAGCATCCGGAATTCCGGTGACGTTGATCTGCGACAATATGGCCGCCGCGTTAATGCAGGCAGGAAAGGTGGACCGGATTTTCGTGGGCGCCGACCGGATTGCCCGCAACGGCGATACGTCCAACAAGATCGGCACGTTTCAATTGGCATTGATCGCCAAAGCGTTCCGCATTCCCTTTCACGTGGTGGCTCCGACGTCCACGTTCGATTTATCATTGAAATCCGGGAAGGCGATTGTTATCGAGGAGCGCAAACGCGATGAAGTAACCGGTTGGATCACTGGTTTGAATAAAGTGGAGAACGTTCGCGTTTGGAATCCGGCGTTCGACGTCACTCCGGCGCGGTTGATCACGAGTTACATTACCGAACAAGGAATCATGCACCCTCCATTTCACTATTGAGGCGGGTTGTTTGTCCATTTGCAGAGATTGAGGTTCATCATGAAACGTACATTTTTCATTGCAGCCCTGTTGGGATTGGCGGGGATGGTGTTAGCGCAAAGCATGGAGCTGACTTCCGCCCGCTTGTACAAAAAGCAAGGCGAATTCCTGAAATCCCTCGACTTCTATAATCAGGTGTTGGAGAAGGATCCCAATCGCCTTGAAGCCTACTACGAACGAGGCGAATTGTATGAAGTTATCGCCGCCGATTCAGGTAAAATCGGATTAGCCCGTGAAATCGTCGGGGACAATCCTGATCCGCAGGTTGTACTTTATGATCGGATGATCGCGGATTTCAAGGAGGCTGTAACACCCCGAACGGACAAGGACGAAGCCACGATTAAGAAATACCGGAAGAAGCTGGATCGGATTCTTGACGAACGGTGGGATAACTTCTATTTCAAAGCCGTGCATCTGGATTCCGCTTACACGGCGGCGCAAGAAACAGGAATGACCGAACCCGATCCGAAGGAATATCTTAGAACGGCGATCGGTCAGCTCGATCTGGCCATAAAAATGCGCCCGGAAAAATGGAATGCCTACGGATTGAAGGCGCAAATGCTGGGTAAAACCGGCGAGGATGAAGCGGCTCTTGATAATTGGTTATTGGCGAGGAAGTATATCGAATCGTCCGATATGAAGCAGAAGAAATCCGAGGACTATACGCAAGCGATTGATGTGATTCAAGGAAATCTTCTGCAAGGTTATTACAACCAAAAGCAATATCTGAAGACGGTTGAACTGGCGGATGAAATTCTGGCCAAGGATGCGGAGAGTATCGACGCTTTGCAATTCAAAGCGTTTTCGTTGGTGCAATTGGCGACGTCCGACAGTATCTCCGCCGAAGAGCAAGCGCGTTTGAAGCAAGAAGCGATCATATCGCTTGAGAAAGCTAAGGCAATTCGGGCAGACGATCCGACGATTATCTACTACATCGGCCAATTCAGCCTGCAATTAGGCGATACGGCGGCTGCGCTGGCGGCGTTCAACGAGTATTTGACGCAGGACGAGCAGGATCGCGATGTATTGTTCGCGTTGGGTGTGATCTATCTCGAAGGCGGCAGCTATGTTGACACCGAACGGGCGCGTGACTTGTTCAAGAAATTGACGGAATTCCATCCTGATGACGCCGCCGCGTGGACGAATTACGGTGTCGCGTTGATTCGTCTCGGCAAACACGAAGAGGGCAAGGAAGCGATCGAGAAAGGAAAATCGCTTTCCAATTGACGGCCAAGGACACAACATTAGCGAGTCAAATCGCTCCCAATGCCGCATTGAAGATACCGCGCCATATTGCGATTATCATGGACGGCAACGGCCGGTGGGCGAAATCGCGCGGATTGAAGCGGGCGGACGGTCACCGGGAAGGCGTGAACTCCGTCCGCGAGATCGTGGAAGGTTGCGGCGAATTGGGCGTTGAAATTCTGACGCTGTATACATTCTCGCGTGAAAATTGGCGGCGACCGGTTACGGAAGTGGAAGCACTCATGGAGCTTCTGATAACGACCGTCGGTCGCGAGGTGGATAATCTGGTGAAAAAAAATGTCCGCCTGCGGGTTATCGGCCGGGTTCAGGATTTATCGCATGCGGCGCGCTTGGCGTTATCGCGTGCTATAAAAAAAACCTCCGGCAATACAGGGATGATTCTGAATCTTGCATTATCCTACAGCGGCCGGCAAGAAATTGTGGATGCGACGACGGCGTTGATTAAGGCGGGAAAAAAGCGGATTACCGAGAAGGACATCGAGGAGCATCTATACACAGCGGGTCTCTGTGATCCGGATTTATTGATTCGCACATCCGGAGAACTGCGGATTTCGAATTTTCTGTTATGGCAGCTTGCCTATACCGAGATTGTGGTAACGGATACGTTATGGCCGGATTTCCGTAAGCCACAATTGCGGGCAGCCATCGAGGAATATTCACAACGCGACCGGCGGTTCGGCGCAGGTGTTGATTCCGAATGAAGTCCATTCACGAATTGATCGAAACGCTTCGCGAAGTTGCTGGACCGGCGCTTCTGCAGGAAGAGCCGTATGTCGTTGTTGCGCCTAAAACGACCGAGCAAGGCACGGCCTGTATTCAAGCCGCGCGCGATCATTCTTGTCATGTGATGATTTTGGGGAGCGGCAGTTCATTTCCGCCGGATTTTGCGCTGTTGCGCGATAATGTAATTGCCCTGCTTACGGTTCGCTTGACCGGTATTCAATCGGTCTCGCCGTTCGTGAATCGAGTTTTATGCGGGACGCCCGTAGAGGCCATTCTCAATAGTGAAGAATCCCCCCCCCGCCGAACCCTGGGGGGACTGATCGCTGATGCGCGGAGCGGCTTGCGTGATCCGGCATTGCGGGCAATCTGGGCGCAAACAGTTTCACTGGAGATTTTCGGTGCCGATCATGGACTTCAAACCTTACCCGCTGCGGCATCGGCAACGAATCGCGATGGCGCATCGGCGGAGCTCTTGATCGGTTCACGTGGTCGGCTAGGTTGGATTGCCGCATTACATTTAAAAGCAACGTTGCCGATTCATGTTGAATCGTTCAGCCAATCAGGTTCATATTCGACGAGTTTCAACAGTACGGAAACGGCACTGCGTGGCGGAGATCTGCGCGCATTATTTGACGCGCACAGCCTGTTTCAATGGTAGACGGGTACTCTTGACGTGAGAAGACAGGTACACGGTTCGCACCGTGCCAGACGACTCTTCATTATCCTGGTTCTGTCTGCGGCAGTTTTGGGAACGGCAATATACCTTTTTCCGATCAACAAGCTGCGCCGATCCATTAATGCCCAAACCGCTTCATGGCTGACCAATCAGTTTGGACCCGGAACGCGAATCGGTGATCTGGATCTTAACTGGAGTTCTTTGACAATTCATGACGTTTCAGTGCCGATCGGCTCACACGGCAGTCGGATCAACGTTAATCGTGTTGAGGCTGCGTTAGATCCCGTGCAACTGGTGGCTCATCCGAAAAAGCTGATGCGAACCATCCGCGCCATATGGCTAACCGGTGTTGACATTCATCTTGCAGCCCCACAGACGAAGTCAGGAAACACCCGTAATGGAAACAGCTGGATTCCCAAGTTGGAGATTTCCACCGAATTCTATGATGAAATCGGACGTATTGACAGTCTGAAGGAAATCGCGTTTGAAAATTGCCGTCTAATCTATGACGGCACGAATAAAACACCAACTAATATCTGTGAATTTCGCGGCATCATCAATCAAGCCAATCCCGGACTGTTTAGAATTAAATCCCGCGGGATTGTATTAGCCGATTCGGCTTTCGATTTCGGGATTGACGGTTTCGTCAACGGCAAGCAGCGCGAAATGGCTATTCAAGCGACTGCGGATGTGCCGCGCGGTGTGCTTCCGTATTGGCCCGATAGTGCCGTTCACATCGCAACGAACGGCGTTGGTCTTGAGGTTCAGGCACACGCTCAAGATTCTTCTGTTGATTTGAGCGGATCGGCGTGGCTTCAAGGCTTAACAATCACAACCGCGACAAAGACATTGACTTTCGATAGTCTGTCCGTTACGCTGGTTCACGATTCCGTTACGATTCAACGAGCATCCTACGCACTTAATCCCGCCTATGGCGAGTTAGCCGGTTACCTGTTACTGCGTGATCAGGGATTGCTGAATTTTTCCGGTTCTTTGAAAGTTGACAGTCTGAAAGATCTTCACGATTCTTTTGGCAGTCCTCTTGAATTGGACGGCAAACTTGAATCCCAGTTTGCAATAGTCGGAGATTTGCGGGAACCGCGATTGCAGGCCGATGCTCGACTCTTCGATTTCATACTAAACAAGCAGAAATTCGACGATGCGCATGTTGAACTCTCGTTAACACAGGAAGAGTTCGAAGTCAAGAAATCCTACCTCTCTGCCGCCGGTCTCGAGTTGAACGCGCATGGTCGGATTGCCCTGGCCGGTTCTCAAGATTGCGATATCACGGGCGAACTGCTATTTGCGAAACCTCTTGAGGTACTCAACCGGCAATCGCAATTGCGCAAAATAGAGATTAGCATCATCGGCGCAATCGAATCACCGTCTATCGAAACGGTTTTAAAAGGGGATCGGGAATGTCGGTTGGGTGAATTGAGTATCAGTCAATCCGATAATATCTGGCATGCTGTTTCACGCTCTGCATCGGGATTAGAGAGTAAGATTGACTTGGAGTTGGACAGTGGTTTGGTTCAGCTCTACGGCGGGGATGTCCATAATATCTTGGCGATCCTATTTCCACAAGGGGAGACGGAGCTTGGAGCCATTCGCACTTCCCATCTGTTGTTTAACGGGGATAATACTTACGGCGATTTGGAGTTCGAAGCTTCGGTTATCCTGGATAGTAACCGGCTATATACGCAAATTGCGCAAGAGATAAAATTTGAAGGGCGATATGAGCGAACGCAACCGGATCGGATGATTCTTTCAGGAAACTGGTCGGGAATCACGGCGGATGAACAGGCGTTTCGTGGGCGCGGTGAGTTGATTCTTAATCACCACACATTGGTTGTAAATCGCTTATTCATTGATGATGTAGGGGAATTATCCGGCTGGATAAATCCGGACGAGCGGATGCTGAATCTACAACTGCAGATCAGCGACCTTACAGCGGAGCGTTTTCCGGTCAAACCCGTATTTATTCAGAAAGCTCGCATCGAAGGTGATTTTTCAGGCTACTTCGAAATCCAAGGATCGTTCGAGAATCCTCGATGGACCGCCAACTTGGCGATGACAAACGGTGCGATATTAGGAGTTCCCGGATATTGGGTGAATGTCGAGTCTGAAGGCAGCGGGACGCAAATACAACTGCGGAATGTCGAGGCGGGCCGGGATGTTCGCAAAATTATCGGTGTTAGCGGTACGGTTGATCTTAGAAACGACAGCTTATTATTAAACGCCCAAGTCGGATCGGCGCGCGCTGAGGATTTTCTACTGGCATTAAGCGGTCGAACGGGATTGTTTTCGGGGGAATTGGACGGGTA
Source organism: uncultured Alphaproteobacteria bacterium (assembly GCA_964444755.1). Lineage (GTDB taxonomy): Bacteria > Electryoneota > RPQS01 > RPQS01 > RPQS01 > JAHJDG01. The sequence continues at coordinate 65,886 of CAYUIF010000013.1, read as the reverse complement.
CGGTATCATTTCTGGCGCAATAACCCGTCCCGACATTAAGGCGGAAATGGCAATTCGCAAGGGCGAGATGCTCAATGAAATATACGTAGATGAATTTCTTGCCTCATTCCAAACCGACACCGCCGACGATGGCAGCCGAATCTATCGTATTCCGCAATGCAGTTTTTTTAAACAGGGTAAGTACGGTTTTTCCGGCTCAGCGCAAGTCGGTGAAAACGGGGAATCATTGACGGCTCATATCGAGGGAAACGGAGATTTCCTCGATTTAGTGGATCAAGTTGATCGCGTGTTTCATACGCGCGGCAGCAACGGCAGTCTACGTTTGGACATCGGCGGAACATTGCAGAGTCCCACAATCATCGGCGGTTCTTTGGCACTCCGCAACGGATATTTCGTTTATGCAGATGCGTCACCCGGACTGATTGCAACGGAGATTGCATTAAGCGTTGCGGCCGGCGGAACTGTTGAGCCGGGGTATATTCGATTCAATACAGGAAGTCAATGGCTGGAAATCGCCGTTGTCCCGGTCGAACAGTCGGTCCGCCCCGGTTTGGATCCCTTAGTTATTCCATATCCTCGACTGAAATTGGGAACTCTGGAGATCCGCAGCGGATCGGAGGGCATGCCCCTGCGGGTATCGGGACTGATGAAACCGGTTTGGTACGGTCCCATCGCATTCGGTACTGACGATGCTGAGCCGGTAACGATTTCCGCATGGGGCGATAAGCGTTTGCTGATTCGCGGTGATTTGACGATTCGCAATACGCGAATGACATTTCCGTTTGTTAAAAGCAGCGGTAATGCGGATCTTCCCGTGGCCCGTTGGTTGGTTAAACGGCTTGAAGAAGCCCAATGGGATCTTCGCGTAGCGGTGGGTTCCGGAAACCACTACGATGTTGAGATAACCGGTCTAAAGAATTCGGAGATGTTTGCACCGTTGCGGGAATCGACGGTTTTCGAGACCTTGGCCGATTACATTGATCATCTCTCGATTGATGCTATTGTTGACCCGAGCGATGATCCGATCCGAATTCGTGGAACGATTGATGACTCCACGTTCTTTCTGATCGGCCGGATGACGGCATCGCGCGGAGTCGTTGAATATCTCGACCAGACATTTTCGATTGATTACGTTACGGCCGATTTCGATGAAACCAACGTTTTCCCAATTTTAGAGGGACGCGCTGAGGCGGAAGGGACCGACAGTTTGGGCCGCAATGTACCGGTCTATTTGACGATGTATCAAATTGACCGTGAAACGAATATCAGACAGAAACGCGGACGATTTGATAAAGTAACGTTTGTTTTGGAAGGTGACGCCGACGAAACTCCCGAACAGGTCTTGGTATTGCTGGGATACGATCCTCAGGCAGCAGGAGCGAAAGCCGGCCAGGTGTTTGCCACCACGTTTGCGCGCGTTATCGGCCGGCAATGGCTCGATCCGTTGGAGCGTCATTTGGAGCGCTGGACACTGCTGGATGAAGTCGCCCTGAATCCGGGCGGGGGGCGCGCCTCCCCGTTGGCGCGACAGCAACGGGATCGAGCCGCAACGGATACCTTGGAGCAAAACTCGACAGTTCGTTTTTTTACGGGTTCGCAGGTTACCGTCGGCAAATATCTCACTCCGAATTTGTTTGTGACCTACACCGGTGAACTGACCGAAGGTCAAATTGATGTCGGAACCAGAATTGGTTTGATTCATCTGTGGAATTTGGAATATCGTATGGAGCCGCTATCGCGCGATTTGGTCGTGGATTTCGCCGTCGAATACGACGAGGTCGAGCGCAAGCGGGACGAATCCATTTCCCTCAAATATTCATTTGCCTTAGAGCCGTGAGCTTCGCATGAACAACTCTTGGCGGCGCATCGCCGAAATATTGATTATTCTCATCGCTATCGTTCTATCGAGTATCGGAACGACGATGGCACAGAGTCGAGTGCGTATTCTTGGTCTTTCCATTGTTGGTAATGAAACGACGGATGCGGGACTCATTCGCGCCCATTCGGGATTGTCGGTCGGGCAAGAAGTGACCGGTGATGATATCCAAACGGCCATCCACCAACTGTGGAAGCTTGGTCTCTTCAGTGACGTGGCGATCGTCGAAGAAAAAGAAGCGGCCGATGGAGTCTATCTACTGGTTAGGGTTGAAGAATATCCGCGTTTGGATCGCATCGAAGTCAAGGGAAATCGCAAGCTCAAGGGTGACGATCTGAATGAGCTCCTACATTTGACCAGAGGTCAAGTTGTTCAGCCGCGCGATTTGGTTCTGCTGCGCAACCGGTTGAAGGGTAAGTATTCGGAGATGGGGTATCTACTGGCAGAAGTGACAGTCGAAACGTTCCGGTCGGGAGATACCGGACGGTTAATCGTGGAGGTTCGGGTCCACGAAGGGCGGAAGGTCAAGATTCGCCGGGTGGATTTCGTCGGCAATGATGCGTTCAACGATAAGACGCTCCGCGGAAAGATGAAGGGTACGCGCAAGAAGACGTTATTCCGGTCCGGCGAATATAAACGCGAAAAGCTGCTGGAGGATGAACGAAATCTCGTGGAATTCTATCGCAGTCGCGGCTATCGCGACGCGGAAGTGATTTCCGACAGCATCAGCTACAGCGAAAACCAGCGCTGGATCTATTTAACGGTAGCGTTGTCGGAGGGTGAACCGTACCACTATGGGCAATTTTCGTGGTCCGGCAATAAATTATTTCCGGTGGAGCAGTTGAGTGCCAAGATGCGAGTAGCTCCCGGCGATCTCTACAACAGCCAGAAATTCCAGCAAAGTCTGGCGGATGTCGGCACAATGTACTACGAACGAGGCTATATTTATGCCGGAGTTGATCCAAACGAGAAAGTAAAGGACGGCAATATCGTAGACGTGGATTTGGTTGTCACCGAAGGCAGCGAGTTCAAGGTCAACCGAATCTATATTGAAGGAAATACAAAAACAAAAGAGAAAGTTATCCGGCGGGAGCTGGTGATTTATCCGGGCGAAACGTTCGATGTATCCAAGCTGCAGCGGTCTATTCGCGAAGTAACGATTCTAAACTATTTCGGCAGCGTGCTTCCGGATGTGGTGCCCATAAGCGACAACGAACTGGATTTGCATCTTAAAGTCGAGGAAAAATCAACCGATCAAGCCAATGTCTCCGCCGGATACAGTCAGCGCGACAAGTTCATCGGTTCCGTCGGATTCCAGATGAACAATTTGATGGGCAACGGCCAGCAGTTGTCGCTGGATTGGAATTTCGGGAAAATCTATCGGTCGTTCTCGATCAGTTTTACCGAACCGTGGTTTCGGAATCGCCGTACGCTGGTGGGCGTTTCGTTTTTCGATACCCATCGCGGCGGCGATTATTACGGTTTTGACGAGGATATCATCGGCGGTACGCTGCGAGTCGGACAACGGTTGAAGTGGCCGGACGACTATTTCCGGATTGATTATATCTACCGTTTAGATCGGACGAAATATTCGAATTTCTCGGACGCGTGGCGAGCATCCAATCCGCGCAATTTACAGGAAGATAAGCCGCGAATATCCTCCAGTTTGACACAAATTCTCTCGCGGGACAGCCGCAACGATCCGGAATTCCCGACGCTGGGTTCGGTCAACAGCCTCCGGACGGAATTGACCGGCGGACCGCTGGGCGGGAACGATCAATTCATCAAGGCGGAACTTTCCAGCCAGTGGTATGTTCCGATTGCGGGACAGTTGGTCATGACCAGTCTTACGGAAGCCGGAGCACTGGATGGCTTGACCCGCCGGACAAGGGATATTCCCTATTATGATTACTTTTTCATGGGCGGCGCGGGTTTATCCTTAGGCACGGCTTTGCGCGGATACGAGGATACGGATGTTGGTCCGCAGTCGGGAAAATATGCCATCGGCGGGAAAACACTCTTTAAACAGTCGTTTGAGATGCGCTATCCCATTATCCGCAATCCCACCGTCTTCCTATTGACCTTTGCCGAAGCCGGTAATGTCTGGGAGAGTTTCGAAGCGACCGATCCGACGGATTTGCGACGGTCGGTCGGTTTTGGCGTACGGCTGTTTATGCCGTTTATCGGCATGATCGGCTTGGATTATGGAATGGGACTCGATTATCTCGATTCCCAGGGTCTGCGCAAGACAAAGTGGGTTCCCCATTTCCAATTCGGACGAGGATTTTAGTTGACATTGACACATAGCAAGGAGTTCATTATGCAGCGTTTCATGGCTGTCGTCATTCTTCTGATGCTGGGTTTAGGAGTTTCCGGCGCTGTAGCTAAAGAGCTACGGTTGGCTTACGTTGACTCCGATCGGATCTTGGAATCCAGCGATGATTTCAGGCAGATTCGAACCAAGTTGCAGGAAGAAGAGCGCCAGTATGTATCACAAGCATCCGCGCTTGAGGAAGCCGTACGGGCGATGGCGGAAGAACTGCAGGCGCAGAGCTTGATGCTGTCTGCCGAAGCTCGGCAGGAACGTCAGACTCGCTTTGAACAAAAGCAGAAAGAATTGGACGATTTCCGGCGTGAGGTTTGGGGTGAAAACGGAAAGCTTTTCGCCCGGAATATGGAATTATCGAAGCCGTTACTCGATAAAATCAACCAAGCGATCCAAAAGGTGAGCGAAGAGTACGGCTATGATTTCGTTTTCGATGCCGCTTCCGCAAATATCGTGTATGCGCTGCCCGAATATGATATCACGGAGAAGGTGCTCGAACAGCTAAAGAAGGAGTAGGGTTGTGAGCATCAGCATTACCGCGTTGGAGTTGGCCCACCAGTTGGGTGGGCGTCTCGTCGGCCGGGGCGACACGGTCATCAACGGTGTGGCTAAAATCGAAGAAGCCGGACCGTCGGATTTAACGTTCATCGCTAACGTCAAATACGCTCGGTATTTAAACGAAACGTCCGCCGGTGTTGTTCTGATTGCTCCAAAAAACTATGATCCCGAAACATGCCGCCGTACGGTTATCGAGGTCGAGGATCCTTATTTCAGCTTTCTAACTCTGCTGGAGACGTTTCACCCGCGGATTCCGTGGTTAGAGAGCGGAATTCATCCGACGGCGGTCGTTGCTGAAGGCACGGTATTGGGGAATGATGTTAATGCCGGGGCGTTATCATTCATAGGACCGCGAACCAAGGTCGGTGCGCGAACGGTTATTTTTCCTCATGCGGTCATTGCGGCGGATGTAATCATCGGCGAGGACTGCGAGATTCACTCACACGTCAGCATCCGCGAAGGAACCCGCATCGGAAACCGGGTTGTTATTCAAAATGGTGCAGTGATCGGTGGCGATGGCTTCGGTTTCGCACCGTCGAAAAACGGCTATCGGAAAATACCTCAGCGCGGGATCGTCGTCATCGAGGATGACGTGGAAATCGGTGCCAACACGGCAATCGACCGGGCAACCTTGGGCGAAACCGTGATTCGCAGCGGAACGAAACTGGATAACCTCATACAGGTTGCGCATAATGTAACTATCGGGCGAAATACAGTTGTCGCAGCCCAAAGCGGTGTTTCGGGTTCCACGCGGGTGGGCGACGAATGCCAAATCGGCGGGCAAGTCGGCATTGTCGGTCATTTGCACATCGGTAACGGAGTCATGATCGGTGCGCAATCCGGGGTAGGCAGCGATGTCGAAGATCGGCAGATTATCTCCGGCTCGCCGGCCCGATCCCATAGCTTATGGAAGCGCATCGAAGCCGCCTTGACGCGTCTGCCCGATCTGTTCAAGCGAGTCCGAGCATTGGAATCGGAAGTGTTCGGTGAAAATTCGAAAAGGAATATTGAACGGTGAGTGAAAAACAACGCACAATTGAGAAGACGATCAGCCTTTCGGGAATCGGTCTGCATACCGGACACACGACACATCTGACATTTCTGCCGGCCGAGCCGAATAGCGGAATCCGCTTCCGTCGCACTGATGTGGAATCACGCATCGAAATTCCGGCATTGGTCGATCATGTCGTTGAGATCTCGCGGGGAACCGTATTAGGTCGTGACGGTCTGAAAGTTCACACGGTGGAACATGTATTGGCGGCGGTATCCGGGCTGGGAATTGATAACTTGATGATTGACCTGTCCGCCGACGAACCGCCGATTATGGACGGCAGCGCGAAGCCGTTTGTAGACGCTCTGCAGAAAGCCGGAATCGTAGAGCAGGATGCACCGCGCACGTATATGGAAGTCGAGAAGACACTCACCTATCACAACGAAGCCGATGCTGTAGATATCGTTGTTGTACCGTCCGCCGAATTTCGCATTACGTATATGATTGATTACACTCACCCATCTATCGGGACGCAATATACTTCGATGTATTCCATGGACGAGTTTATTCATGAATTCAGTGCGGCGCGCACATTTTGCCTTCTGTCAGAAACCGAGCAACTGAAAACGCGGGGACTGATACAGGGCGGTTCGCTGGAAAATGCGATAGTTTTTGTAGACCGGCGATTGACGGATGCCGATTTGGGCAGGCTAATTGAAATGTTCAAGCTGGACAAGAATGTCACGCTGGGTGAGTCTACACTGGATAACCGTCCGCTTCGCTTTCGCAATGAACCGGTGCGGCATAAAGCCATGGATCTGCTGGGTGATTTGGCTTTGGTCGGTGTACCGATCAAGGGACACGTGCTGGTGGCGCGGGGCGGGCATACCTCGCATGTGGAAGTGGCGAAAATGCTCAGGAAGGCATTCGAAACTCAGCAAATTACGCGCAAGTATGGCAGCAAGGGCGGACGGGGATATGTCTTTGATTCCCGCGCTATTGAAAGTTTGCTACCGCACACGTATCCGATGCTTCTGGTTGATCGGATTCTGGAGCTCACACCATTGGAAAAAGTTGTGGGACTCAAGAACGTCACCCGCAATGAACCGTATTTCAATGGACATTTCCCGGGGCAACCGGTGATGCCCGGTGTGCTCATCGTCGAAACCATGGGACAGACCGGCGGCGTGCTTCTGTTGAATTCAGTTGAGAATCCCGAATCCAAAATCGTTATGTTCACGGGTTTGGACAATGTGAAATTTAGAAAGACGGTGATACCCGGTGATCAATTGCAGTGTACCGTTACCATGAGTCTATTCCGCCGCGGCCTGTGTAAAATGCGCGGTGAAGCTCACGTGGACGGTGTGTTAGTGGCCGAGGCGGAAATGACCGCCGTAGTTGTGGATCGCGAGCAGAAATAGAGGAAAATATGACCAAAGTACATCCCTCGGCGATCGTAGCCAGCGGCGCCGAGCTAGCCGATGACGTGGAGGTCGGCCCATTTACGGTTATTGACGATGATGTCATCATGGGATCGGGCTGCCGGATTTCCAGCAGCGTACGCATACATTCGGGAACGAGGTTGGAAAGCGGCGTACGGATTTTTCACGGCGCAGCCATTGGCGGCGAACCGCAGGATTTAAAATTCGCCGGTGAGAAATCCGAAGTATTTATCGGAGAAAATACCGTGATCCGCGAGTTCGTTACCGTGAGCCGCGGAACTCACGCCACCGGCAGGACATCTATCGGGAAAAACTGCATGTTGATGGCTTATGCCCATGTAGCTCATGATTGCTCGGTCGGAGATAACGTGATTATGGCTAATTCCGTTCATCTGGCGGGTCATGTCGAGGTGGAGGATAATGCCAGTATCGGCGGAGTCGTGCCGGTTCATCAATTCGTGCGAATCGGGCGGCATAGTTTTATCGGCGGCGGCTTACGGGTTCCTAAGGATGTACCCCCGTATATACTGGCAGCCGGTTGTCCGCTTCACTATTGCGGATTGAATTCCGTTGGACTGCGACGCCGGGGATTTTCGCTGGAGACTCGCACGGATTTAAAACGCGCGTACCAGTTGATCTTTCAATCGGAACTTAACGTTAAGCAGGCGGTGGAACGCGTCCGCGCCGAGTTTGCACATAGCCCCGAAGTGCAGAACATATTGGATTTCATCGGAAAATCGAAACGCGGCTTATTGCCGGGCAATCGTTACGAAATTTCCGATGAGGTAGCTTAATGGAATTGATAATCCGTCAGGATTCGCCGCAAACCGGTGATCGGCTGATGGCGGAAGATTCCAGCCTGCTTGATCAGGCGGAACGGGGCCAGATCGGTCCCGTCCTTCGCTTTTATGAATGGATCGAACCGACCATTTCCTTAGGATTTCATCAATTACCGGACACACTCGATCATGCTCGATTGGCGGCAGAGAGACAGGCGTGGACGCGGCGTCCCACGGGTGGTGCGGCGGTTATGCATAGTCAGGAATTGACTTATGCGATTATCATGCCTTATGATGAAACGGCGGCGGGGGCTGCGCTGATTCAAGAGCTTGTCAGCCGTAGTCTGGTAGAGGGACTACGCGGAGTCGGTGTACAAGCCGAAATGTCGGCACGGGGTGAGCCGCTGACGGCGCTGCAAAATCGAGCATCCTGTTTCGTTCGTACCTCTCGCTGGGAGGTGACTGTCCGTGGTCGAAAGATCGTCGGCAGCGCACAGCGGAAAAGAGATCATGCGATTTTACAGCATGGTTCTATTTTGATCGGCAACGATCACCTGCGGATAACCGATTATCTGAAGATGGAGAGTGACGAAGCGAGGCAAATTCTAAGAGATCGGTTGGACGAAAAAGCAACGTGTATCGAAAATGAAACGCAGAATTCAGTGAATATGGATGTTCTGCGTGAATGCATGGCTGCCGGATTTATGCGGATTTTTAATGCTTCAAATATTTTAAAGCAATCGATGGTCGGAGCCAAATGAAACAGGGCGCGATTTCAAAGCGAATACTCTTACAGGGCTCGACCGGTTCGATCGGGAAGAGCACATTGGATGTCGTGCGAGCGCACGCCATAAGCTTTCGGATTGTCGGCTTGGCGGTTCGGGCTTCCGTGAATGAATTATTGGACCAAATCAACGAATTCCACCCCGAATCGGTGGCGATTAATTCGGTTCAATCCGAAACTGCGGTGGTTTCGATCATTCGGGCAATGCGGGGAAAGCCGGTTTATATTGGACCGGATGCGGTGGTTCAGCAGGCCGCCGAGGCCGAATGCGATATCATGGTAAACGCGATGTCGGGCAGCGCCGGACTGGAAGCCACTGACGCCGCATTGCGTCGCAGCATTCCCGTGGCGCTGGCTAATAAAGAGACCTTGGTTGCCGCCGGGCCCTTGATGATGAAGTGCGCGGCGGATGCCGGAACTCGCATTCTGCCTATTGATTCCGAACACAGCGCGATATTTCAGTGCTTAATCGGCGAAGATCCGGATTCAATCCGCAAAATTTGGTTGACGACCTCAGGCGGTCCGTTTCGCCATCGTCGGTTCAGCGAACTGAATTCAGTTTCCGTTGCAGAAGCGTTGCATCATCCGACATGGCAGATGGGACCGAAGATCACGATAGATTCGGCAACTTTGTTCAATAAAGGACTTGAGGTCATTGAGGTCGAACGGCTATTCGGAGTCCCTGTTGAGAAAATCGGCGTGGTGATTCATCCGCAATCGGTCGTTCACTCGTTGGTGGAATTCGTAGACGGGAGTATCAAGGCGCAGTTGAGTACCCCCAATATGAAACTGCCGATTCTCTACGCTTTGTCCTATCCGGAACGTCTTCCGTCCAATCAGGTTCAAACGATGGTGGACGAGCTTGGGACTCTGACCTTCGAACCGGTTAGAGTGGACGAATTTCCCTGTCTTGCATGCGCCTTCGAGGCTTTACGAAAAGGCGGAACGGCTCCGGCGGCGGTGTCAGCCGCCGATGAGGTGGCGGTTCCGGCATTTCTGGATCAAGAAATTCGTTTTACGGATATCCCGATCATTCTAAATGATGTTTTGGATGCTTGGCCGAAGGATAAACTTGCCAATCTCGTTCAAGTGAGACAGGCTGATCAAACCGCCCGCATGATGGCGGGGCAGTCTATCAATCGAGTAAAGCCGCGTACACCGGATAAACTATGCTGTTGACGATTATTGCATTTATCGTTACCATCGGCGTGATCGTTACTCTTCACGAGTTGGGTCATTTTTTCGGTGCCCGTCTGACTGGAATGCGTGTGAAGCGCTTTTCGATCGGATTTCCGCCGAAAATGATCAGCCGAAAAATCGGCAATACGGAATTTTCGCTTTCATGGATCCCGTTGGGTGGGTATGTTCAGATTGCCGGAATGGTGGATGAATCGTTGGACGATGAGGGAATCACCGGCGCACCGGATGAATTCATGTCCAAATCACCGCTTGCAAAGATATTCGTTCTTTCGGCCGGTGTGCTCATGAATTATCTTACAGCATTCGTTATTATAGCCGGACTTACGGCCGTGTTAGGCGTGGGTGATGTTAAGGGAACGGCCATCGGCGAAGTGATGGAGGGCATGCCGGCGCAGGCAGCCGGCTTGGTGGCGGGGGATCAAATCGTATCGGTGAATGGTCAAACAACATCGGCATGGGAGAATGTTGTCGAAGCCGTCAGCACTGCGGGGGATACTATTCGACTGGGGATCGTTCATGCCGATGGAACTGAATCGAATCTGGATGTTCCCACTCAAGAAACGACCGACGGTTCCAATCGGCGGGTGATCGGAATCGTACCCGAAATCGTAATGCGATCCGCCAGCCCGGCGGAAATCATCGAACGCGGCTGGAATTTCTGTGTAGGGACTACAGCGGGAATCGTTCAATTTTTGGTCGGTTTGGCAACCGGATCCAGCAGTATTTCCGAGCTTTCCGGTCCGTTAGGTGTCGCACAATTGTCCGGCGAGAGCGCACGACAAGGTTCCGGTGCGTTTCTGTTTTTCATCGCCTATGTCAGCGTGTCCATCGGTTTTCTGAATATCTTGCCGCTGCCGGTGTTGGACGGCGGACATATTGTTTACGTCCTGATCGAAGCAATCATCCGACGTCCGATTCCTACTCGCGTCAAACTGTGGATTCAACAAGCGGGGATGGCGTTGTTGTTGCTTCTGGTTCTCTTTGTTTCGTATCACGATATCATGAGGATGTTTTTCCATTAAGACCTGGTCAAAAATAATACTCGAACTGCTGATTTTCAGCATTTTCGCAACTTCCGGATTAGCGGCAAACACAGATGTTGCCGGTAAATCACGGGCGTTGGATCAATTTATTCGCGGAACGGTGGCGGATGAAATGGAAGACTATTATCGTGCCGTATTCCATTATCAGGAAGCGCTGCGGTTCGATTCATCGTCCGCCTTTGTTTACGTAGCACTAGCCCAAGATTATATCTTGTTGGGACGACCATCAGCGGCTATGGAATTACTCGATAAGGCGCTCAAACTCCAGCCGGAGTCATCAGCCGCACTGGAACTGAAGGCGATGATCCTGCGCGGTACGGGAAATGTCGAGGAGGCCCGTAATATCGCGCGCGAATTGGTACGTTTGCACCCGGATAATGATCAGTACTTGCGCCAGCTATTGGCATTAGAGCTGGGTTTGGAGAACTTCGACGAAGCAGACAAAATCTATGAGCGGCTCATAAAAAAAGACGGCGATACGGATCTGTTGAGTCGGCAAGTGTTGGCGATTTACTTGGCGGCAGAGCAACCCGAACGAGCGATCAGACTACTGAATCGGATGGTCAAATCCGACTCGGCCGACGCCGGATTGTATTATGCCTTAGGAACATCCTATCTGCAGATCGGCGACACAACCGCCGGGGAGTTGTATATTCGCAAGGCCAATGTGATAGAACCCGCAACATCCCGCTATTGGACGGCATTGGCGTTTCTTGAACTCAGCAAGTCGGATTATGCAAGAACGATTGAACTTGTAGACAGCGCTCTTGCAGTTGTGGGACCGGAAGCGCCCCTGTACAGTCTGCGGGGCACTGCTTTAAACCGACTGGGCGAAAAAGCGGAAGCGATTGCCGCTTTAGAGCAGGCCATTAATCTTGATTCGACGTCATACACATCAATGGGTTCACTGGCTCTGATTTATGACGAAATGGACAGTGTCGAACTTGCCGAAAAATGGTACGAACGAGCCATTGCTCTCTCGGATAGCGCAGCCGTTTATTTGAATAATCTAGCCTATACCTATTCGGTCCGCGGTATTAATCTGAAGAAAGCGTTGGAATTATCTTCCCGGGCCGTGGCCATCGAACCGGAAAACGGCGCTTATTTGGACACGATGGGATGGATAGAATATGGACTGGGTAACTATCGCGTGGCGCTGCGCTGGCTGCGCAAGGCGTTGAAAACCACCTCGGATAGTGCCACAACGTTAGAGCACATTGGTGATGTTTATATTAAACTGGGATCGGAAAGTAAAGCCATAAAGTTCTATCGTCAAGCCTTGGAATTGAATCCGGAAAATGAAGAACTTCAGCTTAAAATCAGCCGTTGAAACCGTATTTTCCGGCTTGTTGGTTGTGATAGTTCTTTCCGGTTGTGCGGCTTCACACAGTGTATCGCGATCCACTGCATCAGATCGTCCGACTGAAGCATCACTTCACGGATTTCTCGATCGCTGGGATTTATGGAATTCGTACGCCGCGCATATGAAGTTGAAACTGTCGGTAAACGATTCAACCTTCAAAGCGCGCGGGCACATTCTCTATTTGGTCGGCGAGCGATATGAGGTGGGTTTTGCCAAACCCTATAACCAGTTATTAGGGAATCTCTACATCTCCCCCGATCAGGTGGTGTATTGGGGAGCCAACTCGTCTCCGGCAGTGTATACTGCGAATGACACAATATGCCTGACGGACATCTTTCAGACCACTGCACCCAACTGGAATCCGCGCGATCTGTTGCCGTTTCCGGTAGCCGGGAGATCCGCCGGATTTCAGGTGGATTCGCTGGATTCGGGCAAAGACCTGTTGGTTCATGGTCATTCCGATGATGCCAGTTACTCGTTGACGATAACCCATCGCAGCGGCAGTGTATCTACGGAACGCATCAAACGAAACGGATATGATCCGGTCATCAAGTACTACAGCCGCTATCAATGGATCAACGGTTGGCCATTAGCGCGCCGGATTGTCTGTCAGGATACTTCGGGTTCGGTGACGCTCATATGGTATTTAAGCGACATCGCCTTGGACGCAGCGCCGCAGATCTTAGGGGATGCCATCGGTAACGAATCCACTACAGGAACGTCTCATGAGTGATGAAACCTTGCTTCCGCAGGTCAGCGTTGTGGTTCCGCTGTTTAATGAGGCGGAATCGCTTCCTGAATTATACGATCAGATTAAAGCCGTCTTCAGTAAGACCGGATGGACTTACGAAATCATTTTTATTAATGACGGAAGCCGGGACGAATCGGCGAAAGTTCTGGCGGACCTGCTGAATCGTGATCGCAATCTGCGGGTAATTGCGTTCCGCCGGAATTTCGGGAAATCGGCCGCGCTCGCCACCGGATTCCGCGCCGCCCGGGGAACCTATGTTATTACAATGGATGCGGATTTGCAGGACGATCCCGCGGAAATTCCGGCACTGGTAGCCAAGCTTGAGGAAGGCTATGATTTGGTTTCGGGCTGGAAGAAAAAGCGGTACGATCCGATTTCGAAAACCCTGCCTTCCAAACTCTTTAACTACGTGACGGGCAAGCTATCCGGTATTCGGCTGCACGATTTCAATTGCGGACTGAAGGCTTATCGCTTGGATGTCGTTAAAGAAATTCCTGTTTATGGTGAGTTGCATCGCTTCCTGCCGGTTTTAGCATTCAAGTTGGGTTTTCGCATTACCGAGATACCCGTTCATCACCGGGCGCGGCAATATGGCAAAACCAAGTTTGGTGCCAGCCGGTTCATCAATGGTTTCTTCGATCTGCTGACGGTGGTTTTCATCTCCAACTTCAATCGCGCGCCTCTGCATTTGTTCGGCAGCATGGGATTGTTCTGCATGCTTGTGGGGTTTGCGATTAATCTCTATTTGAGCGTCGGTTGGCTGCGCGGAAACTGGATCGGCAATCGACCGTTGCTGTTTTTAGGCGTGTTGTTGATGGTTATCGGCGTTCAATTCTTTTCGTTTGGATTGATTGCCGAAAAAATCGTAAACGTATCCGAACGGGATCGTGTCTATTCGGTTCATAGCGATAGCGGCGTTCCCGGCGAAAACGCGCTGGTTTCGAAACTCGGCTGAATAATCAATCTCCGATAATGTGGATCGGTAAACGAGTCCTCTATCAGCATGTCGGCACGTTTAAGGGCATCTTGTTTCTGGTTGCCGTGACGCTGATTGTTTCCGTGCTTGCCTATTCGCAAGTGCTCGTTACTCAGCTTAAGAATTCGACGCGGATGGGGCTCCAGCACAAATTACGCTTGTATTCCGTGCTCGTCAACAGCGAATATCCGGAATTGATAGCGCTGGCACTGGAGCAGATACAGGCGGTGGATTTCCCGATTATCGTAACGGATTCGCGCGGAAATCCGAAGCATTGGAAGAACGTGGATATTGCGGTTGATGATACGTCGGCCGCCGCCCGCGAGAAGCTGACGAAACTGCTGGAGATTCTCGACCAGGACGGAAATCAACCGTTACCGGTGCTGGTCGGGGAGAACGAAGTTGATTTGTTCCATTACGGCGATTCGTTGGTCATCCGTCAACTGCGATGGCTGCCGTGGATTGAGATTTTGGCGGCTGCACTATTTGTAATTGTCGGTTATACCGGTTTCCGGAACATTAAGCGCAGTGAAGAGCGCATGGTCTGGGTCGGCCTGGCCAAGGAAACCGCTCATCAGTTAGGTACACCTATAACCTCGCTGATGGGGTGGATCGAGTTATTGCGGTCAAGCGGCGGCGATACCCATGCCTTGGATGAGATGCAGCGCGATCTTAGCCGATTGGAAAAGGTTACGGCGAGATTCTCGCAAATCGGATCGGAACCGATTCTCATGGCCGCCAAGTTAGTCCCGGTGGTCACTGAGACCATGGAGTACTTCCAGCGGCGACTTCCCAAGACCGGAAAACCAATTTCCTTGACTATGGATTTTCATTGTGATCCTGAACTCCGCATCAACGTTCAGTTATTTAGTTGGGTAATGGAGAATTTGATAAAAAACAGCATTGATGCGATTCATGCTTCAGGCGGCGCCATCGCGATCACTTGCGAAGAGGGCGCCGAGTGGGTTTATGTGGATGTGTCGGACAACGGACCGGGAATTCCCGCGAAGGATCGACGCAATGTATTTCGTCCCGGTTTCTCGACCAAGACCCGCGGGTGGGGTTTGGGACTGTCGCTGGCGAGAAGAATTGTCGAGGAATATCACGGTGGCCGGCTGTTTATTAAAGACTCGTCGCCCGGTCGGGGCACAACCATGCGGATTGCCATGAGGAAGACGACTCATGCCGCTGGATAAGCGTGCCCGAACTCGAACGCTGCGCGGTCTAATCGTAATCGCCTTTGCCGCCGGGGTTTTATTGTCGCTGGAAGTATTCTCGCGGTTTCTGTTGGAAGGCTCCGCACCTGAAGGTCCGCGGCGAATGGTGGAATTGACCATTCCTGAAGGGGCAAACATTGAACAGATTGCGGTTATTCTTCATGAAAAGGAATTGATCGAACATCCGCTGTTATTTCGTTATGCCGTGCGAATTTTGGGCGCGGACACGCGAATTCAAGCGGGTCATATTATGTTGGCCAGCGGTCAATCGCTGTTTGAATTAATTCGAAATATGACCCGCGCCAAATCCATCGGCATCACGGTTACCATTCCTGAAGGTCGGGTGGCCACCGAAATTGCCGGAATTCTACATGAAAGTCTTGGTACCGACTCGGCGGCCTTCATCGCAGCGGTCTATGATACATCGTTTGTCCGTTCGCTTGGACTGGATGCCCCTTCTCTGGAGGGTTATCTCTTTCCCGACACTTATTATATTGCTGTAGGTACCGATCCTCACCGGATTGCTTCACGCATGGTTGCCAACTTTCGCAATCGGATGCCGAAGGATATTAATGACCGACTATTGGCAACCCAGCTTTCACTCAACGAGGTTGTGACGCTGGCCAGCATTATTGAATGGGAAACCATGATGCGCAGTGAAGCCCGAATTGTTTCGTCCGTCTATCACAATCGCCTGCGCCGAGGCATGCTACTGCAGGCTGATCCAACCGTCGCTTACGCTTTAGGCCGCAAACCATCGCGGCTGTTCTACAGTGATCTTAAGGTGGACAGTCCGTATAATACGTATATGTACAAAGGACTGCCCCCCGGTCCGATCAATAATCCGGGTTGGGAATCCATATCTGCGGCGCTTAATCCAGCTACTACGGGTTACCTATTTTTCGTGGCGAACGGTGACGGTACGCACACGTTTACTATGTCACTGGATGATCATCTTGTTGCCAAACAGCGGCTCGATCTGATCAGGCAACAAACGGCGATTTCCGCTACTGACGATTCAGCCAACTAAGTTTTGTGAATAATCGCTTTTCCGAATTTCTCCGCCAGCTGAATGAAGAACAGCGGCAGGCGGTAGTTGCTTCCAACGGGCCGCAACTGGTACTGGCGGGAGCCGGATCGGGCAAAACCCGCGTGCTGACCGGTCGCGCGTTTTTTCTTCTGGCAAACGAACAGGTCAATCCTGCTGCCATCGTCGTCATGACCTTTACGAACAAAGCAGCGGGGGAACTGAAAGCGCGATTACAAAACTATCTGGGCGAACAGACAGAAGTGCCCTGGGCCGGAACCTTTCACGGATTCTGTGCTCGTTTACTACGACAATATGGAACGGCAATTGAAATTCCCCGCGACTTCACGATTTACGATACTGCCGACACCGAACAGGTATTAAGCGGGATTTTAGCGGAACAGAAAATCGGTCGAGATGCACTGACGCCAGCCGTTCTTCGGTCATGGATATCATTGATTAAGAACGGTGGATCATTATCCGGGCGGCATCCCCTGCATTCACTGGTGCCGTCGCTGCTCTCCGAATACGATCGGCGGCTGCGAAACGCACGTGCGGTGGATTTCGACGATTTGTTACGATTGACGATTCAGATGATGAAGGCGAACGCGCAAATTCGTGAAGTCATTCAGCGGCGCTACGATCATATTCTGGTAGATGAATTTCAGGATACGAACCGGTATCAGTACGAACTATCGGGTTTGTTAGCGGCTCCACAAAACAACTTGTACGTAGTGGGCGACGACGATCAGTCCATCTACGGCTGGCGGGGGGCCGATTATCGGAATATTCTGGATTTTCGCAATGATTTCCCCTCTGCCGGTGTCTTTCGCTTAGAACGGAATTATCGTTCCACGCAGCCGATACTGGATGTGGCAAACGATATTATCGCCGCGAATAAGAACCGCGAACCTAAGCGGTTGTGGACTGATAAAACACAGGGCGATAAAACCGTGCTTCGGCAGGTCACGCATGGGATGGACGAGGCACATGAAGTCGTCGGCGAAATTCAGCAATTAGTCCGCCGGAAAGGATACAACTATCGCGATGTCGCAATCCTCTTTCGGACCAATGCGTTATCACGTCCGTTCGAAGAAGTTCTGATCGGTCAGGCCGTTCCATATACAGTCGTAGGGGGGACGCGGTTCTATGACCGCAAGGAAGTGCGCGATCTACTGGCGTATCTGCGCCTACTGGCTAATCCCGATGACGACCAAGCCTGCCGGCGCGCCCTGCGCACACCCGCGCGCGGCATCGGCGATAAAACCATCGAAGCTCTGGAAAATGAAGCTCGCCGCAACCAATGCGGAATGGGATCGTTGCTGTTGGGCAATCTCAATAAAACACATTTGACCGGAGCTGTTCTCAATAAACTCCAACCTTTTTCGGAGTTACTGAACCGGATGAGGGCGGAAATCTCCGAGCTGGACTTGGTCCATAATATCGAAATGGTATTACAGCTCAGTGGTCTCGAACCATATTATCAATCCCAAGAGCCGGAATCGGCAGAAGAGCGAATCGCGAATCTGGAAGAGCTGGTAGATGCTGCTCATGACCGGATGTCGCTATATCCGGATTATTCGCTGACGGATTTTTTAGGTGAAGTCGCATTGATGTCGGATGTGGATGATTATGACGAATCGCCGGATCGTGTAACCTTAATGACCGTGCACGCAGCAAAGGGCTTGGAATATCCGATCGTTTTCGTAGCGGCGGTGGAAGAAGGAATCTTGCCGCATCAGCGCAGTATGGATTCCAAGGATGAGCTTGACGAGGAACGTCGTTTGCTGTATGTGGCGATTACGCGGGCGCAAGAACGCCTATATCTAACCTACGCGCAAAATCGTTACACAAACGGAGTCTTGACTTTCCAAGAACCGTCGCGCTTTTTAAGAGATATTTCTACCGAACACATTCAGGGCTGGACACTACCGGGACGCAATCGTACGATTTACGACTACTCCGATGAATCGGGCTACGGAGATAATGCACCGCTCTTTAGCGGTAATCGGCGTAAGAAGACCTCGGAGGTTACCGTCTCATCGGCTTCGTTATACAAGATTGGTGATCTGGTTCAACATCCGGAATTCGGCTTCGGAGTTGTGACGGCGAAGGCGGGGGGAGCGGACGATTTAAAAGTCCGCGTAGCCTTTGAAGGCATGGGCTCCAAGCTGTTGGCGGTTAAATATGCTCCACTGAGGAAAGTCGAGTAGTATGACGGAACTGGAACGGCTTATTCAGGTGGCATTGGCCGAGGATCTGGTCAACGGAGTTGATGCAACATCCGATTGTCTGATTCCGAAGAGTGCGGTCGGAAAAGGTTGGATTGAAGTGCGCGAACCGGCGACTGTCTCCGGTCTAATGGCGGCGGAAGCGGTTTTTCGGGCAGTGGATACCGCCGTACAAGTGAAATTGGCCGTTCAAGATGGCATGCCGGTTGCTCCCCAAGACCATGTAATGGAGATTTCCGGTCCGGCTATATCCATATTGAAAGCTGAACGAACCGCGTTGAATCTCCTTTGTCATTTGTCGGGTGTGGCCACGGCGACGAATGCCATGGTCAAGATTGCCGAGCCGTGGGGAACGCGGATTCTGTGTACGCGCAAGACGACTCCCGGTTTACGGTTTCTGGAAGTCATGGCGGTACGTCACGGCGGTGGCGGAGCTTATCGAACCAACCTCACCGATTCGGTGCTGATTAAGGACAATCATTTAGGAATTGTCGGTGGGATGGATGGCGTTGCAGACCGGATTAATGCATTACGCCAAAGCAACCCGGCTCGTGCGGCGCAATTGCTTGAAGAAGGAAAGATCGAAGCCGGCTCGTTGGATGAGGTTAGGCGAGCCGTTGCAATGGGCTGGCGGCAAATTCTGTTGGATAACTTCACTCCGGATCAAGTACGGGAAGCAGTGGAACAATTTGGGAAAACCGCTTATCTGGAGGTGTCCGGCGGCGTAACGCTGGCAAATATCGCCGACTACGCCGCTACCCGAGTTCACGCGATTTCAATTGGTGCAATTACCCATTCCAGTCGGGCGATTGATTTCTCTCTCGAAGTTGAATGGAGGCATAAATGAAGCGACGGTTATTGGTGGCCGATGATGAGAAGAATCTGCGGGAGTTGTATCGTATCGAACTTGAAGAGGAAGGCTACGAAGTGGATGTCGTAGCCAATGCCAACGAAGTGCTCGAGAAGCTTGATACGGCGACCTACGATTTAATCGTGTTGGATATCCGTATGCCGGGAATGTCGGGTATTGATCTTTTACAGAAGATCATGGCGCGCGATAAGCGGCAGCCGGTAATCCTGAACACGGCTTATCCGTCTTATCGTGACAATTTCATGACCTGGCCGGCGGAAGCCTATGTTGTGAAAAGCGCCGATACGACCGAATTGAAGCAAGCAATCAAACGAGTTTTAGCCGAGCAATCATGAAGCCGCTATTTGAAAACGCGTTGACATTGATTATGGCAGGCGGACGCGGCGAACGGCTGTATCCGTTGACCCGCGATGCCGCAAAGCCGGTGGTGGTTTTCGGCGGAAGTTATCGGATTATTGATTTCACGCTGTCCAACTGCTTCAACAGCGGGATCCGTCAAATTTATCTGCTGACGCAATACAGCAATTTGACGATGACCCGTCATCTGCGGTTGGCGTGGGACCCGCTGTTTCGAAGTGAGTTGGACGAATTTATCGAAGCGCTGCCGCCGCAGCATCGCACGGCCGAGGATTGGTATCACGGCACCGCCGATTCGATCTACCAGAACATCGAAACACTTGAACTCCATAAGCCGCAATATGTGCTGATTCTCTCCGGCGACCACGTCTATAAAATGGATTACGGCAAAATGCTCGAGTATCATATCGAGCATAATGCCGAGATGACATTAGCGACCGTCGAGATCGAACGGACGGAAGCGACGCAAATGGGGGTGGTCGGTGTGGATAGCACATGGCGAGTCGGGAGTTTTATCGAAAAGCCCGCCGATCCACCGACGATTCCCGGCAATCCGGCGCTCTCGCTGGCTTCCATGGGAATCTACGTTTTTAATACGAGCAAACTGGTTCGCGAGTTGATTCGGGATGCCAAGGATACGAACTCCAAGCATGATTTCGGGCGCAATATTATTCCGCGGTTGATCGAACAAGGTGATAAGATAATGGCCTATCCGTTTCGCGATGAACGGACCGGCAAGACCAGTTATTGGCGCGATATCGGAACCCTGGACTCTTTCTACACATCAAATCTCGACTTGGCCGATCCCTATCCTGAAATAGACCTCTATGAAAAGACGTGGCCGATTCGTACCTATTTCGGTCAGTATCCTCCGGCGCGCGTGGTGGATTCAAGCATTGATCTTGGCTTGCACGGTAAAGTCGTGGATTCGCTGATCAGTTCCGGTTGCGTCATCTCCGGCGGACATGTGGAACGATCCGTATTGTCTCCGCAAGTGCACGTTCATACGGGCGCCAGCGTATGCGAATCCATTCTTATGGATCGGGTGGATATCGGCCGCCGTGCGGTTGTTAAGCGAGCCTTGGTTTGTCCGGGAGTGCAAATCCCCGACGGTGCCACGATCGGTGTTGATCCGGATGCGGATTCATCCCGTTTTATTGTAACATCCAAAGGCGTTGTGGTTGTACCGGGGGACTTTGAGTGGTAAAGACGAGCAAGCGCGAGCCGCTTCCCGTTCTCTTCATGTGGCATCATCATCAGCCGTTTTACGATAGTCCTGATTTGGAACGGCCCATGGTGCCCTGGGTGCGTTTGCATGCCGTGCGCGGTTATTTAGACATGATCGAAGCGGCGCATTCCTGCGAAGCGGCGGTCACGTTTAATTTCTCACCGTCTCTCCTTGAGCAGCTGCGATTCGCGGCGGAAACGAATCCTGCTGATGAATTCGAACGTGTGTCGCTGATTCCGGCAACCGATCTGACGGAGAACGATAAGCGATTTATCCTTACACACTTCTTCTCGATCAATTGGGATGCTCATATTCATCCGCATCCGCGTTTTGCCGATCTGCTGGCGAAACGGGGCGACCGGCTCAACGGCGAAAGTATTAAACAAGCGCTCATCGAGTACTCTGCGCAGGATTATACCGATTTGATTGTGCTGTTCAATCTCGCTTGGATCGGTTTTACTGGAAGAAAAGATCATCACATTAAGGCTTTGTTCAATAAAGGGACAGATTATAGTTTTCAGGATATCCAGTTTGTTCTTGGATATCACCATGAAGTTTTAAAACGGATAATCCCCCGATATTCGGAATTATATAATCGAGATCTTATAGGCATTTCGGCTTCTCCCTATTCTCATGCAATTCTGCCGCTGCTTTGCGACACTCGCAGTGCCGCCCCCGATATTCCGGCGCAGGAATTGCCTCATCCCGCTTATTGTCGAGCCGGCGATGCCGACCGCCAACTGCGTTTGGCGGCGGCAACTCATAAACGAACTTGGAAGCGAGAGCATGGGGGACTATGGCCTTCCGAGGGTTCGGTCAGCGATGAGGCGCTTGAACTGGCGGCGTTAAATGGATTTCGCTGGGCGGTAACGGATCAGGGAATTCTACAGCGCAGCGAACGCAGCCGGACGGATAATTTAGAGCATTTTGTTTCATATGAATGGGCGGGCGGCAATCATCTGATAAGAATCTATTTCCGCGACCGGGCTCTTTCCGATGCCATCGGCTTTCGCTTTTATAATATGCCGCCGCAAGATTGCATCAACGAGTTTGTCGGCAATTTAGTACGGATTGAAGAAGCAACGCGCACGATTCCGGGACGCTGTGTCGTAATTGCGCTGGACGGCGAAAATGCATGGGAATCCTATCCGGACGGCGGTGAAGGCTTCCTGTCTGGAGTATACAACGAGATTCAGTCACATGCCGTTCTCGAATTGATGACCTTTTCGCAGCATATGCAAACGGGAGCTAAGGAACGTATTCATCATATTCATTCCGGTTCGTGGATTGAGTCGAATTTCCGCATTTGGATCGGAGATCCCCAAAAGAACCACGCATGGACCGAGTTGGGGCGGATGCGATCGTTATTGGATGATATTCAAGCGGGTGATCCGGCCCGTGATGAGTTCATGAAATGGCTGCTGCGAGCACAAGGATCGGATTGGTTTTGGTGGTATGGTGAGCCGTTCAGTTCCGTATATAAACCGCATTTCGATGAGCTGTTTCGCGCTTTTTTGAAACAAGCTTATCTGACCGCGGGCAGCAAGCCGCCGCCCAGTCTTGATATTCCCATTGTCAAACCGTTTCAGCCGGAACGGCGGCTTCAGCCGATGTTCGCGATCACTCCCAAGCTGGACGGCCGTGAGACATCTTTTTATGAATGGATCGGTTCGTGCCGGATTGACCCGCGGCAATACGGATCCACGATGGGCCGATCGGAACACTCGATCAGAGCGGTTCACTATGGTTTCAATGAACGGGAATTGTTCTTCCGTTTTGATCCGGTACAAACGGTTCGTCCGCGATTAACCGCGAAATTAGTGTTCCATGCTCTGGGACAAAAGCAATCTACCGTTACGATTCCCCTCGACGAACCGCAACCTTTGCGTGAATCGGAAGGCATTCGGATCGCATCACGGGATATTATCGAAATCGCGCTGGATCAGGAGCGATTAGGAATTGCTCCCGGAATGGAATGTCAGTTTTGGGCGGAAATCTTCGATGAGGACATTTTGCTGGAATCCTTGCCGCCGAGTGGTGTCTATCAATTTATGATACCGACACCGGATATGTTGGCCGCTCATTGGATCGTTTAACCATACGAGTAAACGAATCATGCCAGAACTACGTCATGACCCGCTGCATCGCCGCTGGGTAATTATCGCCAGCGAGCGCGCCCGCCGGCCGTCGGAATTCGAAGTGGAAGTTACGCAGCAGCCTGCCGACTTCTGTCCGTTCTGCCCTTGTAATGAGGATAAGACGCCCCCGGAGATCTTCGCCGTGCGGGATGGCTTCAGTGCGCCCAACTCGCCCGGTTGGTCACTCCGTGTGGTGGCCAATAAATACCCGGCATTACGAATTGAAGGGGATTTGGAGCGATCGGCCGATGGTCTCTACGATCGCATGAACGGCGTCGGTGCGCATGAGGTCGTAATCGAAACTCCCGATCATTTCCGGCATATGGCCGACCAACCTCCGGCACATCTGGCACGAGTAATTCGCGCTTATCGCGAACGGCTGATTGACCTCCGCAAAGATACCCGCTTTCTGTACGTAACGATCTTTCGCAATTATGGCGAACTGGCAGGAGCCACGTTATCACATCCGCACTCTCAATTGATAGCAATGCCGATTGTCCCTCGCGTTTTGGAGATCCAACTGACATCCGCGCTGGAGCATTACCAGCATCGCGAACGATGCCTGATTTGCGATATGGTGCGACAGGAACGTGAAAGTGGTGCGCGGATCGTTCTTGAAACCGATAAATTTGTTGTATTTACGCCTTATGCAAGCCGCTCGCCATTTGAGGTTTTTATCGCGCCGATTCAGCATCAACATGATCTCGTTGAGGTTAGTGATGGAGATACTGAGGCACTGTCGTTGGTTCTTACCGAGACACTAAAGAAGATTCGTTCTGCGTTAAATGATCCGCCCTTTAATTTCATCATTCACAACTCTCCAAACCTAAAATCTCGGTCAATTTGGATCGAGAAGTTCCCCTGGATAGTGGAGGGTTACCATTGGCATCTGTCAATTGTACCGCGTCTGACCCGCACTGCAGGTTTTGAATGGGGTACAGGGTTCGATATTAATCCAACTCCACCGGAAATGGCAGCTGAGTATTTACGAAGAGCGGATATTTCATAGCTATATAACTGTAAAATATAAACATAGGATTTTACAACGATTCAAAAATCCGGTATTATATCGGTCTTGACAATTTGCAGGTATTTCGCTAAATTAGGTGTCTTGCAATAATAGGGTGATACGGATGCAAACTTATCATGCAAAAGCCGGTGATGTCGAACGTAAATGGATTATCGTTGATGCCACCGATCAAGTCCTTGGACGTTTATCCTCACATATCGCTGCGATATTACGAGGAAAAAACAAGCCGGAATTCACTCCACATTGTGATGTGGGTGATTTTGTGGTTGTTGTCAACGCCGAAAAAATCCGGCTAACAGGCAATAAACCAATAAAAAAACAATACTTCCATCATACGGGTCACCCCGGTGGCGCGACATGGACATCCTTTGAGGACTTGCATAAGACCCATCCCGAACGGATCGTTGAACGAGCCGTAAAGGGGATGATGCCCCGTACCCGTTTGGGTCGTAAACAGCTTCGCAAGCTCAAGGTCTATGTTGGTCCCGAGCATCCGCACGAAGCCCAACAGCCTGTTCCGTTCGAAACTGCATAATCCAGATAACTGAATCATGAAACAAACGCGCTACTACGCAACCGGACGGCGGAAGACGGCGATTGCCCGTGTTTGGCTCACGCCGGGTACCGGAAATGTCGAAGTTAACAACAAAGACTTGTTGGGCTATTTCTGTCGTGACGTCCTTCGCATGGTTATTGAAAAACCGCTGGTGGTCACGGAAATGCTCGGCAAAGTCGATATCAAGGCCACCGTTCGCGGCGGCGGGTTAAGCGGCCAGGCCGGCGCCGTTCGTTTGGGTATTTCCCGGGCGTTGACTGAGATGGACGAGGCGATGCGTTCCGTATTGCGCAAGAACGACCTTATGACTCGCGATCCGCGTATGCGGGAACGCAAGAAATACGGTCAGCCCGGCGCACGCAAGCGTTTCCAATACTCGAAGCGCTAATCCGATCTTGGAGTACCGACTAAATCGGTACTCGGTTACCACAATCATTCACTCGGTGATCAGTCACCGATTTATACCATCACTCACCCGTCCGGATTGACAGCGGGTGTCCGGCAGCGCCCGGATTGCTGTTCAAGATGAAGGACGGTGGTGCTTAACCCGGGAGATAGGGATGGCTCATGTGACTCTGCAGCAATTGCTGCTGGCCGGCGCTCATTTTGGACATTTGACGCGGCGTTGGCACCCCAAGATGAAACCGTTCATTCTTACGGAACGCAACGGGATTCATCTAATTGACTTACGAAAGACTCAACAATGTATCGAGAAGGCCTGCGCCGTGCTGAAAGAAGTTGCCAGCAGCGGTCAGCAGGTCTTATTTGTAGGTACCAAATCCCAAGCTCGCGACATCATTTTGGCGGAAGCGAGCCGGGCGGGGATTCCCTACGTCAAGGAACGCTGGCTGGGCGGTTGTTTGACCAACTTCCAGACCATTCGGCAGGGGATCAAGACCCTCAATTCGCTTGAGAAGAAGATGACCGACGGCACGTTCGACAAGATCTCCAAAAAGGAGCGTCTGATGATCGAACGTCGCCGGGCGAAGCTGTTGGAATCCATCGGCGGTATCCGCGAGATGGCGCATCTACCGGGGGCGATGTTTGTGATTGATGTCCGCCGCGAACGCATTGCCGTTGCCGAAGCCAAGCGCCTGGGAATCCCGGTCATTGCCATTACAGACACTAATGTTGATCCGGACACGGTAGATTATCCGATTCCCGCGAATGACGACGCCTTTAAGTCCATAGCGCTCATTACCCGGTCGCTGACGGACGCCATCGTCGAAGGGGCTACGGCGTATAAGGCGAGCGCTCATTTACGGGAAGCGACGCAAGAGACGACTAATCGTGATCAAGAGCATCGCGAAGGTCGTTCGCGTGATGTGCGCGGCGGTGGAGACCGCGATCGTCGCCGTCGAGTGCGTCGTCCACAGGATGGCAAACGACCGCTGCATGACGGCGAAGAGAAACCGCAACCCGTGCAAACGGATGCTAATCCGCCGGCCAGCGCTTCGGGCGCCGCGCCGGAAGCTTCGGCCGGAAACTGAGGTTCGGATTCCGACTTTCACATCGTATTGATACGACAAACATCGAGGACATCGTGGCTGACACAGGAATTAATGCGGGATTAGTCGCCGAATTACGCCGTGAAACGGGCGCCGGAATGATGGATTGCAAGAAGGCTCTCCAAGAGTCCGGCGGCGATAAAGATAAGGCGTTGGAATATCTTCGTAAGAAGGGCATTGCCGCCGCTGAAAAGCGTGCCGACCGTGCCGCAACGGAAGGTATCATTGCGTGCGTGATAAGCGATGATGGGAAGACGGCTTCGTTGGTTGAACTGAACAGCGAGACCGACTTCGTCGCCAAGAATGATATGTTCCGCGAATTCGCCAGCACATTGGCGAAAGTCGTTTTGGATTGGAAAGCCGCGGAAGGAAAGACAACGGAAGATTTACTGGCGCTTGCACTTCCTACCGGTAAAACGGCCAACGATACATTAACGGATTTAATCGGCAAGATCGGTGAAAAACTGGCGGTGGGACGTTTCGCGCGATTGCACGTCGAGAACGGAACGATCGGCACCTATATTCACTCCGACAACAAATTAGGTGTACTCGTTGCGATGGCGGGACCTGCCAAGTCGGATACTGCGAATACACTGGGACGTGATCTGGCGATGCAGGTGGCGGCGGCCACTCCGCAAGTCGTTCGCCGCGAAGAGATCGCCGCCGATAAGATCGAAAGCGAACGAGCCATCGAGATCGAACGGGCCCGCGCCGAAGGAAAGCCGGAAGCCGCGGTGCCGAAAATCGCGGAAGGGCGTTTGAATAAGTGGTTTGCTGAAGTCGCACTGTTAGAGCAGCCTTTCGTCAAAGATCCGAAGGTAGTAATCAAAGATCTGGTAGCGGAGACCGCAAAAACCCTCGGAACTCCGATCGAAATCAAGTCGTTTGTTCGTATTCGTGTTGGTGCCTAACCGATAGGTCGAGTGACACCACTGCAATATCGTCGCATCTTATTGAAACTCTCCGGCGAGGCTTTGGTTGGTTCGGGTGAATATGGGATTGATCCGGCCACTCTGAAGTCTATGGCGGAGGAAATCGCCGAGATCCATGCGCAAGACGTGGAGATCGGAATCGTTATTGGCGGTGGGAATATCTTTCGCGGATTGAAGGGGGCGGCTCAGGGAATGGATCGTGTCAGCGCCGATCAAATGGGCATGTTGGCAACGGTCATCAATTCCCTTGCCTTGCAGGATGCGCTGGAAGCGGCGGGCGTATATACTCGCGTCCAGACAGCGATACCGATGCAGACCATTGCCGAACCGTTTATCCGCCGCCGGGCGTTGCGCCATCTCGAAAAGAAGCGGATCGTGATCTTTGCCGCCGGGACGGGAAGTCCGTTTTTCTCGACCGATACGGCGGCGGCTCTGCGGGCGAAGGAGATGAAGGCGGACGTGCTCATGAAGGGCACGAAAGTAGATGGAATCTACACTGCCGATCCCATAACGAATCCCAATGCGACGATGTTCGACGAACTGAGTTACTTGGAAGTGGTTGACAAGCAGCTGCGGGTGATTGATACCACGGCCGTCACGTTTTGTATGGAAAACGGAATCCCGGTTCACGTGTTCAACTTCAAGACACGCGGGAATCTGCGGAGGATTGTGAACGGAGAAAAAATCGGTACTCTGATCAGCAGGTGACCGACCTATGATAAAGGACATTATCGCCGACTGTGAACTGCGGATGAATAAATCCGTAGAGATGCTGCGCCAAGAACTGGCACATATCCGCACCGGAAAAGCCTCGGTGGGACTGGTGGAACCGATTCGGGTGGACGTCTACGGCAGCGAAATGCCGCTGTCACAAGTGGCGTCGGTGGCGACTCCCGATCCTCGTTCGATCGTTATTCAGCCGTGGGATAAAAGTACCATCGGTGCGATCGAAAAAGCGATTCAGAAATCGGATCTCGGTTTGAATCCGATGAATGACGGTACGGTAATCCGCTTGGCGGTTCCGCCGTTAACGGAAGAACGTCGTAAGGAGCTGGTGAAGCTCGTCAAGAAATACGTGGAAGACGCTAAGGTTGCCGTACGCAATGTGCGGCGTGACGCCAACGAACATATTAAGCGTCTGGAAAAGAGTCACGAAGTTTCCGAAGACGAGAGTCACAAAGCACAGCATCGGATTCAGGAATCAACGGATAAGCATATCAAGGACATGGATCACCTTTTCGAACTCAAAGAAAAGGAGATTCTGGAAGTTTGACCGGGGGCAGTAAAGTCAAACCGGTGATGCCCGTTCGTGTAAAAACGGCCTCACGTCAAACTGACGGTATTCGATGAATCCCGTTGCACCCAATCGCGCTGAAGAAATTCTCCGCAAGGCACAGGGGAAAAAAGTGGCCGTGCTGGGCGATTTCATGCTGGATCGCCATTTGAAAGGCTCGGTCCGGCGGATCAGTCCTGAAGCTCCGGTTCCGGTGGTGGAAATCGAGGCCGAGACGACGGGCTTGGGTGGAGCCGGAAATGTGGTTAATAATCTGGCGTCATTGGGGGCGCAGCCGGTTGTGTTTGGTGTAATCGGTGACGATGCCACCGGGCAGGTTCTGCTGGGGCATCTTGAAACGTGCGGGACGATAACCACCGGGATTATTGCGTCACCGATGCGCAAAACAACGGAGAAGATTCGGATTATTGCCCATGATCAGCACGTTGTCCGGGCTGATCGTGAAACTCCCGTTGGATTATCCGCGGTTGAAGAAAAGCAAATCATGGGTGCGCTGGAAGCGGAAGCCCAGACCCTGTCGGCGATCATTCTGCAGGATTATAATAAGGGTGTACTGACCGAACGCAGCATCGCCGCGGCTCTGGAAATCGCTGCGAAACGCCGAATCCCGGTTTACGTTGACCCGAAATTCGATCATTTTTTCGATTATCGGGGTTCGCATCTGTTTAAGCCGAATATCCGCGAATTGGAAACCGCGTTGGGCATGCGGATCGGCAGCGATCAGGAATTGCAGAGAGCCGGCGGCTTATTGTTCGATCGTATGCAGACCGAATTCGTGTTGGTTACGCGGGGCGAGAAGGGCATGACCCTGTTTTTAAGTCGTGATGACATGCGACACGTACCTACCCGCGCCAAGAAAGTCCACGACGTCTCCGGTGCCGGGGATACCGTTATTGCCACTTATGTTGTGGCGGAGTTGGGGGGGGGCTTTCCTCAGGAAGCGGCCGTAATGGCCAATGAAGCGGCAGGAGTGGTCTGCGGTGAAGTGGGCGTTGTTTCCATTGAGCGGGATCGCTTGCTGGAAGCGGTGGCGGATAACGATTGATACTACGGGCGACTAGCTCAGCTGGTTAGAGCGCTGGTCTCACATACCAGAGGTCATAGGTTCAAGTCCTATGTCGCCCACTATGGAAACTACACAGCACCTCGCCGGGTATTTGACCCGTGAAGACGCCGTTCGCAAGTGTTTTATCGAACGCAAGCAAGGCGGCACGATTGTCTTCACTAATGGCGTTTTCGATATTCTCCATCGCGGCCACTTAGAATATCTCAAGCAGGCTCGCGAATTAGGCACTATTTTAGTGGTCGGTCTGAATACCGACGAATCCACGCGCCGCATCAAAGGCGACAAACGTCCGCTCGTTTCCGAAGCAGATCGTGCCTTTGCTTTATTGACGCTGGAATTCGTAGATGCCGTCGTGCCGTTCGATGAGGATACACCCGCCGAATTGATCAAAGCGCTGAATCCGCATGTTCTGGTCAAAGGCGGAGATTATAAGGCGGAGAACGTCGTCGGATATGACCATGTAACACAACACGGGGGGCGGGTGGAGATCATCCCGCTGCGCGACGGGTATTCGACTACGGCATTCATTCAGACGATTGTTGAGCGCTACCGTTAAGGATGTTTGAGGACCTAACATCCCGGCTGGATCAGGTTTTCCGGAACCTGCGCGGAATCGGCAAACTGACCGAATCCAACATACACGACGCGCTGCAGGATATCCGCAAAGTTCTGCTCAGCGCCGACGTGAATGTGCAGGTCGTGCGGGATTTTCTGGCGCGTGTCGAAGAAAAGGCGGTCGGGCAGGAAGTTGCCAAGTCGGTCTTACCGGCGCAACTGATCGTAAAAATCGTCTACGACGAGCTGGTAACTCTGCTGGGAGAAAAGGAAAGCCGTCTTACCGTTTCATCGGCGCCGCCCACCGTCTATATGGTGGTCGGACTGCAGGGCTCTGGTAAAACGACCTTCTGCGCCAAGCTCGCCCGGCTATTGAAAGCCAAAGGCAAGCGTCCGTTGTTGGTGGCTGCGGACCTGCAGCGCCCGGCTGCGCAAGACCAATTGCAGGTCCTTGGGGATTCCATCGGAGTATCGGTCTACCGGGGGGAAACGAAGAATCCGGTTGAAGTCTGTGACGGCGCACTTCGTCAGGCCCGCAAGATCAGTCTCGATCCAATCATTCTTGATACATCCGGCCGTTTGCATGTAGACGATGAATTGATGGCTGAGCTCGAGCAGATTCAGAAGGTGACCAGACCGATCGAGATTCTGTTCGTAGCCGATGGCATGACGGGACAAGATGCCGTCAACTCCGCGAAAGCGTTTCACGACCGCCTGCAATTTACGGGATCGGTTCTAACTAAGATGGATGGCGACGCGCGGGGCGGCGCGGCGATTTCGATCCGTTCGGTTACCGGCAAACCACTGAAGTTCGTTTCAGTCGGCGAAAAGCTTGAGGCATTGGAGCCGTTCTATCCGGATCGGATGGCCGGACGCATTCTTGGCAAGGGTGATATCGTATCCTTCGTCGAGAAAGCGCAAGAGACGGTTGATGCCGAAAAGGCGGCAAAGCTCGAAGCGAAGCTTCGCAAAGCCGAATTCACGTTAACGGATTTTTTGGATCAATTGCAGCAGATCAAGAAAATGGGATCGCTGCAGAGCTTGGTGGGGATGATCCCGGGAGTCGGCACGCGCCTGAAGGACGTTCAAGTAGATGAGCGTCAATTCAAGCACATGGAAGCGCTGATCCTATCCATGACGCCGCAAGAACGGGATAATCCGAATATTCTGAATGCCCGCCGTCGCCGCCGCATTGCCGCGGGTGCCGGTCTGACGGTTCAACATGTGAACCGGCTGGTGCAGCAGTATGATCAGATGGTCGCAATGATGAAAAAGCTGCGGCGCGCCGGTCCCGGCCAAATGCGCCGTGTGTTAGGCGGCCATTAACCTTCGACTTTTAAGACTAACCATAGGAACAAGACGTGTCCGTTCGAATTAGACTCGCGCGCGGGGGACGAAAGAAAATCCCGCACTACCGCATCGTGGTGATGGATTCCCGCAATCGCCGGGACGGTGCCTATTTGGAAAAGCTCGGCACCTATGACCCGCTTCAAACTCCCGAATCTGTTAAGGTATCCGAAGAGCGCGTGCTGCACTGGCTGCGCTTAGGCGCAAAGCCGTCGGATACAGTTCGGAGTCTGCTCGCAAAGCAGGGGATCATGCATCGTTTCGATTTGACCAAGCGTAATACGCCCTCCGAACGAGTGGAGGAGGCAATGACCAAGTGGCGCGAAGGTTCGGCCGCTCGTGCTGCTCGCAAGGCAGATCGAAAAACTCAGCGACGAAAAACCAAAGAGGCGCAGGCGGAATCGGCACCGACCGAGCCCACCGCTACAGCCTGATATAACTGACATCCAGCCGGGGTAACCAGGATTATGGAAGAGTTTATCAGCTTTATCGTAAAACACCTGGTGGACAACCCTGATGCCGTCCAAGTCGAACATCTGGAAAAGGAAAGTGGACGGCACCTGTACCGACTCCACGTCGGCGAGGGTGATCTTGGACAGGTTATTGGCAAAGAAGGAAAGACAGCCAAGTCCATTCGGACGCTCGTAGTGGCGGTAGCGGCGCGAAAAGGCATTCGCGCCGGATTTGAGATTGTGGATCCGGCTCATTTGCAGTCGGTGGGTACGAACACAGACGAGTGAATCACTCGCTGAAGGAAACTAACCCCGACGATTTGCGCACCATCGCGGTTGTTATCGGTGCGCACGGTCTTCAAGGAACGCTGAAGCTTGAATCGCTTTCCGATTTTCCGGAACGGTTTGATTCGCTGAAATCCGTGTTTCTGAAATCACCGGGCAGCGATGCTCTCCGCGATTATCGTATAAAGCGCGTTCGATGGGCGGGAGCCGCGTTATTGATGACGTTGCACGAACTCACGACTCGCGATGATGCGCTGGCGGTACGTGGCTGGGAAGTGTGCGTTGCGGAAGCCGACTCGTGGGTGCTTCCTGAAGATGTCTACTACCGAACGGATTTACTCGGTTTTGCCGGAATCGGGGATGACGGCAAGCGCTTGGGAATTTTGATCAATATTCTGACGGGGGCACAGGATATTCTCGAGTTCGAACGAGAAAACGAAAATCTATTGGTGCCGTTTGTGAGTCAATGGGTGGGAAAAGTCAATCCAACGGAACGCACCATCGAAATTCTCAAATGGCGTGAATTAATGAACGCCGAATCAATTGACACGGAACCGTCTTCCGATGACGATTGATATTTTAACCGGTTTTCCGGAAGTATTTTCCGGACTGATTAACAGCTCGATTTTACGGAACGCTTTGGTGTCGGGCGCCGTCGAGATCTGGGTGCACAATCTGCGGCACTATACATCCGATCGCCACGGGAAAATTGATGATGCACCCTACGGGGGTGGGGCGGGGATGGTGTTGATGGCGCAGCCGGTATGGGCGGCAATGGATACCATCCGGCAAGTTCGGGGGAACGAGCCGCACCTGATTTATATGTCGCCTCAAGGAAATCCGCTAACGCAGCGAATGGTTCGCGAGTTCGTAGCTGTTGAATCATTGATCATTCTTTGTGGTCATTATAAGGACGTGGACGCTCGTGTTTGCGAACGCGATATATGGCAGGAAATCTCGGTTGGGGACTATGTACTCAGCGGAGGCGAAATCCCGGCGGCAGTGTTAACGGATGCGGTGGTCCGACTCCTGCCAGGCGTAATCAGCGATCTTGAGTCCGCCAACTCCGACAGTTTCGAGGACGGTCTGCTGGATGCTCCCTATTACACGCGTCCGGAAGAAATCAACGGGCTGCGGATTCCGGAACCGCTATTGTCCGGACATCATGAACGAATCCGCGCTTGGCGATTGGAACAACGGATGTTGCGGACGCAGGCCAAGCGACCTGACTTATGGAATATGTGGCGACAGCGCCATTCTGATTCAGATAAAGAAACAAACTAACGATAGAAATTCACATGAATCGCATTGCAAATTGGACGCAAGACGACTTGCGCAAAGATGTACCCAGCTTCGCTCCGGGGGATACGGTCAGTGTTTGGGTACGCGTTGTTGAAGGTGACAAGGAACGCCTTCAGGCGTTTCAGGGAACGGTAATCGGTCGTCATGCGGGCGGACTGGATGAGACCTTTACGGTCCGTAAGATCTCGATGGGTGTCGGCGTTGAACGCGTGTTTCCTCTGCACTCGCCGAACGTCGCGCGGATTGACGTGCTGCGTCGCGGCCACGTACGCCGCGCCAAACTGACGTATTTGCGCGGTCGTAAGGGCAAGAGCGCGCGTATTCGCGAAAAAGCCCGGGTAATTGCCGCTGACAACAATCCCAAGGCTTCGACTGAGGAAGCTGTTGCCGAGGAATAGTCGGTCTTTGAGCTGAACCGGCTCACGGAATTTCGGTCTTTGATTCACCAACGGTTGGTGTCCGCATTCGGCGGAAGAATAGGGAAGACGGTGCAAATCCGTCGCTGACCCGCAACTGTGAGGCGCCGAGGTCATCGGTGCTTAGCCAGGAGACCTGCCAACCGCATTCAGTCCTTCGGATGTAAGGTAACGGTGGAGGCTCTTCGCAACCAAGCGAAGAGACACAAAATGATTGCAGAGTCCCGATCGGGACATTCTCCTATGTTTATTACTCACATTGCTACGTTTGTGGCGGTGGGAGTGGCGGCAGGTTTAGCGCTTAGCGGTGTGCCAAACGTCGAATTGGTCACCGCTATTTGTTTTATGGCCGGATACCTGCTGGGATCGGCGGCGGGAATGCTCACCGGAGCGTTAACCGAACTCCTGTTTGCCGGATTTCATCCATTAGGTAGTTCATTCGGCCCGATCCTGTTGGCGCAAGTGACCGGAATGGTTGTCGTGGGTTTGTTAGGCGGACAAGCGGCACGACTCACGCGTAACAACGACAGTAGACTTCGTTACACGATTTCCGTAGTCGTATCCGGTATTTTGGGAACGCTGATCTTCGATTTCCTGACTAATCTTGCCTTTCCGATCATGTCCGGATTCTCATTTAATCAGACGTTGGTCTCGCTTACCGCTGGTTTGCCCTTTGCTGCGATTCATTTGCTTTCGAATACGGTTGTCTTCATTGTGGTTGTGCTTCCCCTGCTGCCGCGGCTGCAAAAGGTGTTGAGGTTGATATGATCCGTCGGCTCATTTTTATGATGATTTGGTTGGTGCCGCTTCTTACGTGCAACGCGCAGGGACCCCTGTTCGATCAGTCAAACTTAATGACGCTTCCTTATGAAGATTTAAGTGATCTTCTGCGACGTTATCCCGGCATGTATCCACAGGATTTCGGCACTCTGGGGACGCCAATTGTATTTCGTCCGTGGAACGGACAAGCATGGAATCTGCAAACCTCGCGCGATGGCATCCCGCAAAATCGGCGTTATGACGGGTTTTATGATAGCAATCTGCAACCGGGGAGTGAATTGCAGACGATAGATTATCGGTTTTTGTCGGGCGATCCCGCCGGGAGATTCAATCTGACGACCCGCTATCTGCCGCTGGATTCTCCTTACACGGAGTTTCAAATCCGCGAAGGGTATTACGGCTATGGAACGGTGGATTTCGCTCACGGCCAACGCGCTTATCGTTCTCTGACTGTGCAAGTCACCGGTCGGCTCGGTTGGTATAATGGATTGCGCGACACAACTGCGTCGCGTTTCAATCGTTTGCGCGGACAGATCGGCTTCGATATCGGAGACCGCTGGCACAGCGAGGTAACGTATAGCGGATCGAAAGTAGAAGCGGAAGATATCGCACTAATAAAGCGAAATTGTCTTTCGGAACGATCCGAGGGTATCGCTTCGCTTGATTTGAAGGACTCGATTCAAGCGTCAATCCGACCGAGTCTGAAACTGTTCCTGAGGCAGGATCGGGAAAAATGGAGTAACGGTTTCCGGGCGTGGGAACAAACCGGCGGCTGGATTGCGGGATTCACTCTGCATCAATTTCACCAGTATCTGCGCCTACGGCACGTGGGAATGATTGCGGATATGATATTTCCCGGAATATCCAAGCGCCGGGAATTATCATTGGATATTTCGTTAAGTGATTCTATTGAGACTTCCTTAGCTTCGTTCGAGTTATTCGGGGGTATCAAACGCGAATCGGCGTGGGATGGTCCGACCGAGAGCGATCAAGTTCATTTGATGCGCGGCGGAGTAGAAACTGCAACACGTCCATACTGGAATCTATCGTTATTGGCGGGAGTGCAGTATTCGGAACAAGCGGTGCCCATTCTATGGCGCGCTGGTCATTACCGGATCGGGGACCGACCGCTATATGTTGACCCATTGTTTGCAGCAAATGAAAGCGTTCTCGTAACCGGAACGACAACGGCAAAAAGTGCCGACCGCTATCTCAATTCGATTCTGGGGATGCGGTGGCAGCGTAACTCGGCACTGATTGATCTAAGAAGCTTGGTCATACATCGTCCGGGGGATTTTGAGAATCGTTTCGAGGGGGAAGGTTCCGACATTCGCATGGTCTGTGATCGTCGTACCGGTGATGACACACACGTCGGTGCCGCTGTATCGTCTATCATCCCGTTGTGGTACGGTTTGCGAATTGACTCATGGTGGTTCGTTCAGGCGGCATCTGATGATCTGAACACGGAAGAGGATTGGCGGGGCTATTCGCGGTTATATTTCGAGCGTCAATTCTTCCAATCCCACCTAACGATTCGCAGTCATATCAGTTATGAAGAAATCGGAAGGCGACAAGGTTTTTCCGACCGGGGGAAAGCGGTACTCGGACCGGATCGTATGCTTGGATTCCGTATTTCAGCTACTATCCGCGGAGTTACCTTGATTTGGGGAACAGAAAATTTCTTTAAGGAATACTATTCATATCTGCCCGGCTATACGATGATCGCCAAGGAAGAATACCTTGCATTTGTTTGGAGATTGTGGTTGTGAGGTATCGTTCGTTTATCCTGCTCCTGGGCGTGCTTGCCGTCACTTCGGCATGGGCACAAAATGGGGCAAGTATTACCGTCCGGATTAGCGATGAAAGGAAATTGTCGGTCCAGAACGCTTCCATTGTGCTGTGGCCAAGCGGAGAAACTTACGAAGGCGATGCTAATAACAATGTAACCATAAATGAACTATCGGCAGGATGGTATCGTTTGGAGGCGAGCGCATCGGATTATGTGGCAACGGATACCGCCTTTTCGCTCCAATCGGGTCAGCATCTCGACTTAAATATTGAATTGCAGCGAACGGTTGCGACTCTAAGAGAAGTAATAATCGAAGAAGACGCTCCGGCAGCAGCGATTCGCGTATTATCTCGCCGTGATATTGAATCCAATCCGGCACGCGATCTTGCCACACTCCTGCATAGTCTCAATGGATTGGATGTCCGTGATGACGGTGGTCCGGGTACGACAAAGTACGCGCGAATTGGCGGTTCCAATACCAATCAAGTACTCGTGCGAGTAGACGGTCGAAAATTGCAGGACATCGGCAGCGGTGAAGCCGATCTTTCAACGATTCCTCTGGAATGGGTCGAGCGTATCTCGATCTACCGGGGCGGGCAAACGGCCTTGGGCAGCGAAGCAATCGGCGGAATCATTGATATCACAACGCGCAATCCGGTTGCCGATGCGACTTACTCCATCAGCACAATGGTTCATGATACATACAATCGAACCGGCTTCATCGGATCGGGAAAGACTGGTCCGTTTTCCACATTACTCTGCTTTGAGCGAACCATCGGTCCCGGCGATTTCGCCTATCGCGTCAGTGAAGATGATGGTGTCGGGCTTTATACGCCCGATCTCGGTCGGATTATGCACCGGCAGAACAATGATCTGATTCGTGATCAACTATTGTCAAAAGTGCAGATTCCATTGCAAAACTTAGGAATGATTGAATTATCGGGAACATTCGATCGGTCCGCGCGCGGTATGCCGGGTTATCTTGCACCGCAGCTAACACCGTTGGCGAGACAACAAAACCAACAAGAAACGATCAATCTCCGCTCTTATAGGAATATCGGTTCACTGCAAACTCAAGGTCGTGTTAGTTTCCAGCATGAATCACGTTCGTATTGTAATCCTGATCCTCTAATGCGGCAAGCAAGCACCCATGAAAATAGCCACCGTCTGGAAGGTGAGGCACAGGTTGAACGTTCTTTCAACTATGGCAGCTTGGCAGGCGGTGTATCATCAAGTCAGGAAATTCTCTCCAGTGAACAGATTGCCGGGAATATTGCAGAACGCATTCGCTGGAGTGGATGGTTTAAGTCGAAATACCAGTTCTATTCGAATCAAATAGCAGCCAGTTCGGCATCTATTGAACCGGGGATTCGCTATGAGTCCTTCGATTCGGATCAGTCATGGATTCCCCAAGTTTCATTAGTATTTCAGCATGCTCCGTCCTATGCTACCGGAATCTCTCTATCGGGCGGGAAATCCTATCGCGCGCCGTCGCTCTATTCGCTGTTCTGGCTGGATGATATGGCAACCCGCGGTAATCCCGGTTTGGAGGCTGAGTCGTCCGTAGAAGTATCGGGCCGAGTCTATTTTCAGACGGCCGCAAGGAACTTTTCGCGATTGGAAGTGTCTACATCGTTTCAAAATGTAGAGAATCTGATTTATTGGAAACGAACCTTCGATAATTATTGGAAACCGTTCAATCTAAAACAAGCGCATGTACAGACTCTTGATATCAATGCCGAGCAGATGCTCTGGAACGGAATGATGAAACTGATTTCGGGAGTCAATTGGACAGAAGCCCGCGATGCCACTGACGACCGCAACACGAGTGGCAGATACTTGACGTATCGTGCCCCGCGCTCTTACCGGACCGGAATAACTCTGACTTACAAAGGCGCACGGATCGTATCAAATTATCGTTGGGTGTCCGCGCGGCCGGTTCTGGAAACTAATTCAAAATGGCTGCAAGAATATCAGTTGATTGATATCAACACGGCTTTTACAGTTGCCATTGGAAAAGTAAAATTAGAAACTCAAGCGGGAATCGAAAATCTTACAAATACGAGCTATCGAATTGTGCGATATGCACCAATGCCGCTTCGACAGTGGTATGTCGGTCTGAAAATCAATCGCGGTTAGCTAATGGCCTGCTTGCTTGCACTTCTTCTCTTTATTTCAATCTGCTCGGCACAGGATCGTCTGTACATTGTGCAATACGGCGATGAGTCACTAGCGCAGATCACGTTGTCGGATGGTTCAGTCAACAGTCACGTTCTCGATTTAGGGTACGGCTGCAACGATATTATTGTTAATGATACAAAACTTTTTGTAGTCAACTCCTTGCTGAATACGGTCCAGGAAATTGATGCTACAACCAATTCCACGATCAGAATCATTCCCACCACGGGCGGAATGAATCCTTATTCTGCCGCGTTAATCAATCCGGATACTCTTGCCGTCACGAACTGGCTTTCGAATAACGTATTATTGATACGGTTATCGGATGGAATGACTGTGGCCAACATTCCGGTTGGTATTGCCCCGCAGGGGATTGTCGCAAATCATGATAAAGTGTACGTCTGTTTGACTCGCTACTTGTCTTTCGGTCATTACGGGCCGGGAGTTGTACTGATCTACGATCATGAGACTTTTACTTTACGGGACAGTATTCAAGTGGGAATGAATCCGCAGTGTACGGTTGTGGACATCGCGGAACGTTTGCATGTTGTCTGCACCGGTGACTATGGCAGCACTGAAGGATCCGTACATGTTGTAGATCTGACGACGCGGGAAACCGTTGCCGTTCTCCCGGTTGGTGGAACTCCAAGTGCCATAAGTTTAGGTGGTGGTTCTGCCTATCTGGCAGCCGGAGGATGGGGTAATGCGGGCTTCGTTGAAAAATATCGTTTGGATGATCTCGAAATAATTAATGACTCACAGAATCCAATAACCACCGCATCCGGAGCAACTGACGTTGAAGCGATGCCGGATGGTTCGTTCTATGTCAGTTGTGCCACGGAAGATTTGGTGAACTTGCACCAGGCGGATGGCAGCTTGGTCCGTTCATTTCCAGTATCGGATGGACCAGGTCCAATGGTCGTCTACCGGGAGCCGAATTCGGTCGTTTTTCAGCCTGAACGGTTCTATCCCTCTCATGTTGAGATATCCCAAGTCTATCCCAATCCGTTCAATAATGTGGTTCGGATCGGCTTGAACGTATCCCTACCAGTAGAATCAAAGATCAAAATATACAATATATTAGGCGCAATGGTGGATGAGCTGACCATCCCCGCCGGTAGATCGTTTGTTCAATGGAATCCCCGCTCTAATCATGTAAACCAATTATCTTCAGGAGTATACCTGGCAAGATTGGAGGATGGCGGGGGAGGTAAAACTATGAAAATTGTTTATATTCGATGATTTATTTGAACCGGATTGTAGATGCAATCCGGTTGCTATTTTTGTGAGAATATTGTATCTTGCGATTTAATCTAAAGGATGAAAACCCTCTGCAAGAATCTCGAAAAAAACGATTGCTTTCAGGGATGCGGCCCACCGGACGGCTCCACCTCGGCAACTATGTCGGGGCGCTTGAAAATTGGGTCAAATTGCAGGACCAATTCGAAAGCTACCATTTCGTCGCGGATTGGCATACGCTCACGACGGATTACGAGCATACTCGTTTGATCGCCTTAAACACGCAAGAAATGGTTACCGATTGGCTGGCCGCCGGTTTGGATCCAATCAAAAGTCCGATCTTCGTGCAATCGCAAGTAAAGCAGCACGCTGAATTACATTTGCTGCTCTCGATGCTGATTACAACGGCAAGACTGGAACGGAATCCGACCTTGAAAGAACAAGTACGTGATCTGGATTTGGAGGCGCGTCTGACCTATGGCCACTTGGGCTATCCGGTTTTGCAGACGGCCGATATCTTGATGTACAAAGGCGAAGCGGTTCCGGTCGGTGAAGATCAGTTGCCGCATATCGAAATGGCGAGGGAGATCGCTCGTCGTTTCAATCATGTCTTTTCGCCGGAACATCCGGTATTTCCCGAACCGGACGGTTTACTGTCGCGGTTTCCGCGGCTGCCCGGATTGGACGGCAAACGAATGTCCAAATCCTTAGGCAATACGATTCTGATTTCCGATCCGCCGGAGGATATTGCGAAGAAGATGCGGTTAGCGGTTACCGATCCGCAAAAAGTGCGGAAAGGCGATCCCGGACGACCGGATGTTTGTCTTGTTTTCGCCTATCATAATAGTTTTAATCCGAACGAGGTACAGGATATTCGCGGCGGCTGTGAAAGCGGAGCGCTGGGTTGTGTCGAATGCAAGCAACGCTGTTCTGTAAAAATAATCGAACATCTTGCACCGGTGCGCGAACGACGGCGCGAATATGAACAGAATCCGCAAAAAGTGACTGAAATCATCGCTGATGGAACAGATCGGGCCCGCAAGACAGCTGAGCAAACCATGGGCGAGGTTCATGAAGTGATGGGGTTCGGATGAGCGTTTGGCAAGTAAAACTACCCCGATTTGAAGGTCCGCTTGATCTCCTGCTCTTTCTGGTGGCTCGCAAAGAGTATGATATCATGGATCTGCCCATGGCCGAGATCACCGATTCCTATCTGGCAGTCGTAGATGCGATGGGCGTCGAGAATCTTGAAGATGCCGGTGATTATTTGCTGATGGCGGCAACCTTGATTGCGATCAAGGTCAAGATGATGTTGCCGCAGCCTCCGGCTGAAGAATCCGAAGAGATCGAGGACCCGCGCCGCGAATTGGCGGAGCGACTGCTCCTTTACCAGAAGACGAAGGATGAAGCCGAGAACTTCGCTCATCGAGAAGCGACCATGATCGAACGCTGGGAGGTCGGTCATTCACCGGTGCCGCCATCCGCTGAGCCTGAACCGACCGAGTTGCTGTTCCCGATGTCCGTCTACGATCTGACGCGCGCTATCGAAGATATTCTAAAACGTAAAGAAGCGAAGCTGGTGCATCAGGTTCGATTGCACAAGATCAGCTTGGAAGAACGAATGCGGTGGATTTTCGATTTGCTCAAACGTTTTGAGCGGATCGGTTTACTGAAACACCTCGGTAAGGATGCCGAACGCATGATTTGGGTCGTTACGCTATTGGCGATTCTGGAAATGGCGAAGCGTCAACAACTGCGCGTCGAGCAAAACGAACCATTCTCTGAGATTTTTCTGAGTCGGGCGGAAGTTCCCGAATTGGTGGCGGCATGATGATCGAAGAACAGCCGGATTACTTGAACGATTCGGATAACATTTCTGAGGAAGCCGCGAATAATCCGTCCGCCGAAACCGATGGAAATTCTATCGATGTATCGGCAGTAGAGAATGAGCAATTTCTAAAATCGGCGACCGAAGCCTTGATTTTTGCCAGCCCCGAGCCACTGACGGAGAGCAGCTATATTGCCGCCTTAGGCAAACGCGCTGCCGAGAAACTTCCGGGAATCGTGCAGGAACTCAACCTCGACTACGAACGCGAGGGGCGGGCGTTCGAGATTTTACATGTAGCCGGCGGCTACCAGTTTTTCACACGCCGCGATTATTCGGGAGTCTTGCGAAAGTTATTCGCCGAACGCGCCCGCACCCGGCTGTCTCGTGCGGCGTTGGAAACGTTGGCGGTCGTTGCCTTTCGCGGTCCGGTTACGCGCGCTGAGCTGGATGAGATTCGTGGCGTAGATTGCGGCGGCGTATTGCGCACGTTGCTGGATCGCCGTTTGGTTGCGGTCAAAGGGCGGGCGAATGTTCTGGGGCGTCCGCTGTTGTATGAAACAACCCCGGAATTTTTAAAACACTTTGGTCTGGCTGATCTATCGGATCTGCCGCGCGACTCCGAACTGCTGCGTGAGTGGGGTCAACCCCGATCCATCGAAGCAGAGCCGGAAGATGAAACTCAAGTGGAGTTATACGCGGATTCGAAGGAGCCGGAACCAATCGAAGATAACGGCAACGGTCGGGTCACCATGCCCTCGACCGAAGAAAATGAGCCCGATAAGGACACCAACCTATGATGCTGCGTAATTCAACTGTACTGGTGCTGGGCGGATGGGGACTCGTCGGAATGGCGGTCTGCCGACGGATTCTTTCCCGTGGTCCATCGAAAATGATTATTCTTTCCCTGCGGCAAGCCGAAGCGGAAGATGCCTGCCGCGAACTTACAACCGAGTATCCCAAAGTCGAATTTGTTCCTGCGTGGGGCGATATTTTCGTCCGCGAAGAGTTCAAGGATATTCCTCGTAAAGAAATCATGCAAAAGCCGGAACTTCGCCGGCAATTTGTGGAAGATGTTTTCGAGAAGCTGACGCCCGAACGACTCAATGTATTCTTCTTGTATCGCTTGATCACCAAGCACCGTCCGGATTTGATTGTGGATTGCGTCAATTCGGCTACGGGTTTTGCATATCAGGATATTTACTCTGCGTACTACGACGTCAAAGGTGTCCTCAATCAGAAAGACACCTTGCGGCAGCCGTGCGAAACCGCCTTCGATCACATAGAACGGTTCTGTGGAACGGTTTATACGCCGCAGTTGATCCGTCATATTCAGATTCTGACCGAAGCCACTAGTCAGGTCGGAGTTCATACCTATGTGAAGGTCGGTACCACCGGAACCGGCGGTATGGGATTCAATATTCCCTATACCCATTCCGAAGAAAAGCCTTCGGCGCAATTGTTAGCGAAATCTTCGATGGCCGGTGCCCATACCATGCTGCTGTTCCTTATGGCGCGCACTCCGGGCTGCCCGTACGTAAAAGAAGTGAAACCGGCGGCGGCAATCGCCTGGAAGCGTATCGCGTATGGTGAAGTATTGCGGGGCGGGCGTCCGATTCCGTTGTTCGATTGTAATACGGAAGCTCCCGAGCTTTTAGGCGGAACTTTTGTCCGGAATAATCCCGATCTGGGCCAGGCAACCGGCGATAATCTGAAGTCTGTGTTTATTGATACGGGTGAAAACGGTATTTTCTCCGCAGACGAATTCTATACAATTACGGCGGCACAACAAATGGAGTTTGTCACGCCGGAGGAAATTGCGGAAGCAGTTTTGTGGGAAATTGAAGGCGGCAACAGCGGTCTGGATGTCGTTGGTGCTCTGGACAGTTCGGTCATGGGACCGTCCTATCGTGCAGCTACCCTGCGCGGTGCGGCATTGAATGAAATGCGCCGTCTGGAGCATGAATATGGAATTTCCAGTGTTGCCTTCGAAATGCTCGGTCCGCCACATCTGTCGAAACTGCTGTATGAAGCACATCTGATTAAAATGGCTTATCCCGATCCGTCTTTAGTCGAATCCGAAAAACCGGAAGCGATGTCCAAAAAACTCCTTCAGATTATCGAACGCGATCAGAAACTCCGGGCAACGATCATTTCAATCGGTGTTCCGATTCTGCTGCCTGACGGAAAAAACATTTTGCGTGGCCCTGAGGTGAAGATTCCGGCTTATTCCGGCAGCAATGAAATTCCCATGACGGAAAGCTGTATTGACGAATGGGCGGATA
Source organism: uncultured Alphaproteobacteria bacterium (assembly GCA_964444755.1). GTDB lineage: Bacteria > Electryoneota > RPQS01 > RPQS01 > RPQS01 > JAHJDG01. Next base: position 21,889 of record CAYUIF010000013.1, on the reverse strand, counting down.
AGGGCTGGCTGGATCTGCGGCCGTCCAATATGAAAAAGTGGCAGCAGCGAATAACCGACTTCTTCAAGGCATCCAAGGGTGAAGCGGCAGAGGATACATCATCCGCATTCCCGTGGGAACGCCGTATGCTGGGTGAAGGCGATGAATATTTTGCCGGTAAAATCGTCACTCATCTGTTTATAGAAGAAGAAAAGGGTGGTCGAATAAAATAGTGGACTCCCGGCGCGGATTAATCATTGCCATCGACGGACCGGCCAGCAGCGGAAAATCCACGACTGCAAAACTGGTCGCCAAACGGCTGGGGTACATGCACATTGATACGGGTGCCATGTATCGCGCGGTTGCTCTTAAGATGCTGAGGGCGGGTATCGAGCTAACGGACAATGACCGAGTCCGCGAGATGCTGCGCACAGCCCAAGTTACACAGCGTGATGAAGCCGAACAAACCCGGATTTTCTTGGATGGACAAGACGTGACCGACGAGATTCGCACCCCAGAGATCTCATTATGGGTCGGGCCAGTTTCGGAAGACATCCGAGTCCGTGAACAACTGGTGAAGTGGCAGCGCGAATTGGGAAAAGGCGGCAAAGTCGTTTTGGAAGGTCGGGATATCGGGACGGTTGTATTTCCCGACGCTGACTTGAAGATATACCTGGTTGCCGACACTATAACCCGCGCACGGCGCCGACGCAAGGAAATGATGAGCCGGGGTATCGAACAGAGTCTCGAAGAAGTGGAACAGGCAATTATCGCCCGCGATACCCGCGATTCCGGGCGTGAGCATAGCCCGCTTCGTAAAGCCGCCGATGCTATCGAACTGGATACAACTCATATGACTATCGGCGATCAAGTGGATCGGGTCGTCGAACTGGCACGCAGGGCATCAGCTGGCGGACGATCCCGCTGAATCATGCGACTCGGCTATGCCTTTGTCCGGGCGTTTGCTCAAATGCTGTTTCGGTTGGGGTATGGGATTTCCGTCACAGGAACCGACAACATCCCCCGCACCGGTTCCTTGATCATCGCATCCAATCACCGGTCGAATTTCGACCCGCCGTTGATGGGTTCGATAATCCCCCGTGAAACACATTTTTTCGCGAAAGACGAGTTGTTTCGTTCGCGTCTTTTCGGCGGTTTTCTTCGTTATCTGAATGCTTTTCCGGTGCGACGCGGAAAGTTCGACCGGGAATCGTTGAAAACTTGCTTAGGAGTCCTTGAAAACAACGGAGCGTTGGTCTTTTTCCCTGAGGGAACGCGCGCTCCGTCCGATGGCTTCTTGCGGGCCAAGATCGGCTTGGGTTGGGTAATCAGTTTATCTAATGCGCCGATATTGCCGGTCTATCTCCATGGAACCGCCGATCCGAATCCACGATGCTTAAAGCGGCCGGGCTTTAGTGTCGTGTTCGGTAATCCGATTCCCGCGGCGGACTTGATTCCTTCCGGATTACATGGCCGCGAACTCTATCAGGCGATTTCCGATAATGTTTTAGAGAGAATTCGCGAATTATCTCTTTCAACACCGCGACAACAAGTCGCCATGAAAGGTCACATCTACGAACGGGACATCATCGAAGAGAAACGATTGCGGTGATGTCGTAACTAACCCCGCCAAAACCCCGGGCGGGCGATACAAATTCGGGAACACAAACCAATGACAGAATCAACCAACATCAACCCCGAATCCACTCCTGAGGGAGTGGTTCCCACACCTCCAGTTCAACCGACGATGACCCCCGAAAAGCGTGACGAGATTCGCTATCGTGGGAGAAAAGTCAGGCCTGAAGAACTCCTCGAAAATCAAGCCGATGCTCACGAGGCGCAAGACCTCACGGCGTTGTATGAAAAAATGATTATGGAGTTCCGGGAAGGCGAAATTGTAAAAGGCAAGATTATCGCCATTGGCGATAAGGAAATTTCGGTGGACATCGGCTTCAAATCTGAAGGCACGGTTTCCATTGACGAATTTGCAACCGGCGAAACCTTCAATATCGGCGATGACGTGGAAGTCTTTCTCGACCGTGTTGAAGATGCCGAAGGTCAGCTTCTCCTGTCCAAGAAGAAAGCCGATTTCCTGAAGATTTGGGAACGGATCGGCGATATTTATCGGAATCAGGAAATCGTTCGCGGTCGCATCATGCGCCGCATCAAGGGTGGTTTTGTGGTGGATGTCCTCTCGGTGGATGCATTTTTACCGGGATCACAAATTGATGTTCATCCGGTGCGGGATTTCGACGCACTGGTGGGACAGGATATGGATTTCCGGATCGTCAAGCTAAACGACGCCCGTAAGAATATCGTTGTATCGCATAAGGTCATCGTTGAAGAGAGTTTGGCCGGCATTCGCGAGAAAGTATTGGGTGATCTGAAGGTCGGCGATGTGATGGAAGGTACGGTCAAGAACATCACTGATTTCGGCGTGTTCGTGGATCTGGGCGGCGTGGACGGTCTGCTGCATATCACGGATCTTTCATGGGGACGCGTTAGTCACCCGTCCGAGCTCATCCAACTCGACCAGAAGATCACCGTCAAAGTTCTCGATTACGACAAAGAACGTCAGCGTATCTCCATCGGTCTTAAGCAGCTCCAACAGCACCCGTGGGAAGGAGTGGAAGAGAAGTATCCGGTGGGCGCGAAAGTGCACGGTCGCGTGGTCTCCATTGCCCGCTACGGCGCATTCGTTGAACTCGAGAAGGGACTGGAAGGACTGGTTCACATCAGCGAAATGAGCTGGACACAGCACATCAAACATCCGTCGGCTCTGCTTTCGGTAGGCGATGAAATTGATGTAGTGGTTCTGAATATTGATAAGGAAAACCGCAAGATATCCCTCGGCCTCAAACAAGTAGAACCCGATCCGTGGGAAAATCTGGAACAGAAATACGCCCCCGGATCGCGTCATAATGGCCGGGTGCGGGACTTAGTGCCGTTCGGTGCCTTCATCGAGTTGGAAGACGGTATTGACGGCTTGGTGCATATTTCGGACCTATCATGGACGCGCCGCGTGCGTCATCCCGGCGAAATTCTGAAGAAGGGGGAGGAAGTCGAAATCGTTGTGCTCGGTTTCGACCGCAATGAACGGCGGATCGCGCTGGGTCTGAAGCAGGCGCAAGCCAACCCGTGGGATGAATTCGAGCAATCCTATTCGGTCGGTACGCAAACCACCGGCAAGATCGCCCGTATTCTGGAAAAGGGTGTAGTGGTGGAGTTACCGCGTGAAGTTGAGGGATTCGTTCCCAACAGCCAGCTCAAGCGAGTGACCCGCGGCAAGCAAACGGTATCCGTCGGCGATGAGATTCCTCTGGAAGTGATCGAATTCGATAAGGAATCCAAGAAGATCATTCTGGCGGCTCAGGCACCAGCCGCTGAAGAGGGTGAAGTGGAGGAATCAGAAGAAGATTCCTATAAAGACTATATCGTTGGCAGCGATGTTGAGGATGAAAAAATTGCGAGTCCCGCTGCTGAAGATGTACCCGCACCTACCCAACCTTCCGAAGAACCTCCTGCAGCTGAAACGCCTGATTCTTCCGGTCCCGGCGAAGCTGATAAAGAGTAAGTATGATTGAGGGGCGGAGCAGATTCGCTCCGCCCCTCTGCTCATTTCTGATGTCCCACAAAAGCATTTCACCACGAACAATTTCCATTGCGACGCTGGGCTGCAAACTCAATCAATATGAGAGTGAGGCCATTTTGTCGCAATTCCGTTCTGTCGGTTATGAGGTAACCGAAGACGCGACAACGGCGGATGTCTGCGTGGTGAATACATGTGCAGTGACGGCCACGGCAGAACGTAAAGCACGTTCCCTGTTGCGTTCGTTGCGTAAGAAAAATCCGGAAGCACAGTTATTCGCTGTTGGTTGTATGGCGGAGCGATCGGCGGATACGCTGGCTGCGATTGATGGTGTGGATGCGGTTCTGGGCAATCGGGAAAAAGAACATTTTCTGGATTTTCTTCCCCGGTTGAACCCCCGGCAGAAAAGTCCGGTCTTTGTAGGGGAAACGCACTCTGCCGAAACGTTCATTTCTGTTTCGGAAGTCGATGGACTATTAGGGCGCACCCGGGCCTATCTGAAAATTCAGGACGGCTGCTCGCAGAAGTGCACTTACTGCATTATTCCTTCCTTGCGAGGGAAAGGTCGAAGCCTTCCCATCCCGGAGGTTATTAGCGGTATCGAAAAATTAGTTCATCAAGGTTTCGCTGAGATTGTTCTGACAGGTGTTGCCTTGGGGACTTACGGTCGGGATTTAAACGATCGAAGCGATTTGGCATCGCTTCTAGATTCCACTGCGAGTATACACGGTCTTAAAAGACTGCGTTTAGGCAGTGTCGAACCGTGGGCGATCAATAATCAATTGCTTCAAATCATCGCGGAATCGGAAATCATTTGTCCGCATCTGCATATTCCGTTGCAAAGTGCTGAAGATACCACGTTGCATCGCATGAATCGCCGCTATACCGCAAATGATATTCGACATTTGTTAGATAGCGCTTTTACATTAAGAAGCGATTGGGGAATTGGAACGGATATTATTGTGGGATTTCCCGGCGAAACCGATGCGCATTTTGAAGCAACTCGGAAATTCCTTTCTGAATACCCGTTTTCTTATTTGCATGTCTTTCCGTATAGTGCGCGACCGGGCACCCCGGCAACTCGTCTGCCCGATCAGGTTTCACCTGCATTAAAACAAGAACGAGTGTACGTATTAAGAGAGCTCGATCGGCAATTAAGAACGAGTTTCCGACAACGGCATCTCGGCGGTCGGCAGCAGGTGCTTTTCGAAAACCGCCGTTTAGGCGGCCTATTAGCCGGGCATACTGCAAATTATCTCGATGTCTACGCAGAAGCTGACGATTCCCAGATCGGCAAGCTCTGCGATATTTCCATAACCGGACTTCACCCGGATGGCGTTCTGGGTGTATCTGTGAACTGAGGTCTATGATGATACCGAATTTGAACACCGATCGTCTTGTGAAGACATTCATGGAACTGGTACGGATTGACAGCCCTTCCAAACAGGAGGCGGCAGTAGCCGATCATTTGGAGCAGATTCTGCAACCGTTGGGAGTCAAATATTGGCGGGATGAGGCCGGTGAAAAGATCGGTGGCAATTGCGGAAATATGCATGTCCGAATGGCCGCTCGCAATTCCAAATCGCCCGCTATTCTTTTCTCCGCCCATATGGACACGGTTATGCCCGGCCTCGGCATCAAGCCCGTTTTGAAGGATGGCGTAATTCGTTCCGACGGCACGACAATCTTAGGTGCCGATGATAAAGCCGGTATCGCGGTAATTATCGAAACGCTTAGAGTCCTGCACGAATCAGATATGCCACACGGACCGGTGGAAGTTATTTTTGACGTATCCGAAGAAACGGGATTGCTCGGAGCCAATATTGTTGACTTATCAACCGTGACGGCTAAATGCGCATTTGTGTTGGATAGCGAAGAACTGGATCGCATCGTTTATCGCGCTCCCAGCGCTAATCGGATGCGCTACGAAATTCAAGGCGTCGCCGCTCATGCCGGAATGGCGCCCGAGAAGGGCATTTCGGCAATCGAAGTGTTTGCCTATGCGGTTGCGCAGATGAAATTGGGCCGTCTTGATCCCGATTCTACAGCCAACATCGGAACGGTAAATGCCGGGCGCGCCACGAATATCGTTGCGGATATGCTGACCGCCACCGCCGAAACCCGCAGTCACTCCACCGACGTTCTCGAAGCACAAACTCGGCATATGTCGAAATGTTTTGATGATGCCGTGGCGAAATTCACGAAAAAGGTAGACGGCAAGATGATTGCCCCGACGTTCAATGCCCAGATCAAGCGCGAATTTAATGCTATGAATATATCGCAGGATAGTCTGGCTTATCGCTTGGCGGCTGAAGCGGGGAAGGCATTGGGGATTGCAATGGAGCCGATGTCTATCGGCGGCGGTACCAACGCTAATGTGTATAACGAGAAGGGATTGCCGGCAGTCGTGATCGGCTGCGGAATGCGTGAAGAGCACACGACCAGCGAGCATATTCACGTCCGCGATATGGAGCAAAGCACAAAGCTCTGCCTGACAATTCTTGCTAAAAATCACGAATTCTCAAATTAGGAAACTATCGCTCAATCTATGGGCGTTCGTAAATTTATCGAAAAGCCGCTTCTCCTGATTTTGACCCTCATGCTGGCTGCAATGGTGTGTCCGGCGGAGGGTTTTGTCTATTACGAACAACGGGAAGCCGTCATTTCAATCATTCCGCAACTCCAGCCATCACCCTATCAAACAGTAATTGATCTGGCAGGCGAGTGGGAATGTACGATTGGAGATCGTCGCCACGGCAATCCGGTATGGATTCCCGGATGTTACGAGCAGGAACGCGAAACGGTCACGTTCCGGCGGAATTTCCCATTGGATGATTCCCTCAGCGGTCTGAACTTCCAGTTGCATATTCCGGAACTCCACTATTCAGCGGAAATCTGGATTAATGGCAGATTACTTGGTTCGTGGCAGGGAAGCCATCAGGGATTTCGCTGCGATATTGCCACGGATCAATTACGGTTCGGAACGGACAATGAAATCGTTCTGCATCTGCATAATCGGCTGAATCCATGGTCTACATTTCCGGTCAGCCCTCAGCTCTTTCAGCCGGCGAATTACGGTGGTGTATTTTCGGGAATATTCCTGCGCGGTGTTCCGGTTTGGTCATTGGAAGATGCAGTACTGGATGTCGCCGATTTGAACGACTCCACGGTATCCGCATCAACGGTACAAATCCGGCTTGCGCAATATGCACCACTAAAAAATTTATCAGATAGCTCAACCACCGTACCGGAAGTGCGGGTCTATTCCCTATTGCGGGACTCCGCGGGACTTGTCCGTACGGAAGGGTGGAGTGAGCCGATCGTTTTTCGCGGCAGTGATACTTATCGAACGACGATTGATTTTCCGCAATATCAGGTTTCACTGTGGTCGCCGACCAATCCGATACTCTATATACTTCAGGTATATCTGATCGCAGGCGGCGACACGTTGCATACGTTTACGCGGCCTGTTGGATTCAAGTCCGTGACGATCCGCGAAGGGAGCATCGTTCTGAATGGAAATCCGCTTTCGATCCATGGAATTGATTATATTCCCGAATTTCCTCAGGGTCGACGAGCTCCGGCGCACAGCCGTCTGTACAACGATCTGCGGCGTGTTCGGGATTTGGGTATGAATGTGATTCGCGTCCCCTTCGGTCCCCCACCGCCGGACTTATTGAATATTGCCGATGAATTGGGATTGCTGGTGCTGGTCGAGATCGGACCAAGCATGACTCCGGGCGAAGTGTTGGCGGCACCGGCTTATCGCACGTTGCTTCAAAAATCTGTCGAAAAGGAAATCACCGTTGTCAAGACGCACCCATCATTATTGGGTTGGGGACTGGGTTCTCTCTTGAACTGGCAGGATTCACGAACGATCGATTTCAGCCAGTGGCTTTATCGCGAGACAAAATCGTTAGATGACCATCCCTGCTATATCGAGATTTCCCAAACAAGAATCCCGGATCAAACGGCGGAGTTTGTGCTTTCGGTCTGGGCTGATACTGCATCGCAATCGAGGCTGGTGGTCTCAGAAGACATTCCAACAATCTATTCGCGAATTCAACGGTTGGCGGCGTACGGGGAACGCCAATTTTCCGAAACATCTTCGGCAGTCGTTAATCAAGCGGAGTATTTATTGCGCAGCGTACGCACCATCGAGCAAATGCCTAACGCTGATGGATATCTTCTTCATGCGTTTGCCGATTATCATGGTGCAAGTCCGACCTTATTGCAGCCCGGCCGGTTTGATCTGTCCGGATACTCATTCGGTATCGTGAATGCCGAACGACAAGAACGTTTGGTCTTTGCCAAATTGCGCGATCTGGTGCAAACCGGTCAAGCCTCGCTTCCGTTACCGATTGATACCGACGGACCGCCGCCGTTAGTATTCCCGGTCACCGGATTGGTAGCGCTCTTACTGATCTCGATGGAATTGCGTCGCAATAACGTTTTTCGACATAATGTTAAACGCACATTCTTCCATGCTCACGGTTTCTATAGTGATTTACGCTATCGCCGCTCCGTTCACTCCGGGCAACCGATTTTATTATGGGCGCTGGAAGCGCTGACCTTGGGACTGCTATTGGCATCCGGTCTCTATTATTTGCGAACGAATACCGCGCTTGATTATTATTTGTCACAGTTGTTCTCTTGTCCGGATGTTAAAGTCTGGTTGGTCGAAATCATTTGGGATCCGGCGCGCGCAACAATTTACGCCTCATTGTTGTTTGCCGCAATTTTATTGTTGAAAATCGTTGTTATTCGATTATTTTCAATGCTGTTTCATGAACGAATGGATCTTCGTCAAGCCGGTAACTATGTAGTTTGGTCATTTGTCGCCTTTCTGTTCCTATTGCCGGTGGCGATCGTTTTTTATCGCGCAATTCATTTGCCGACGTACTCGGATTTGATCCTTATTATTACCGGTTTGGGGATACTATGGGGTGGACTGCGGTTGATTAACGCGTTGCGAACCGGATTTGCTGCATCCGCATTTCGGATGATAACCTTAATGATCAGTACGATGGTGGTGTTGGTCGTGGGGATTATCTTTTGGCTTGAGCATCAGTATGGTACTGTAACGTATCTTCGCCTCTTTCATGACGTATTCGGAAGGCTTTAACCGATTTCAGTTGAGGAATTTCTCTTGGAGAACGATAAAATCCTGTTTACAGGAATCACTTTCGATGACGTGTTGCTGATCCCGGCATATTCCGAAATTATTCCGACGGAAGCCGATCTTCGCTCACGCTTCAGCCGGAACATCGATCTGAATATTCCCTTGGTTTCGGCGGCTATGGATACGGTTAGTGAAGCCAATCTGTGTATTGCGCTGGCTCGCGAAGGCGGCATCGGTGTGATCCACAAAAATATGTCCATTGAAGCGCAAGCCGGCGAAGTGACGCGGGTCAAACGCAGCGAGTCCGCAGCAATTCTGAAACCGCATACTTTGCCGCCGGAAGCGCGTGTTCAGGATGCGTTGTTTCTGATGAAGGACAAAGGAATCAGCGGAATTCCGATCGTCAAAGACAATCAATTGGCGGGAATCGTAACGGATCGTGATCTGCGTTTTGAAGAAGACTTTAGCCGCTCGTTGCAGGACATCATGACCCCGCGCGAGCGCCTGGTGACGGCTCCCTTGGGCACGGATCTGGATACGGCGAAAAAGATCCTTCAGAAACACCGTATCGAGAAGCTGCTTTTAGTGGATAGTGAAGGAAAACTGGCAGGATTGGTAACGGCTAAAGACATTCTTAAGCGGTCATTGTTCCCTAATGCCTGCAAGGATGACGAAGGACGGTTGCGCGTTGCAGCGGCAGTGGGAACCCGACCCGATACTGTGAAGAGATCTCGCGCACTGGTTGAGGCGGGAGTTGATGCGATTGTCGTGGATACCGCTCACGGTCATTCGATCAATGTGATCAACATGGTCAAGACGTTGCGGAAAGAATTCCCGAATGTTGATCTGGTGGCGGGAAATATCGTAACGGCTGACGGTGCTCAAGCGCTGGTGGATGCCGGTGTGGATGCCGTGAAGGTCGGAGTCGGTCCCGGTTCGATCTGTACAACCCGAGTTGTCGCCGGTGTGGGAGTGCCACAGATTTCGGCAATTCACCAAGTATACAATGCGTTAGATAAAATGGGTATTCCGGTTATTGCCGATGGCGGAATCCGCTATTCCGGTGATATCGCCAAGGCGATAGTCGTAGGTGCATCCTCGGTAATGATTGGCAGTCTATTTGCCGGAACCGAAGAAAGTCCCGGCGAAATGATTCTGCTGGAAGGCCGCAGTTACAAGCAATTTCGTGGAATGGGTTCAGTCGGTGCCATGAAACAAGGCAGCGCCGATCGGTACTTCCAATCCGCGTCCGATGCCAGCGGCAAGTTTGTTCCCGAAGGCATTGAAGGTCGCGTTCCCTATAAAGGCCGATTGGCGGATACCGTATTCCAATTGATCGGCGGTTTGCGGGCGGCGATGGGATATTGTGGGGCCAAAACGCTTATCGAAATGCAACAAAAAGCCCGGCTGGTCCAGACGACAGCAGCCGGGTATCGCGAGAGTCATCCCCACGATGTGATCATCACGAGTGAGGCTCCGAATTACGAACGTCCTCGGTAATCAGTCTACGTTCCTTCCACATAAGAAGAGCCGGTGTTCCGACTCTGGCTGGAGGGGGAGGAGCGCCAGAGTAACACCGGCTCGGCGGGGAAACTCTTTGTCTATCTAAAGAATTTAACTCTGCAGAAGATTGACATGGCGGGACAGCAAGGCCTTGCGCCGCGCCACCGTATTGCGATGGTAAATCCCTTTGGCAACCATTCGATCCAATAACGCAAACACCTTCGTGAGTTCGGCTGCAGCTGCTGATTTGTCCGTTGTATTCAGAACGTCTTTAATCGCGATTCGACAGCGCGAACGGTCGCGGCGATTTCGTGTGCGAGCCGCGGTACTGGTGCGCATCCGCTTTTCACATGATTTGTGCTGTGGCATGACTTCCTGTTCGAAAATAACCGATGAACTTCAGAATCGTCAACTTCCAAGTGGGTCAGAACGATCCTTTTCTAAAGTAGCTTAATATAGTTAACGAGACATCCAAAGTCAAGTGGGAAAAACAATCTATGATGCTGTCTGACTTGCTAATACAAGATATTAAAAATGCTAAACATGTGTGCGTTCTTACGGGCGCAGGAATTTCGGCGGAATCCGGTGTGTCGACTTTTCGGGGGAAAGAAGGGCTGTGGTCGAAATTTAAACCCGAAGAACTGGCTAATATGAATGCTTTTATGGCTAATCCTAACCTTGTATGGGAATGGTATCAGCATCGCCGCGATCTTCTTACCCAAGTGAAGCCAAATGCCGGTCATTTGGCTTTGGCTGAATGGGAAAGTCTCGCGCCGCGGTTTACCTTAGTAACACAGAATGTGGACGGACTCCATGCTGTTGCAGGACACCGTCGTGTTCTTGAACTTCATGGTAATATTAGAATTAATAGGTGTAATTCGTGCGGTGCCGAATCGGATATGGAACACATTACATTTGATGGTCATGTACCTAAGTGTTCATGTGGCGGTATGTTAAGGCCGGGTGTCGTCTGGTTTGGGGAGATGTTGCCGACTGACATATTTCAGACAGCGGTTCGGGCTGCTAATACCTGCGATCTATTTCTTTCGATAGGAACATCGGCCATCGTCTATCCCGCTGCGTCTTTACCGGAAATTGCCATCTCACGTGGCATCCCCGTTATCGAGGTAAACACGGAGGAGACACCGCTGACGCCCATGGTCACACACCACATCCGAGGTTTATCGGGAACGATTCTACCCGAACTGGTTGCAGCATACAAGACGAGTCGCTTTGGCAGCATTTCGAATGGGGAAGAACGATGAAACGCCAATCCATGTACGCTGGAATCCTGATTCTGCTTATGGCCGTATTGGTTTCAGGATGTGCATATTACAACACGTTCTATAACGCGAAAAAGAAATTCAATGAAGCGGAACGGGACAATCGCAAACCGCAGACATCACAAACAACGCCCGCCCGTCCCGCACAAAGTACTACGACTCAAACCGCGGCACCCCAACGGAACGTTCTGTCTCCCGAAAAATACCGGAAGGTCATTGAGACTTGTTCGAAGCTGCTTGAATTCTACCCGAAGAGTCGCTGGGTTGACGATGCGCTTTATCTGATGGGCGTATCCTATTACCGGCTTGGCGAGCTCTCCCGTGCGGAACGGAAGTTTGCCGAGCTGCAAACGTTGTTTCCCAAGAGCCGATATATTCCGGCCGCGACGCTTTTTCTGGGGCGCACTTATATTGAACAGAAGGATTTTGAAAGAGCGATTGACCTGATTTCGAAGGGACTCCCGGCGGCGCGAACCAACCGCGACAAAGCCGATATGCATTATCTGTTAGGAGTCATTTATCGCGATCAACGGCGTTGGTCCGATGCGGCCGAGCAGTTTCAGACTACGATAGAATTGCAGCCCTCCCGCGAACTTCTGTTGAAAACCTATTATGAATATGGCCTTGCTGAATATAATGCCGGAAAGTATGAAGCGGCACGGGATGCGCTCGCACGGGTCGCACGATTGACGTCAGATTGGTCGCAGGCGTATGACGCCTTCATCTACTGGTCACGCAGCGAAGCACGACTTCAGAATTATGAAATGGCGGAAGGGATTTTACGCCGGATCGGCAGCAGTCCGAAATATTTGGAACACACGGAAGACATCCCGCTCGAACTGGCTGAAATCGCGCTTGAAGCGGAACATACGGATAATGCGGTAATGCTGTATCAGGAGTATGTTTACAAATATCCACAGGGTACACGACGCTCATTTGCCTACTATCGTCTGGCATTGATTCATCGCGATAAACTCATTGACTTGCCGAACGCCAAGGCCTATCTCGACAGCGCCGTGGCGAGCGGGGGAACATTGGGTTACGCGGACTCAGCGCGCACTGCACTGGCTCAACTGTCGAAGGGGCTTCTGGCCATTGATCGAATCGAGGAGATCAATGCGCAGCTTGCGGGATTGAATGAATCCGCGAATTCCGCAGCGCCGGCGCTCGTCACTGAAGACTCAGTTACTCAACAATCACCCGTTGTTGAAGAGATTGAAGACGAGAAACCGGATTCGATGGAGTCCCAATCGCGTGTTCGAAAATCACCGGCTGCCACGCTGGCTGATTCGATTGCCCGGGCCTTGCAGCGATCCGATTCATTGGCAGCGGATTCACTTAAGCGGATACATACTGACACTCTTGGAACCAATCCCGATATCATCGAACCGGGTGAAGATCTGGCTGACGCGCCGGACGAGGAAGTTGTTCCGTCAATGAACCAAGAACAAACGCTTCGACGCGAACTCCATCAGGCATACCTGCATGTTGCCGAGTTCTATCAGTACGGGTTGGCTGACACGGATAGCGCACTTCACTATTATCGGCTCGCAGCATCCTTAAGAGATGATCCGTCCACCTATTGGAAAGCCAACTTATTCTTGGCGGAACATCTCGCGCGGAATGACACCCTATCGTCAGCGAAAGCGGACGCGCATTATCGCGCGGTTGTTGAAGCCGACAGCGTACCGCTTGAAGCATCAAATCTCGCTCGCGAGGCGCTTCATCTGCCTTTAATCGAACGACCGATACCTCCGCAGAGAATCGCGCTGCAAAATGCCGAGGAAGTGCAGCTTGCCGGGCATTGTTCGCCGGATTCCTTGTTGGCGCTCTATTCGCAAGTAATCGCCTTTGATTCATCGTCCCCGGAAGGTCAAACAGCGCTCTTTGCCAAAGCGCACATTTATGAGAATGATCTGGCGGAATATGACTCAGCCGGACTCGTTTTTAGCGCATTGTTGGAATATTTTCCGGATTCTTCGTTTGCGCGCCGTCTGCGTCGCAAACTGGGACCGCCGGATTCTCTCGCGAGTTCCTATTTTACGATGACTAAGGATGAAATCATCGGAAAACGCGCTCCGCTGGAGGACTTCTTGGAGCAGAGTCCCGACTCGTCCGGATGGCCGCCACCCGAGGAATCCTTGGAAGGCCGGAGGTATCAGTAGTGCGCGAATTGGCGATCCGTTCACTGGTGGCAGTAGTGGGGATTCCGCTTCTGTTATTTACCGTTATTTACGGATCATGGCCGTTGATCGTTCTAATTGCAGTTTTACAGATCGTCGCGCTGTTCGAATGGAATTCACTGGCGAAAAACAACGGTATTCGCCTATCCGTGTTTTCACTTTTTTTCGCGCTGGCGGCGGTTGATTACATATTGATAGACGGCCGAGCGAATTGGGGAATCGCCGCTCTAATTATCGCTTTCGGAGTCATGCTGCTGATTGAAGTATTCCGCACCGTTCGCCAACCGTTCAGAAATTTGGGCGCAGCGGTACTCTTTCTTGTTTATGTCGCATTACCGCTTGCGCTATGGGTTCATATTAATAGGATGACGTATTCCGCGCGTTTCGAACCACTCGGTATTCTGGCAGTCCTTCTGATTGCCACTTGGGTTTGCGATACCGCAGCGTATCTGATTGGTCGCAAGTTTGGCCGGCATAAATTGTACCCTGCTGCCAGTCCGGGAAAAACTGTGGAAGGTTCATTTGCCGGGCTGCTATTTGCAATTCCGGTACTGCCGATCATTGCATCGCTCGGCGGCGCAACGCCGGTCTGGACAGACTATATTATCATACCCTTAATCGTCGGTATTATCGGTCAAGCCGGAGATCTATTAGAATCGCTGATGAAGCGGGAGGCGGGTATCAAGGATACTTCGAGCTTGCTGCCGGGACACGGCGGTATACTCGACCGATTCGATTCACTCCTGTTGTCAACCCCATTCTTATTCGTCTATCTTGTCCTTACGGCACACGGATAGTTGAAGACGTTTTTCCGCCTGTAAAATATTCCAAAGACATTTGATGAACAAACCCGGCACTCCCGAAATTGCGGGAATGTTTGACCGCATTTCGAAGACCTACGATTTTCTGAATCATTTTCTTTCGTTGGGAGTGGATCGTCATTGGCGGAACACGGCAATACGAAAACTTTTCCTCACGCCGGAAATGACGATTTTGGATTGCGGAGCGGGAACGGGGGACATGGCGCTTGCGGCACATCGTTTATGTTCGGATCTTAGGATTACGTTGCTTGACCCGGCACAGGATATGCTGCTGAAGGCGGATACCAAGGCTGGTGTTCTTAAGCCGGAACAGTATCTACTGGTGCGCGGAGCCGCCGAGTATCTGCCGTTTCCCGACGCATTGTATGATCGTTTTATGATTGCCTTCGGAATCCGCAACTTCGCGAATTTGGAAACCGGATTGCGCGGACTGCATCGAGTGTTGAAGCGAAATGGCCGGGGTGTGATTCTTGAATTCACTCCTGATCGTTCACGCTGGCTGGATCGCCTGTTTCAATGGTATATGCGACACGTGATGGAACCGCTCGGTGCGGCAATCTCAAGAGATCGGGAAGCATATATCTATTTAACTCGTACTGTTGAGAATTTTGCAACATCGGCGCAGCTTACACGGTTGTTAAGCGATATCGGATTTGTGATTATTGAAAATGTCGGTTTAAGCGGCGGTATTGCTCGGTTGTTCGTGCTCGAAAAACGGTAAATTATAAACGTCGGGCTGCATGGATATCTTTTCCTCATTCAGCCTCAACCGAATACCGATTCTTCCTTTCACTGTGTCTGCCATCGGCGGAGTGTTGCTCGCGCTCCATTTCGATCTGCCGCCCACGGTTCTTTTTTGGTCAACGGTAATTCTTTTCTTATTGGCTCTAATTGCACTCTGGAGAAGAATTCCGGTTAGAGCAGTTGCCATTCTTTCCGTTTTGTTTGTACTTTCATTGGTTGGATATCATGCTACGGTTGCTCTTGACCGGAACGTGCGAACGGCGGTTGATGGGCTGTCGGAATGGGGCGGGAACGTTGAACTGATCGGGAATGTATTATATACGGATGATCCAAGTGATTCTCGATCGAGTATTGTTCTATATAATGCGGTTCTCTCAAACGATTCCGTAGAGATTGCCTGTAATGCCCTCAGAATACGTGTTTTAACGGATACCGGCGGTATGCCAGATCTTCAATTCGGAGATCTGGTTTTTGTGAGGGGAAAGCTCAGACCGTCGGCGGCTTATTCTCCGGTCAGTGTCGGTTCGATCATCGGATCGCTGACACGACAGGAAGCGGCTGCCATGCGGGCTAAACCACGAGATATTGTGGTGCAACGGAACGGGTGCTGGGACATCCGCCGCACGGTGGATCGGGTACGGGCTTATATCATTCGAACCTTCAATGCGTCACTGTCACCGGATGGCGCCGCGTTATGCAAAGCGCTGGTTCTGGGTGAGCGCAGCGATTTTAGTCACGAATTCAACGATGAGTTACGCATCACGGGGTTGAGTCACTTGTTTGCGCTTAGCGGTATGAATGTCGGCTTTCTGGCGGGCGCACTCTGGTTGTTGTTGGCAGTATTCTACATTCCTCGCGAAATCCGTTTGTGGATTCTGTTGCTTACAGTGTTTTTCTATATGCTGTTGGGCAGGGAAGCCCCATCCTTAGTGCGTGCTTCGATTATGGCATCGTGCCTTGTGATCGGACATCTGCTATATCGGCAACCGCAAATACTGAATACGGTCGCGGCGGCCGCATTCATTGAATTGCTCTGGCGTCCCTTGGACTTGATTGATGCCGGTTTTCTTCTATCATATCTGGCGGTTATCGGCATACTCGGCGGCTACTCTCTTGTTCGCGAGTACCTGTTGCGGGTGTTCAACAAACCGCGCAATGCTGCCGTTCTCTTTGGAAGCGATATTGTGGCTACGACCACCGGTGCGCAAATCGGCACGATTCCACTGGTGGGATTTCTGTTCGGACGGATGCCGCTGGTCGGTGCCTTGGGAAACATTGTTGCGGTTCCTGGATTTGCCGTACTCATGCTCTGGTCGGTATTATTGCTGATTATTCAGGCGACCGCTCCGATGCTTACGTCGTACGTGGCCGGTTCTATCAATGCATTGTCTTATTTGTTGGGTAAACTCGTTGAAATCTTTGCTTCCTTACCACTGGCCAGCATTTTTGTACCCGAATTCTCGATAGCTGTTCTGATTCTTGCCTATGCCGGAATCGCGATATTTGCCTCAGGGGTTGCGCTCAGGAAATTCCGATGGATTCTAACCGGACTATTGATCGTGGCAAACCTAACGATTTGGGGTACTGTTTCCAGTGCCAGGAATCGCAACTCATTTCTTTCCTTCATTTCAGTTGGCAATGGTGATGCCATCCTGGCATCGGACGGCGACTGTCATATATTAATTGATAGTGGTCCGGCGTTCGGAGAATGGTCGGCGGCTGACCGGATCGTTCCGTTTCTTGCCGAACGCAATATTAATCGTTTGGATGCGATTGTCCTGACTCATCCGGATAATGATCATATCGGAGGAACCCAAGAGCTTCTCAGGAGAATTCCGGTCGGAAGGATCTTCTCGAACGGTCAATCGTCAAGCAGTCGGACCTTTCTTGACTTGAAATTGACGGCTGCCGAGAAGGACATTTCTTGGGTGAAACTTCAAGCCGGTGATCGAATTCACTATGGTACTTCAGGCGTTATGGAAGTATTGTCACCGGATTCGTTGCTCTTAACACAACTGACAACGGAAAATGCCAAATCGTTGGTAATAAAGCTGTCCGTTTGTGGCGCTGATGCGATACTGGCCGCTGACATTGATAGCCTGACCGAACAATCGTTGCTGGCGTGGGATGTGTGTCTTGAGGCAGAGTTATTGAAAATTGCGCATCACGGCAGCAAATCTTCGACCTGCGACAGATTTCTCGATGCTGTTTCACCGGAGATCGCTGTAATATCCGCCGGACCGCTGAATCGCTTCGGCCATCCGTATCCGGATGTTGTAACAAGATTGACGGATCATAATATCGCGGTATACTCAACAGTGCGTAGCGGCAGCCTGACTTTCTCCAATCGAAATGGACGTTGGAATTACATCGAATCACCGGCACGCAAGCTGATCCGTCAATGGAAGCTTGATCATGTCTGATGAGACTAAGCTTGCACAAGATTCTTTTTCGATGAGCACTATGACTGATAATATCGAAGCGCATTACGTAAACTTATCCGTGACGCCGATCTGCGGTCTTGATGAGGCAGGGCGTGGACCATTGGCGGGACCGGTAGTGGCAAGCGCCGTGATTTATAAAGATTGTGAGTCTCTGCGGGCGGCTAGTGATTCGAAAGCCTTGAGCAAAAAACGACGCGAGCAATTGTATGAAGAATTGATCCAAGACGTCGTGCATGGTGTCGGAGTCTGTTCGCCCGAAGAAATTGATCGGATCAATATTCTGCAGGCATCTCTATTAGCCATGCGACGTGCTGTATCGAAATTGTGCATCAAGCCGAAAGTAGTACTGGTGGACGGAATTCATTCACCGTATAGCGAACGCGAATTTATTGTGCATACGATTCCGAAAGGTGACGCACTGGTTAAGGTGATCGGAGCTGCATCCATTATCGCTAAGGTCCATCGGGATTGCATTATGAGTGAATATGATGAGCAATATCCCGGATATGGATTCAAACAGCATGCCGGATACCCGACACGGTCGCATCTGCAAGCGCTCTTAAAGTTGGGACCTTGTCCTATCCATCGAAGGTCATTCAAAGGTGTTCGGGAGTTTTTTCAGTAAGCTTTTCCCAAAGACTGATCCGGTAACGGTATCCGACCGTCAAATCGGAATTGCCGGCGAAAAAGCGGCTGCCGATTACCTGCGTGATCACGGTTTCCGGATCATCGAACGGAATTGGCGCTGCCGGATCGGGGAAATTGACCTCATTGGCATTGATAACAGCGAATACGTAATCGTTGAAGTGAAATCAAGCAAGAAGCTTGGATCGTTGCCACCGGAGTTTCGAGTGCAGGCGAAAAAACGCCGCAAGTTGGATGCACTGGCGGAACTATACATGAAGTCACGCGCAATAGATGCGCCTTATCGAATAGATGTCATTTCCGTATGGTGGGAGAATAATCATGTTCAGATACGACACATTCCCAACGCGTATCGCTAGCGGCTTGATCTGTCTCATTTCTCTGTACTTGTTCCCGACGAGAGCCTTGGGGATAGTGCTTAATGAAGTCATGTACAATCCCGAAGGCGATGAAAACGAGAATGAATACATCGAACTCTATAACAATGATATTACGCCGATTAACCTGAGCGAATGGCGGGTTACTGATGGTGGGGATACAGATCGAATTGCGGCTTTCGAACAAGGCTTACAAGTCTATCCCGGTCAGTATATTTTAATACTGGATCCTGACTATTTCGAAAACGGCAGTACCCAATACGATGGCCGAATCCCTGAAGGTGCGTTGGTTGTTACGATTGATAACGGCGCTTTCGGCGAACGAGGTCTTTCCAATTCGAATGCAGAAACCGTATCCATCTTGAACGATGCCGGTTTGTGTGTTGCCGCATACACGTACAGCTTGGGCAATCAGTCGGGATATTCGGACGAGAAAATTATCATTTCTGCCGGAGACAGCAGCAGCAACTGGAGCGACTCCCGAACCTATGGTGGGACGCCCGGCGGGCGAAATAGCGTTACCCCACTGGATCATGATTTGGCAATTACATACATGAGTTACTCGCCGCTGGGCGCTGAAGCGGCGGATCAAATCACAATTCAGATTATTGTGAAGAATGTCGGTTTATTCGTAATGCAGGACTCATTGTTGCTCTACAAACAAAATCTCATGGTCAGTAATCCGGATTCATTGCAAGAAATACGGCGTTGGTTCACGGGAGCATTACAGCCGGGAGATACCAATTCCTTCGTCCACGAGTGGACTATTCCTGATGACAGTTTGCACGTATTTGTATCTCGTCTATTATCAACCGATGATAATCATACCAATAATGAATGGGTAATGATGGTAAATCCCGGCGGTACTGCCGGTTGGATCGTCATCAACGAAATCATGTATCAACCGGAGCCATTGCGTGCCGAATGGGTTGAAATTTACAATTCCGGCATTTCCACATGGAGCGGAGTCGGTTGGTCCTTCGGTGATGGAACGGGGATTGAAGATACAACACGGCGGTGTAATTTTGCGGATGTGGTTCTTGCTCCGTCGCGATATCTCGTAATCGCTTCCGATTCCAGTATCTATTTCGAAAATGTCCCCGTTGAATCACCGATTGTCGTATGGAATGATTCGCCGATCTCGCTGAACAACAGCGGTGATTCGCTGTTCCTGTACGACAATTACGGACAGATAACGGACCGGGTGGATTATCGTCCGTCGTGGGGTAGCGGTCAAGCGGGTGTCAGTATTGAAAGAATTTCTGCCGCTTCTTCATCCAATGATCCGACGAACTGGGCGGCTTCATTGGACAGTACCGGCGCTACTCCCGGTCGCATCAATTCGCGGGTGTTGCCGGAATTTCAATCCGTCACTGATTTGCTGGTATTGGAACCGAATCCGTTTTCGCCGGATGGCGATGGTCATGATGATATTCTGGCGATTCGTTTCGCTTTGGATCACGCCGATTCGCGCCTTGATCTGAAAATCTACGATGTTCGCGGTCGTGAAGTGCGGCGCTTAGCCAATAACGAACCGGCTGGTTATATGGGTGAACGGCTTTGGGACGGCAAGGACAATAACGGCCGCGAATTGCCGACTGGAATTTACATTGTTTATCTGGAAGCCCTCGGTAAAGGCGGGACTCGCATTCAATCAACCAAGCGCGTGGTCGCCTTGGCAAGACGTTCATGAGACTCCTTCAACTCGATAATATTTCTTTGACGCTTCCCGGTCGGACGCTGCTCGACTCGGTTAATTGGTCGGTGTTTCGCGGCGAACGGTACGGCTTGGTGGGAGCCAACGGATCAGGGAAAACCACCCTTCTGAAGATCATTTTAAGTAGTGTCGAGCCGTCAACCGGCAATGTGCAGCGCATGCGGCAGCTGACAGTCGGCTACTTGCCGCAAGAGGGGGTGACCCATACCGGAACTACGCTCTTTGAAGAGGCGTGGAACGGACTACCGGACTTGCCGCGTATCGAACAAGAACTGACGCAATTGCGCGAACAAGTTAGCCACGATCATGCGAATGAAGAGCTCATCGAGCGATTAGGAGTTTTGCAGCATCGTTGGGAGGATCTGGAAGGGTATCACGCGGAAGCAAAAGTATCCCGCGTGTTAGCCGGTCTGGGATTCCGTGAAACCGATCATCAGCGGCGCGTGGAAGAGTTTTCCGGCGGTTGGCAAATGCGGATTGCTTTGGCGAAGCTGCTGCTGTTCGATCCTGATCTCCTATTATTGGACGAGCCGACGAACCACCTTGATCTCCCAGCCTTGATCTGGCTGGAAGATTACCTGGGCGGTTTTTCCGGTTCGTTAGTCTTGGTGAGCCATGATCGTCGTTTTCTGGATCGGGTGATTAGTCGTATTGCCGAAATCGAGCGAGCCAAGCTGACGTTCTACGACGGCAACTATTCCGAATATGAGGAGTTGCGTGCCACCCGACAGGAACAACTGGAGGCGGAAGCGACCCGCGTTGAAGGCGAGCGTAAGCGGATTGAGGAGTTCGTAGAACGATTTCGCTACAAGGCAACGAAGGCTCGGCAAGTTCAGAGTCGGATCAAGATGCTGGAGAAGATGGCGCCGATCGAAGTCCAGCCAAAGTCCACTCGCCATGTTCGATTTCGCTTCCCGTCTGCGCCGCCCAGCGGACGAATCGTGCTTGAACTGAACGATCTGAAAAAGAACTACGGTTCGATCGAAGTTTTCCATGATGTAAATCTGGTGCTAAGTCGCGGCGAAAAAGTGGCGCTCGTGGGAGTGAACGGTGCCGGAAAATCCACGCTATGCCGGTTGATTGCCGGAGTGGAATCGCCTTCGCTGGGCACCATGAAACTGGGGCACAACGTCGTGGTGGACTATTTTGCTCAGGAGGCGGATTTCCACCTGGACGCCAAGCGCACGGTCCTGGAGGAGATGGAATCCGAAGCGCAGGGTGTGACGCAAGCCGGATTGCGAAGCTTGCTGGGGGCTTTCTTGTTTTCCGGGGATGACGTTTTTAAGCGGGTTTCGGTGTTGTCTGGTGGTGAGAAATCACGGCTGGCGTTGGCCAAGATGCTTTTGCATCCCTCGAATTTCATCATTCTTGATGAACCCACGAATCATTTGGACATGGCTTCGCAGAACGTACTGCTGGAGGCGCTGCAAGAGTACGAAGGAACACTGATTGTTGTCAGTCATGACCGCTACTTTCTGGATC
>CAYUIF010000012.1:81418-91644 GCA_964444755.1 uncultured Alphaproteobacteria bacterium | reverse complement strand
TTATCGCCGCGATGAGGTACATCATGCTGTGTCCCTTTGTTCTCGACCGGATAAGGAGATGGAAAAACCGGTTACAATTACGAT
This sequence comes from uncultured Alphaproteobacteria bacterium, assembly GCA_964444755.1. Lineage (GTDB taxonomy): Bacteria > Electryoneota > RPQS01 > RPQS01 > RPQS01 > JAHJDG01. The sequence goes on along the minus strand of CAYUIF010000012.1, from coordinate 91,560 downwards.
TTACCGCCTCCCAAGCGAGCGATGAGATGTACCATTTCCAGCGCCGCTAATGCGGCGTCAGTGCCCTTATTGCCGACACTACCGCCGGCGCGTTCAAAGGCCTGTGCTGCGGTGTCGGTTGTTAAGACTCCAAACGTGACCGGCTTGCCGCTCTGAAGTCCGGCCTCGAGAATACCCATCGCCGCCGCCTGACTGACGAAATCAAAATGGGGAGTCTCGCCTCGAATCACCGCACCCAGGCACACCACGGCGGAAACATCGCTGCGTTTCGCCGCCGTTAAAGCTGCCAGCGGCAATTCGAACGATCCTGCCACCCAGGCCACTTCGATGGATTCGTCCTTAGCCCCGTGATTTCGCAAAGCGGATACCGCACCTTCCAATAATGCGCGCGTTACCTCTTCATTAAAGCGAGCACAGACAATCACAAATCGCAGACCGGATGCATCCAGCGAAGTCTGTATGTTCTGCAGCATGAACTAAGCTTCTCCGGCGGTTTTGTTGGAATTCCCCAGTAGACTTTCGGCGAATTTCTCGGCATCGAACGGAGCCAGATCTTCGATGGTCTCGCCGAAACCTACATAGCGAATCGGTATGCCCAGCATTTTCGATATGGATAACATTACTCCGCCTTTCGCCGTACCGTCAATCTTCGTCAGAACCAATCCGGATACCGGTGCAGCGCGCGTAAACTCGAGCGCCTGGTTCACTCCATTCTGTCCGGTCGTCGCATCCAATACCAATAGCACTTCATGGGGAGCGGATTCCATCTTCTTTTTCAGCACCCGCGATACCTTCTCCAGCTCTTTCATCAGGTTGGTTTTTGTGTGCAGGCGTCCGGCGGTATCAATCAACAGGATATCGGCTCCCCGATTTAAGGCGGCATCCAATGCGTCAAACGCCACCGCCGCCGAATCTCCCCCATGGGAACCGGCAATGACTTTCACGCCGGAACGCTCCCCCCAAATCTGCAGTTGCTCGATGGCTGCCGCCCGAAATGTATCGGCGGCCGCGACCACTACCGCTTTGCCTTGCTCTTTGTAGTAATGAGCCAGTTTGCCGATTGTTGTGGTTTTTCCCGTTCCGTTGACTCCTACGACCAAAACAACCTGCGGTTTATGCGGCAGGGGCGGTATGCCTTCTGCGTCTCGCAGCATGGCTACGATACTGCGGCGCAGCAAGATTTCGGGAGCGGTAGCGCCATTGTCCTCGCGTGCGGCATCTTTGAGTTTCTTCAGCAGTTCGTCGGTCGTATCCACCCCGACGTCCGACGCCAGCAGCACGTCTTCCAACTCCGCCAAGAGTTCCGCATCGAGCTTGCGACCCGGTGTGAATACCGCCGCGATCTTATCACCCAGCGCTTCGCGGGTTTTCTGAAATGCTTTTTTTAGTTTGTCGAAAAGGCCCATGGTTCAGTTCAAGTCAGTGGTTCAAAACGAGCCTGCCCCCATTGCAATTTGGCACGCAGGACGCGGTAAAAATCATGGTTGGTTACGTTGGCGATACTGGTCGTATGCGTCGAACGGCTGACGCGGATAATCTCGCCGCTGCTCAGTGGACGAATCGTCTCGCCGTCTGCCGCTAAATGAGCATCATCGTCGAGTTTAACTTCGACCGTGCGATGCGCGGAAATCACCACCGGTCGCATGGTCAAGGTATGCGGACAAATCGGTGTAACAATCATGACCTGCAAGGTCGGTTCGATGATCGGACCGCCCGCCGATAGTGTATAAGCAGTGGAACCGGTGGGAGTCGCGATGATCAACCCATCGCACCGATAGGTGGTGACGGGTTTACCGTCAATCATCACCTCGATCTGCATGGTTCGGAAATCGCGGGAGTGGCCGATCACGATGTCGTTAAGCGCGTCGCAAATAATCGCCGGATCCGGCTCGGCGCTGGCACAGATGCGCATCCGTTGTTCGATCAGAAACCGTCCGGTTAACAGCCGATCTAAGGCAGCGGGGATATCACTGACGGTCACTTCCGTCAGATATCCCAATCCAGGTCCGAGATTGATCCCTAAAATCGGAACCGGACGCGCGCCCACAATGGATGCTGTTCGCAACAGCGTTCCATCACCGCCGAAACTGAGGATAATCGCAGCAACATCGGCAATCTGCGCCGCTGGTTTTATGTACGACGCATCCAGACCGAGACCTTCCGCGGCGGCTTCTTCCACCACGAACGAAAATTTCCGTTTCCGCAAATCTTCGACTACCGAAGACAGCACTTCGCGGAAATTCGGCTTGGTGAGGTTGCCCATCAATCCCAGTTTCACAGTCGGAATTCTCGCATATTCAATTACGGCTTCTCATCGGCATCATCGCCCAGCATTTCATCCGCTTCCCGAGCAAGCTGCTTTAAAGCCTGTTCCGCCGCTTTAAGCTTTTGTTCACAGAAGGCGATCAGTTTCTGGCCGTCTTGAAACACTTTCACCGATTGCTCCAGCGGAATATCGCCGTCTTCCAGCTCTTCCACCAGCGCTTCAAGCTTGTGCAGCGCTTCTTCGAACGACTTCGGCTCGGCTGAGGTAGACTTCTGGGATTGTTCCTTAGGACTCATGGCTTAATCCTGTTTCCGAGACACGCAGCACTTCCGCCTCCGCGCTCCCCGTGGCAAAAATCATCGATACAGCGGTTCCGGCGGAGATCTGTCGTGCGCTGCGTACAACCACTCCCGCGGGAGTTCGTACGATCGAATAACCGCGATTCAACATAGACTGCGGACTCAAGACGGATAATAGTTCATGGAGACGTTCAAGAGCCGCTCGTTTGTCAGAGACTGTGCGTAATGCCGACGCCGCATATCGAGTCCGCAGTTCATCCAATCGTTGACCGGACATATGGACCAGATTCACGGGTTGTCGCAATGCCCAATGACGGGCCAGCAGTGCAATCCGATCTCGAAGATTACGGATGTGCTCGACCCGGCGTGCGGTCAACCGGCGTGATAGATCGGCAATCCGATCGGCAATTTCGTTGCGATCGGGCAGGACAATTTCCATCGCCGCCGACGGCGTCGGAGCACGAACATCGGCCACGAAATCCGCAATAGTAACATCCACTTCGTGCCCCACCGCTGAGACAACCGGAATCCGTGAGGCAAAGATCGCACGGGCAACTGCTTCCTCGTTAAATGCCCACAAGTCTTCCAGGGAGCCGCCCCCGCGCCCGACAATCAGAACATCGGCTCGATCGGAGCGATTGAATAGTCGGATCGCCGAGGCAATTTCTTCAGCCGCTCCCGGACCTTGCACCTTAACCGGAGCCAGTATAAGTTCCGCGGCCGGCCAGCGACGCGCGGCAACGGTTACCATGTCATGCAAAGCAGCGCCATCGGCTGAAGTTACTAAGCCCACTCGTTCTGGAAACTCCGGCAAGGACTGCTTTCGTTCCAGATCGAACAGACCTTCCGCCTTGAGCTTGGCTACCAACTGCTCAAACGCTCGCTGGAGTTCGCCAATTCCGGACGGCCGCATCACTGTCACAATCAACTGATAACGACCCGCCGGTTCATAGACTTCCAGATTACCCCATGCCTGCACTTTCATCCCGTCTTGCGGTTGAAAGCCGAGCCGGAGTGTACTCTGCCGCCACATGGCGCAGGAAATCTGGGCTCCGCTGTCCTTTAAGGTAAAGTAGTGGTGACCGGACGTGTGTCGTTTGTAGCCGGAGATCTCCCCTTCCACCCAGAGCGTACCAAAGCCGTCATGGATCACCCGCTTAACCTCGCGGGTAATCTCCGATACGGAATAGACTTTTTCCTGAGGCATCAGGCGGGTGAGAACTTCCGATTGAAGATAAGGAAAAACCGACGAAGTGACTCTAATTTTCGCTTACAAAAACGGAAGGGCCTTATCGAAACAAGGCCCGCTCCGGCATCCACGGCGCCATTCTCCGGCCATGGCCGTTAAACCAGGGTTCCGAAAAATCAGCGAATTTTCTTTTTATGACGATTCTTACGCAGGCGCTTTTTCCGCTTGTGGGTAGCCATTTTGTGGCGCTTGCGCTTCCTTCCACAGGGCAAAGGCAGCTCTCCTTTCATCCGGATCGCAATTGATGCGAGACGGTTTGGTTGACGATTATTTCAAGAAATGAATGTGCGAAGACGCTGAAACGTTTTCCCGGGATGGAATTCCCGATCATGACTGCAGCGGTTCTCAAGCGGACCTAACACTCAGTAACAATTAGTCGCGATTGGGCTGCTCCTCAATCGTCAGACTACTCATGCGGGCACGAAATTCCGAAGCAGGAACGAATACTGCCGTCGGTCGGTCCGGCAGATCAATCTCGTGCGCACCATCGGGAGTTCTTAAGTGACGACCTTTGCGGTTGACGGGTTTCCAGACTCCAAACCTACGCAGCTCGACCCGTTGCCCGCTGGATACCGCCTCCATCACCAAAGCCAGGAACCCGTCAATTACCGCCTGTACTTCCGGCTTTGGCAACCCCACTCCCTCCGACAACCGATCAACCAGATCGTGCTTGGTCATGGATGGCTCCTCCAGCTTCAAGTGCGGGAACCGGATTGCAAATTGGTTTTTCTGCCCTGACGGTAGCCCGCACAGGTTGCTCGCCTCGGGCAGCCTTCCCGAAACGAGGATTATTGACTGACAATTATTTCTTGTCCGGGGAATATCTTACTGCGCTTATTCAGGCGATTCCAACGCAGGATATTTTGATAATCCTGCCCGTAGGCTTGCGCAATGGACCAAACCGTATCACCCGGTTGAACCGTATGGACCTTTGTTCCATTGGTTCCGGTTTGCGCAACCTCACCTCCCGAAACCTTAATTTTTAACCGGCGTCCCGGTTGAACCAGATCCGGATTCTTAATTCCGTTCTGCCGGCAGATCTCATCCAGCGATACTCCTAATTGCTGCGAAATCTTGCTGAGGGTTTCGCCGCGATGCACCGTATAGATAATTTCGTGATCGGCATTCGGCTGCGGCTTGGTCTCACGAGAGGCCACCGGTTCAACGGTTTTTGCATTCTTCTCACTGGCAACCGAGACCACATCGGGAACCGGAATCGTGATTCGCTGTCCAATTCGCAACCGATTGGCTTTCAGCCCGCGGTTTTCCGGTTGGGACTGAATCGCCCGTACCGATGTTCCGTACCGTTGAGCAATACGGCCGAGGGTTTCCCCTTTTTTCACAATATGAATCTTGGTGGGTTTAACCACCGTCTCCGGCATGGCGGCAAGTCGTCGGGAGAAGTCATCTGCCGCCTCCCGGGGGAGCCGCACCATGTTTGTGTGCCCTGAACGGGTCACCCCGCGAACAAATTCCGGATTTAAATCCTTAACAATTTCCGGATCATGCCCCGCCGCTTGTGCGATATGCTCAAGTTTGTACGCGCCGTCCACATACGTTCGTTCACACTCGAAGGGAACTTCCGCTGCTACCTCAGGGAAGCCATAGCGTTCGGGATTCTCACAAATCGTCCGCGCCGCCAGATAAATCGGTACGTAACCTCGCGTCTGTCGCGGCAATTTGTGGAGTCGGAAGTAGTCCCTCGTTTTACTGCGCTTGATCTCGCGTTCAACCCGCAACTCGCCGCAATTATAGGCGGCAAACGCCAAATACCAATCATCGAATTCTTCGTAAAGCTTGCGCAGATATCGGCAGGCGGCGCGGGTGGATGATTCAACATGCATCCGCTCGTCGAAAACCGAATTAATTTCCAATCCATACAAACGTCCGGTGGACGGGATAAACTGCCACACTCCAGCGGCATGAGCATACGAGTAAGCACGGGGATTAAGTCCGGATTCGATCATCGCCAGATACATGACCTCATCCGGAATACCTTCCTCACGCAAGATCGGCCGTAGTCTCGGGAAAATCCGCGTCGCGCGATCCATCCACGCCAGCATCACCTTGCGGCCCTTGTTCATGAAAAAGTTGATCTGTCCCGACACCTGATTATTCATGGACACCGGCACCGGCGGCAAGGGTGGGGCATTGGGAGTAATCTGAATCGGTGTCAGATCACGATCGTCTTCGGTCCCCTCAAGCAGTTCCGAATCTTCTGAAGGTGAACCCGGTACGCTGGCTTCCAATACCGCTTCCGGACCGGTAGTCGAGGGAAGTTTGTCGACGGAGGCCAGATACGCGTCGTAGCTCTTTAAGACTTTGCGTTGGAATGACAGAACCCGCTGAGTAGGAATTTCGATGGACGCCATATCGAGTGTCCCCAATAATTCCAACGCAACTTCGTAGTAGTAAGCGGCGGATTCGTTATTCTTGCGGCTCTGTTCCTTCAATGCTTGGGAATAAGAACTGCGAGCCATTGCCCACTTCTCTCGTTCCGTCAGCTTATTAGGATCCAGAGTTTCGGTCTTGGCGGCAGTTCGTGTTGTCGAGGATGTCCTTGCGGTTGCGGATGTTCCGGCACACCCGGTCATCAGCAATCCGACCATTGCGGCAAGCGCCAGCGTCAAGACGGGAATCAGTCTCATGATGCTCCGAAGGCTTGTGAGGCTTCGGGCTGGGTGCCGCAGAACAACCCAACCACTTAACGAATAATAGCTTAGTCTTTCAGTCAGGCGGGCGGTTTCCTCCCGCACTTTTATTCGAATGAATGTAGCCATTTTTTCTTGCTAAATCAACTCGTTTAGAGTGCTGATGTTTGTGTTATTTCAAGTGTCGTTACTCGTATCGGAATGGCGCAAATATCCCGCAATTTTTTCAATCAAATATATAAATGCAAAATAAACAATATAATAAACATGGCATTAACGGTATTTTTAGATATGAGAAGGTGCGAGGCGCGGGATTGGGCGGTTGCGCAAAAGGTCGGATAATCTTATATTTTATGTTTCGTTGAGGATGCCGTTCCCATTTTTCGTGAGTTACGAATGGATGCTGATTTGGTCCGAAACTATGATGTGATTACCCGGCAGATTAAAGACGCTTGTCGGAATGCACATCGTTCACCGGACGAAATCAGCCTGATCGCGATTACCAAGACTTTTCCATCCTCAATGATAAGCAAGGCCTATGCCCTCGGAATTCGCCATGTTGGCGAAAATCGCGTTCAAGAAATTATTGATAAATATAAAGATGGGATACTAAAAGAGGAATGCACCGATCTTTATCTGCACCTTGTTGGACATTTGCAGTCTAATAAGGTACGCAAAGCGGTGCAATATGCCGACTCCGTTGATAGCTTGGACAGCACAGAACTCGCCACGGCGATTCAACAAGCTGCTTCTGATCTGAACAAGCGAATTCGCGTCTTGCTGGAGGTCAATACCTCCGGAGAACCGCAAAAATACGGCATTCATGTTTCCGAGGCGATGGCTCGGGCCGAAACAATCCTCAAACTCAAAAATCTGAGTTTAGTTGGTTTGATGACCATCGGTCCGAATGTGACGGATGAATCATCCATTCGTCGCAGTTTTGCGGAAGCCCGTGAGTGCTTTGAAAATGTGAAACGAGAGTTGAATCCTCCCGATTGGTCGGTCCTTTCGATGGGGATGTCAGGAGATTTCCCGATCGCTATCGAAGAAGGAGCGACTGAAATCCGTTTAGGAACCGCGCTATTTGGCGCACGGAGCTACTCATGAGTCTTTCTCCGCTTGATATTTCCCGGCATGAATTCTCGCGCGCGCTACGGGGCTACGATCCGGCGGAAGTTCAGGCTTTTCTGGAACGCTTGGCTGACGAGATTGCCGCGATGCAATCGCAGGTCAACTCGCTGGCCGAACAGAACCGGGTATATGCCGCTAAACTTAGTGCATATCAGGAGATGGAACAAAATCTCCGGGACAGTCTGGTGGCCACTCAGGAAAGCCAGAAGATGTCCAAAGAGCAGATCGAGCAGGAGCGACAGCAAGTCTTGCGGGAAGCACGATTGGACGCGGAACAATTGAAATTTGAAGCGCAGCGCGATATCGTAGCCTTCCGGGAAGAGTTACGAGCGCTCAAACTGCATCGCGATGCCTTCGTGAAACGGCTGCGTTTTTTACTAAAGTCCCATAACGAATTAATTGATTTGATCGAACAAGAATCGCCCGAGATCACCCATGACAGACCTCAAGAAACAGATTACTGAAACCGTTGCCGCGCTGACACCGCACATCAAGACCAAGCCCGAAGTGGGAATCATTTTAGGTACGGGTTTAGGCGGTTTAGCGAAGGAAATCGAAGCGCACAAGATTATTCCTTATCAGGAAATTCCGCATTTTGTGCATTCCACCGTGGAAGGTCACGCGGGGAAGCTGCATTTCGGAATGCTGGCCGGCAAAGCCGTCATGGCCATGCAGGGCCGCTTCCATTATTACGAAGGATATACCATGCAGCAGATCACCTACCCCGTGCGCGTCATGAAGGCGCTGGGTGTGAAGGTGCTGTTGATTTCCAATGCCTGCGGCTGCGTAAATCCGCTCTATCGGGCGGGTGATTTGATGATCATGGACGATCACATCAATCTGCTGGGCGATAATCCCTTGATCGGTCCCAATCATGACGATTTAGGACCGCGTTTCCCCGATATGAGCGAACCGTACAGCCGCCGTTTGATTGGCTTGGCTGAACAGATTTCGATGGAACTGGGCATCCGAATCCATCGCGGAGTCTATGCCGTGGTACCCGGTCCCAATCTGGAAACCCGTGCCGAATACCGGTTCATGCGCACCATCGGAGCGGACGTGGTGGGAATGTCCACCGTGCCGGAAATCATCGTGGCCAAGCATTCGGGCATCGAAACCTTCGGCATTTCGATTATCACCGACGAAGGCTTTGCCGACTGTCTGAAACCCGCTTCCATTCCCGAAATCTACAAGAACGCGAACGAAGCCGAGCCGAAGATGACGGCGATTATGAAGAAGCTCATCGAGCGGATGTAAAGACTACAACCGGAATTCTTGAGATCTGCAACCGGATGATTCCGGCCTTGAATAGACCATGCTGAAACCCATTCCTAATAAATTAGATTTGCCGTCCCTCGATCGGGACTTGCTGGATTTTTGGAAGCGCGAAAACATCTTCCAGAAAACCATTGACCGCGCTGCGCCGAAAGGTGATTTCGTATTCTACGATGGCCCTCCGGGGACCAACGGTGTGCCCCACGTCGGACACATGATGCAGTCCGCCTTGAAGGACTTGTGGCCGCGCTACAAGACCATGCAAGGCTATCGTGTGCTGCGCAAGGCGGGCTGGGATACGCACGGTCTGCCGGTGGAACTAACCGCCGATAAGGAATTGGGCTTCAAGTCCAAGCGCGATGTCGTAGACTACGGCGTGCAAAAGTACATTGACTATTGCCGCAAAACCGTCTTCCGCTATAAGGGATTATGGGAAACCGCCATCCACAAACTGGGGCGGTTCGTGGATCTCGATAACGCCTATGCCACCTATCAGCCTTATTATATCCAAGCCGACTGGTGGACACTAAAACAGGCGTGGAATCTGGAACTGCAAGGCGAGGATCGCGAACGCGCACTCCGGCTGGGACAATCACCGCGTTATCTCTATCGCGATTACCGTGTGATGGCGTTCAGCCCCCGCACCGGCACCACGCTGTCCAATTTCGAAGTCGCGCAGGGCTATGAGGACGTCACGGACCTTACACTTTATGTGAAATTCCGACTGAAAGACGCTCCGCGCACGTATCTAACGGCATGGACCACTACCCCGTGGACATTGCTCTCGAATTTAGCGGTGGCGGTGGGACCGGAGATCGAATATGTGACCGTCGAACTCAAAGCCGACGGTCCGGCGGGAAAAATCGGCGATCGCTTGATTGTGGCCCAAGCGCGTCATCAAGCATTAGTGCCGATGCTCGGCGAGCATCACATCGTCGGTCATCAGTTAGGCCGCGAGCTGGCCGGAAAACCTTACGAACCGATGTGGGAGTGGCTGCCGGACAATCACGAATCAGCAATGCACGTCATTGCCGATGAGTACGTGACCACTGAAGACGGAACGGGCATGGTTCACCTTGCTCCCTATGGTGAAGACGACTTCCGTATCCTGCGCGCCAACGAAATCCCGTTGGTTCTGGCTGTGGAAAAAGACGGATTAGTAGCCGATTTCGCCACGCCCTTTGCCGGTCGTTGGTTCCGCGATGAAACGCTGGACGTGGACATCCTGAAGGCGTTGCAGGAAAAAGGGCTGCTGATTGCCAAAGAAAAAT
>CAYUIF010000012.1:2328-81408 GCA_964444755.1 uncultured Alphaproteobacteria bacterium | reverse complement strand
CGCACAGCTACCCCTTCGATTACCGAACCGGTAGTCCGTTGATGTATTTCCCTCGTCCGGCGTGGTTTATTCGCACCACCGCACTCAAAGAAATGATGCTGGAAGCCAATCGGCTTATCGGCTGGAAACCGGAGCACATTCGTGAAGGCCGCTTCGGGAACTGGCTGGAGAATATCTCCGATTGGAACGTCACGCGTGAGCGCTATTGGGGCAGCCCGTTGCCGGTGTGGGTGCCTGAAGACGGAGATGTAAACGACGCAATCTGCATCGAGAACCTCGCGGAACTGAAGCAGTTGGTCGAGCAGTCCGGCGGTCAACTGCCGGCGGATTTCGATCCCCACAAACCGCAGATCGACGAAATCACACTGCGCACCGCCGACGGCCGCATTATGCGCCGCGAAGATTTCGTGCTCGATAGCTGGTTCAATGCCGGACTGATGCCATGGGGGCAATACGGATTTCCGGCCGAGCCGGGCTCTGTTGCGAGCTTCCGGGAGCAATATCCCTGCGATTTCATCTGCGAAGGTTTGGATCAAACCCGCGGCTGGTTCTATACGCTCTTGGCTTGTTCATGTTTGGTGGCCAAAAGCCAATGGGAAGATGCTAAACAGCGCGGCGACCGCGAAAATGAGAAATTCTGGTCCGATCCAGTCAACTGGTCGTCGTATAAGAATGTTATTTGTACGGAACTCGTGCTGGATCACAACGGACAAAAGATGTCCAAATCCGTGGGCAACGTTGTAGATCCGATGGCTTTGTTCGATAAGTTCGGTGCCGATCCCGTACGCTGGATCTTCTACGCATCGAATCCGTGGAATGCCAAGCGGTTCGGCGAAGAGGAAATCGGCGAGGCGGTGCGAGCGGTCATTCTACCGTTATGGAATTCCTATTCGTTCTTCGTCACGTATGCCTTGATTGACGGCTGGCAGCCGGAATCATCAGCGAAAAACGAGCCGACGCTGTTGGATCGCTGGATCGTCTCCGAATACCATCGGATGGTGGAAGCAGTTATTGCCGCACTCGATCAGTTCGACGTAGCCACCGCCGCGACCGCCGTTTCACGATTCCTTGATTTGCTGACGAACTGGTACATCCGCCGCTCCCGTAGGCGCTTCTGGAAATCGGAGAGTGACACGGATAAAGCCACGGCTTACGCTACCCTATACGAAGTGCTGACCGGCTTGGTCTATACCTTAGCGCCGTTCCTGCCGTTCTTATGCGAGCATATGTATCAGAATCTCGTGTTGGGATTCCATCCGAATGCTCCCCAAAGCGTGCATTTGGCAAGTTTTCCGATTGCGGATTCCACTCGCCGTGACCGGGATTTGGAAGATAAAATGGAACAGATTATGGAAGCGGTCACACTGGCGCGCGCCCTGCGTCAAGAGCGTAACCTCAAGGTAAGACAACCGCTTGCGAGTTTGATGTGGGTCGTTCCCGATCAGTCTTCCGAGGAGGCACTGGCACCCTTCTTGCAGATCATCGGCGATGAATTGAATGTAAAATCGGTGAAACTCCGGCATGATGATCGCGATCTGGTTACTCGTAGCGCCGCCGCTAACTTCAAGGTATTGGGAAAGCGGGTCGGCAAGCGAATGCCGGAAGTCGCCGAAGTGATCAGCAAGCTTACAGACGAACAAATTCAGAGTATCGAAGCGGGACAACCTTATTCCTACGACGGATTCGAGTTCACCGCCGAGGATATTCAAGTTCGTCGCAGCGAACGTCACGGCTTGGCGATGAAATCTGACGGCTTCATGACCGTTGCGCTGGATACGGAGTTGACCACGGAACTCGTGGCGGAAGGTTTGGCGCGCGAAGTGGTTCATCACATTCAAAACCTGCGCAAGCAATCGGGATTCGAAATCACGGATCGTATTGTGGTGCAACTCGCGCCCGCTACCGACGAACTGAAACAATCACTGCAACTTTATGAAGAATACATTCGTCGGGAAACTTTAGCGGTGAATCTGGAGTTCAACAGTGTTACGACAGGAACAGCCATTGATGCCAACGGTCATTCTTGTCGAGTAGATATTCAGCGAATCTAACCGTAGTAAGAAATAACCTATCACATAACGGGAACGGCATGACGGCAAGACAATCAAGCAAGGCAAAAGCGGACAAAGTCGCGCCCCCGCCAGAACCGGGAAAATGGCCTACCGGAACCAAACCGGCAGTTTATTCGCCCGAATGGAAGGAATACTTCCGCGACATTATTTTGAAGAAACGCCAAGAGATTCTGAAAGAGCTGTCTTATCTGCGCGAATCTTCTATGGAAGCGACCACCGACCAGTATTCGGGCGATAACTCGACCTACAGTTATCACATGGCCGATCAAGGTACCGACGCACAGGAGCGCGAAAAAGCCTTCTTGTTCGCCAGCCGTGAGGGCAAAATGCTGCGGCTGTTGGATTCGGCGTTGGAGCGAATCAACAACGGGACTTACGGCTATTGTCAGGAAACGAATGAACCGATCGAGTTCCGCCGGTTGGAGGCGATTCCCCACGCCCGCTTGTGCATTGCAGCTAAGAAGAAGAACGAAGAAGAAAACAGCACCGGCGAATGACCACTCGATATTCCGTGTGGCCGTGGTATTCCGCAATCGCCGGACTGTTGGTGCTGGATCAAGTCACCAAATTCCTCGTTCGGCGCTACCTTCCGCTTCACGATTCGATACCTTTGATCGGAGATGATTTTCTCCGTTTAACCCATGTTCAGAACCCCGGAATAGCCTTCGGGGTTCAAATACTTGGTCCCACCCCGCTGCTGATTTTCGGCTGGCTGGCGGCGCTGGTGTTGGTAGTGTATCTATATCGCTTGGTTCGGCAGCATGATCCGCTCCGCTGGCCGATAATGTTGTTCATTGCCGGAGCCTTCGGCAATTCTATTGATCGCACATTATGGAACGGCTACGTCACGGACTTCGTGGATGTGGATTTTCCCGATTTCATCATGGAACGATTCGCCGTTTTCAATGTGGCGGATTCGTGTATTACCATTGGAATCGTACTCCTGTTAATCATCGTTTTCTTCAACCGCGACCGCCTCGAACCCGCCGCGTCGGAGACTCATGACCGAATCCCCTCCCCCCCCTCAGACTCCCTTCCGTCTGACCATCGCTCCGGGGCAGCAACGCCTACGGATTGACCGGTATCTCCAACAAGCGCTGCCTGCTATTTCCCGGCATAAAGTCCACGAATTGATTGATGCCGGTTTGGTCCATGTAGACGGCAAAGCCCCGAAAAAATCCTACAAGATCGGTCCGGGCGAACTCATTGAAGTGTTCTTCCGTGATCAACCGCCATCGGATGTCCGACCTGAACCGATTCCCCTTGAAATCGCCTATGAAGACGAGTTTCTGCTGGTCGTCAATAAACCGCAGGGCATGGTAACCCATCCGGCCCACGGTCACTTTTCAGGAACGTTGGTTAATGCACTGATGCACTATCTGGGACAGGAGGATGCCGGTCCGACCATCCGGCCGGGAATCGTCCATCGTCTTGATAAAGGAACGTCGGGACTATTGGTTATCGCCAAAAATGAGACCGTGCATCGGCAGTTGACCAGCCAGTTTTCCGCCCGTGAAGTCAAGCGGATATATCTGTCGTTGGTTTGGGGCCGATTTAAGGAATCGGAAGGAATTGTGGACGCTCCCTTAGGCCGCCATCCTGGTGATCGCAAACGATTTGCGGTCGTTCGCAAAGGCGGTAAGACGGCTATTACAACATTCAAGGTCGAGGAGACCTTTCGAGATACCAGTCTCCTTTCGCTACGGTTAAAAACCGGTCGGACCCACCAAATCCGAATCCATCTGGAGTATCAAGGTCATCCGGTATTCGGCGACGCTACCTATGGGGGTCGCCATAAACGACTTATGGGTATGCCCGGTCAACGCCGTAACTTCTATACGGGTCTCATTGACCTGCTCCCCGACGTAGCGCTTCATGCTCAGACTTTGGGATTCAATCACCCCATTACTCGTGAAGATATGGAGTTTAGCGCTCCACCTCCGGATAATTTCTCGCAGATTTTGAACTTACTACGTGAAGATGCATATGAAACGCTTGACAATGGATGATGAAAGCAGTATATTTATTGTTTCTTGATGTTCCGTAAAGCATTTATTTCAAACACCTTCCTATGAAATCCGTCCGCAACCGTTTCATTTTGCTGCTCCTTATCCTCGCGGCAGGGGTCTACTACCTCTATCCGACCCTCAAGTATGATCAGTTGTCCACAACTGAGCGGCAAAATCTCATCAAGCTGGCCGAGCTGTCGAATATCCCTCTGGACCGACTGGCTACGGATATCTATCGTGATGACGTGGACTTCCGTCCGGAAATTGAGGCGGCGGATCTCCCGGCTGACCAGCGTCAAGAAGCTATTGATCTTCTGGAGCACATGCGCGGTGACTTCCTGCAAGAGCTGAAGTACTACCGTCCGAAAGCGATCAAGTTAGGCCTCGATCTGCAAGGCGGCATGTACCTTGTACTGGAAGTAGACCTCCTGAAAATGCTGGAAAACCAAGCCAAGGGCAAAGACGAAGCGTATGATCGCCTGATTCAGGAAGTCCGAACCGCTACTCAAGATCGTGATATCGACGTGCTCGATGTGCTGCAGGACGTTGCATCGCGTCAGCATGTATCTTTGAATCGCTATTGGGGTGATACCGATCAATCCGATCCGGACATCATCAGCGATCTCCGCGAGTCGGCGGAAGATGCCATTGATCGTTCTCTACAGATTCTGCGAAATCGTATTGACCAGTTCGGCGTGTCCGAGCCGTCGATCACCAAACTGGGGACTCAGCGGATCGCGTTGGAACTTCCCGGTGTGAAGGATCCGGTCCGTGCTCGCGAACTCGTGGGTCGTACCGCTTTGCTGCAATTCAAACTGCTCGTTGAACCCGAACGTGCCCAAGAGATTCTGACCAATTTGGACGCCGGAATCGCCGCTCGCCTGAAGGGTGAAGTGCCGAGCGATTCCACGATGACCGATTCGACTCTGGCATCGGCCGATACCACTCAGCAGCAAACTGATACGAGCACGACCAAAGCGGAAGAGCTGTTCAAGGAAATGGGGACCGACTTCGCGGAAGATTCGGCAAGCGCCGAGCATCCGCTGCTATCGTTGTTCATTGGCGGAACATCGAATATTATCGTATCCGCCCAGAATCGCAGCCGGGTTACGCGAATTCTCTCGTCCTTTGAAAATCGCCGTTTGATTCCGGGCGATGTGGAGTTCCTGTGGTCGAGTAAGGCGGAAGTCGGGGCGGACGGATCCGAAATGTGGATTCTGTACTTGGTCAAGAAACAGGCGGAACTCACGGGCACTACGCTGGAAGATGCCCAATCCACGATCGGTTCCGGTTATGATCCCGAACAAGCCGGTCGCCCGGTGGTAACGATCAAATTCAACCGGGAAGGCGGCCGGACGTTTTCGCGCGTTACCGGCGCCAATGTCGGACGGCGGCTGGGTATCGTGTTGGATGAAAAAGTCTATATGGCACCCAACATCAAGGATAAAATTCCCGGCGGTTCCGCGATTATTACCGGTCTCACGGATATGCCGGAAGCTCGTGATATCGCAATTGTCTTAAGAGCCGGTGCATTACCCGCTCCGGTCCACGTCGTGGAAGAACGCACGGTTGGTCCGTCGCTGGGACACGATTCCGTGGAAGCGGGAAAGACCAGTCTGATGCTGGCCTTCCTGGCCGTCACCTTGTTCATGTTGATTTATTATCGCGGTTCCGGCGGGATTGCCGATATCGCGATGGTTACCAATATCTTCTTATTGATGGGCGTTCTGGCGATGTTCCAGTTTACACTGACCATGCCGGGAATCGCCGGTATCATCCTCACTATGGGTATGGCGGTGGATGCCAACGTGCTGATCTTTGAGCGCATTCGTGAAGAGCTTGCACTTGGCAAGACCGTTCGCGCTGCAATCGAAACCGGATTTGGCCGGGCGATGGTCACGATTTTCGACGCCAATATCACGACGGCGATCACTGGCATTGTTTTATTGATTTACGGTACGGGATCCATCAAAGGTTTCGCCTTGACCCTCACCGTCGGTATTACCGTCAACCTGTTCGCTTCGTTGTTTATCACCCGTCTGATCTACGACGCATTCACTGAACGCCGGCAACTCAAGAGCTTGAGCATATAAATGGTACAGTTCTTCGGCAAATCCAATTTCAACTTCGTCGCTCCGCGATGGAAGTTCATTACCGGGTCGGCAATTATCATCGTAGCCGGCATCATCAGTTTCGCTATCCGCGGCGCTAATTGGTCGATTGATTTCAGCGGCGGTCTCGATATGCAGGTTCGCTTTGAGACTCCCGTTCGTGACGGTGAAGTTCGGTCGGCGCTTTCCGGCATGGAGGTCGGCGAGGTTAAGACGATTTCCAGTCTGGGACGCCCCGATGAAATCCTGGTCCGTCTTAAAGTCTCAGAGAACAGCGAAGCAACCCAAAAGCAGGTCGTCGAAAAACTGACCGCTGCCTTCCCCAATAATCCGGTGGAAGTCCGCAATGTGGACGTCGTCGGTCCAAAGGTCGGCGCCGAATTGCGCCGGCAGGCGATTATTTCTGCAATTGTCGCTAACTTGCTGATACTGATCTACATTTCCTGGCGATTCCGTTTCGAGTATGCTTTCGGCGGCATCCTGGCGCTGGTGCATGACGTGTTGATTACCCTCGGCTTCATTTCGTTCTTCCATGTCGAGTTTTCGTTGTCGGTCTTAGCGGCGATTCTGACACTGATCGGTTTCTCGATTAACGACACGATTGTGGTTTACGACCGAATTCGTGAGAATCTCAAGAAACTCCGGCAGATGAATTTGGGTGACATCATTAATCTGAGCATTAATGAGACGCTCTCGCGGACGGTGATCACGTCGTTAACCGTGTTCATTACAGTTTTAGTGCTGTTCATTTTCGGCGGACCGGTGTTGCGCGGGTTCAGTTTCACCATGCTGGTCGGTGTGATTACCGGAACGTATTCCTCGATATTTATCGCCGCGCCGGTGGTTTTGGAATGGGCGCAGCGCGAAGCCGTCAAAGGTAAAAAACGGTAATCCTTTTCGGTTGCCCTCGCCGCCCCGCGAGAGCGGGGCTTTTTATTGAAGGACTTCTATGGTCACCATCGTATTAGGCGCACAGTGGGGAGACGAAGGCAAAGGAAAGATCGTAGATTTCCTAAGCCGTGACGCCGACGTGGTGGCGCGCTACCAAGGCGGAGCAAATGCCGGTCATACAATTGTCCATGAAGGCCGCAAATTCGTTTTGCATCTGTTGCCGGCGGCGGTGCTCTGGCCGAAGACGGTGTGTGTAATCGGCGCCGGCGTGGTGGTTGATCCAGTGGCGCTGTTGGATGAAGTTCGCCAGATCGAAGCCGCGGGAATCGATCTGCAGGGCCGGTTGTTTGTCAGCCACCAAGCTCACTTGATCATGCCGTATCATAAACTGCTGGATCAGGTGTACGAATCGCAGGGCGATCGCCCAAAAATCGGAACTACCGGGCGCGGCATCGGACCGGCTTACGTGGACAAAGTGGCGCGGGTGGGAATTCGCATCGTGGATTTGCTGGATCGCGATTTTCTCCGCGAGAAGATCCGCGCCAATGTCGAAGACAAAAACCGACTTCTATCGCGGGTTTACGATGCCCAGCAGTTGAATGTGGATACCATCGTTGATGAGTATCTGGCGTTCGATCAGCAGATCGATCCCTTTGTCAAGGATGTATCCGTCCTGCTGAATGATGCCGTCCGCGAGCATAAAAGGATCATTTTGGAAGGGGCGCAGGGGACACTGTTGGATATTGACATGGGAACTTATCCCTTCGTCACCTCGTCCAATCCAACGGCGGGAGGCGCTTGTACCGGCTTGGGAATCGGCCCACGGCATATTGACCGGGTGATCGGTATCATGAAAGCCTATACAACCCGCGTCGGCGCCGGTCCCTTCCCCACGGAAATCATGGATGAAAACGGCGGCTCGGAGTTGCGAACGCGGGGGGACGAGTTCGGTGCGACCACCGGCAGGCCGCGGCGCTGCGGTTGGTTTGACGGCGTGGTCGCGAGATTTGCCGCGCGTGTGAACAGCATTGATGCGTGGGCGATCACCAAGCTGGATGTACTGACCGGTATTGATCCGATTAAAGTCTGCATCGGTTACGAAGACGGCACGCGTTCTTATCGCAACTTCCCTTCCGATTCCCGCATCTTGTCGCAAGTTCGCCCGGTGTACCAAGATCTTCCGGGATGGAGCGAATCGTTGGATCAGGTGCGGACGTGGCAGGAGCTGCCGCAAACGGCGAAAGATTATTTGAATTTTGTACAGGAATTCACGGAGGTACCCATCGCGATGATTTCGGTGGGTCCCTCGCGGGATCAGACGATCACTCAGTGAGCCATCACTGAAGTGAGGGCGTAGCTCAGCAGGTAGAGCACCGCCCTTTTAAGGCGGGTGTCCCGGGTTCGAGCCCCGGCGCCCTCACGAAGAGGCGAGTTCGGATTTCCGAACTCGCCTCTTTTATTTATTAACAATGAGTTATATAGAACATCAAAACTTGCGTATAACCGGATAAACGGTTATATTATAACATGGAACAAACTGAGATCAGGCGAATTGCCGAATACTACAAAGCCGTGGCCGACGAGACCCGGCTGTATATGCTGGGTCTATTAGTGCGACATCCAGAACTTTGTGTCTGCGATATTATGCATGTTTTGGGAATCACTCAATCCAAGGCTTCACGTCATTTACGCTATCTGCGCTCCGCCGGATTTGTGGCGGATCGTCGCGATGGAATCTGGATATACTATCGAATTGCCGAGGATTTATCGGAAGATCATAAAGCAATCATTGAAGCGTTGAAATCGCAATTGGATGATACCTTATTTACCGATGCCAAGATAAGGCTGGCAGAACGGCGCGGAGTGGAGCATTGCACGACCCCAACGAGGAAAGCATAAAACATGAGTAACTGTCCGAAAATATCCGCCAAACAGTTGTCCTTCTTCGATCGCTACCTGACGCTCTGGATATTTCTGGCGATGGGAGTCGGCATCGGAGCCGGGGCGGTGTTTCCTGAATTGGTTCCGCTATTGGATCGCTTCAATGTCGGGACGACCTCCATTCCGATCGCGGTCGGATTGATTCTAATGATGTATCCGCCGCTGGCGAAAGTTCGCTATGAGGAATTGGGTGAAGTATTCCGCAATTGGCGCATTCTGAGTTTGTCGTTAGTGCAGAATTGGATTATCGGTCCGCTGCTGATGTTTGCGTTGGCGATCATCTTTTTGCGCGGCTATCCGGAATACATGGTAGGATTGATTCTGATCGGACTGGCGCGCTGTATCGCAATGGTGATCGTCTGGAATGAACTGGCCGGTGGTGACACGGAATATGCGGCGGGATTGGTGGCATTCAATTCGATTTTTCAGGTTATCTTCTATTCCGCGTATGCCTATGTTTTCATCACCGTCCTGCCGCCATTATTCGGTTTGCCGGGTGCAATTGTTGAAATCACTATCGGACAGATCGCTAAAAGCGTCTTTATCTACTTGGGAATCCCGTTCATAGCCGGATTCCTCACCCGTATTGTACTGATTCGCCTGAAGGACAAGACTTGGTACCACGAGAAATTCATCCCCCGCATCAGCCCGATTACGCTGATCGCTTTGCTGTTTACGGTGGTCGTGATGTTTTCCCTGAAGGGCGATAAAATCCTGACCCTGCCGCTGGACGTGGTACGGATCGCCGTTCCATTGTTGATCTATTTTGTCGCGATGTTTTTCATTTCATTTTTCATGGGACGGCGAATCGGAGCGGATTATTCCAGAACGGCTACGTTATCCTTTACGGCTGCCTCTAACAACTTCGAGTTGGCGATCGCCGTTGCCATTGCCGTGTTTGGAATCCACTCGAAGGCGGCATTTGCCGCGGTGATTGGACCGTTGGTGGAAGTCCCGGTTCTAATCGGTTTGGTGAATGTGGCATTGCGGATGAAACAACGGGGTTTCAAGTCATCAACATCGGTAGCCGAACAACCTGGAGAATAAACATGGACTGGCGGGCGGACATCGAAAAACTGCGTAGGCGGAAGCCTCGACATATCCTGTTTTTATGTGTCGCAAATTCCGCCCGAAGCCAGCTTGCCGAGGGAATTGCCCGATTCTATGCTCCGGCAGATGTGGTTATCTCCTCCGCGGGATCTGCTCCTACGCACATTCGTTTAGAGGTAATTGAAGTACTGCGCGAGATCGGCATTGATGCCACTCCACAGTTCTCGAAGTCGCTGGATGATATTGCGGTTTCCACGGTGGAGGCAGTGATCACGCTATGTGCCGAAGAGGCATGTCCGGTCTTTCCAGGGAATGTGGATCGCTATCATTGGCCGTTGGCTGATCCGGCGGCAATCGTCGGCGACTTAAACGATAGGTTGCGTGCATTTCGCCAAGTTCGTGACGAATTGACTCGCAGAATACGGCAAATGTTTTAGGGGCGGAAAAGTACAATAACTATACAAGACCCACCGGATTGTTGGTGGGCTTTTTATTTCAGATACTTAGCAAACCTGAATTTATCTATATTCCATGCCTCCATGACTCGTAGCGGGCGGCACGCGCTTTGCCCTTTGCGGTCTATGATGTATCCCGGCACTGCCACTTCACCCTTTCGCGAGGTTCAAACCGGTCTTTTCCACCCGGCTCCTCTGGCAACCCTGCCTCCTAACAGTGGTTGCCATTTTGAACTCTATTTAGCGATGCCGTGGCGTCGCGGAACCCGCTATTTGCTCTACAAGGCAGCCGATACCGAACTCAGCGCCCAAAAACGCCGGGAATTGATGGAAAATGGGGTCACAACGCTTTATGTGCGTGACGATGATGCCGGAGTCTATTACGAATTCGTGGATCGGACCGTCGGACAGGTCGTCGCTTCGGAAAAAATCTCGATGGAGGAGAAATCCAAAGTCCTCTATCAGACTTCGCAAGCCCTGGTGAAGTCCACCTTCGAACGGCCGCAATCGCCGATGTTGATCGCCACCAACGAAAAAATCGTAACCCACACCGTCTCGATGCTGGTGGCGGAACCGACCGTTCTGCGCACGATGGTTTCGTTATTTGCTTTCGACTACTCGCTTTATACACATTCCGTGCACGTTTCCGTATTGGCCACCGGGCTTCTGTTGGACTTGGATAAACGACCCGCTGACAATCTGCGGGACTTGGCCATGGGTTTTTTGCTGCACGATATCGGCAAGAGCCGCGTCCCATCGGATATTCTGCGCAAACCGGGCATGCTCACGCCGTGGGAGATTCGGCAGATGGAAAAGCACCCGGAACACGGCTCGAGTTTGATGCAGCATCACGAGAAGATCCACCCGCGCGCGCTGGAAATAATCCACGATCATCACGAACTGCTCGACGGCAGCGGTTATCCGCGGCACCTATCCCGTGACTCATTATCGCTCGAGACCCGCATCTGCAGCGTTGCGGATGTGTTCGACGCACTAACCTCGCATCGGGTCTATAAACCTGCGATGCGGGCATATGACGCAATTCAGAGTATGCTGACCCGTATGAAGGGGAAGCTCGACCAAGAGATTGTGCAACATCTTATTCACCAACTGGGACCAAACGCAACACGCGCCGTTTGACGAAGGCAACCCGTCAAGATTTATTCACTTCAGCCGATAATGAGGCTGAGAGTCTTTCCCTTGCCGGTTCCATTCGCGCCAGCGGTCTATGAAACAAAATCGAAAAACGGATCAACAACCAGACGTACCGAATGAGCCCATTGTGGTACATGTCGGTGAGCTGATGAAGCAGATCGCGCGTCTGGCGGATATCCGTCGCAAGGTCAACGAAGGGTATTATGACCGCCCGGAAGTTCTGGCGGATATCGCCGAAGAGATTCGCCACCGGTTAAAACAATAAGTGAATACGGAAAACACATAGTATAAAAGGCATCGCAACAGCGATGCCTTTGTCTTTGTGGCTGCTGCAGCCATTTTTAATCGTGATCCATTCGACTTAACAGAACGGATAAGCCGGCAGTAACTGCAACTTCGGAACGTAATCGGTTATCTGCCAGTTTCAACGGCCGGCAGCCGGATTCAAATATCACATTCACTTCTTCAGGAGTAAAACCGCCTTCCGGACCGACCACAAGCGAGGCACTACCATTCAGAACAATTTCTGTTGAGAGGGATGCCTTTTTATTTTCGTTTGGTAAATGAGCCAGAAAACGATATTGGCATGATTCAATTATTTGTAAAGCCTCTTTAAGGCTGGAAACTATCTTGATTTTCGGCAAACACGCCCGACCCGTTTGTTTCAGGGACGAGATCGCCGTTCGCTTTAGCTTATCATGCTTTTCTTCTGAAAGACGACCCACACAGCGCGTTGCATGAAAGAAAATAACAGTAGTGACTCCCAGTTGGGTGGCCAAGTCAACCACATCCCGATTGGTATCACCTTTTAGCACCGCGATACATAGCGACAACGGATGACGCGGCTCACCGTAATCAGGAAGACTCTCGACAATTTCAAGTTCCGTATCGGAAACCGTTTGGCAGCGATAGACCATTCCTTCGCCATCGCTGGCATAAACCTCATGACCCACGGGAACACGCCGAACCCGGAATAGATGGTGCGCCTCGTCGGGAGGCAAAACGATGCGATTGGTTTGTACCGCTGCAGGAGGCGAATAAACGAATTCACCCCATTCCTGAACTACCATCGGAATCCTCCCAGCATCTCTCCCGTAATAATCCAGCGATCCTCACGATCCAATTGAAATTGCCGTAGAGCTCGCGCTTGGGTCGAGAAGAATATCCGCTTGAAATACGGCAGATCAATTCGCAAAGTCGGGCCATAGGATTTTAGGTTCTGAAACACAATAGTCTCCGACTTCGCTCCGGAGGGAAACCGCTTCCCGAACCGGCTGTCCCACAACCCTCCGGCGCCAATCCGAACCCGCCGTTTAATCGTAACCAGCACTTCCAGCGACGCAGCGAGCGATTGAATGCGATCGCTGCGTTCCTCTTCAAAACTGTCCCAATACAGCCGCCCGAATTCTTCCTCTTGCCACCCGATTTTCCCGTTCAGGGTCAACGGTGCTGCAATAGAAATAGCCGCGCTATCCGCCAGATTGACCCGACGATAAACCGTGGATCGAGTCGAGTAGGGATCGGTTTCGAAGTCGTAGGCTTGGTAGGTTGCCGAGACTGTCGCGCGCACCGTTTGATTAAAAAACGGACTGGGACGATGCCGTAGACTGGAATTCAGCAGGAAGAAACGCGTCCAACGGTTATTGGCACTGTTCTGCGAAAAGATATACACCAAATGATCGAGGTGTATCACACCCTGCAATTCATAGAGAAAAGCCGGGGAGAAGCGCTTTGACCAGACCGCTTCCGTCTTGTAGCGGAGTTCATCGCGATCATCGTAGTTGTTCTCGTTGCGCGTATCCAAAACGTACTTCGACACCGACAATCGCATCGCTAACGAAGACTGCACGGGCATCGGTAGCCGGCCCTGCACGGCAAGGTCGGTCTTGCGGCCTTGCAGAATATCACCGCGAATCGTCTGGGTTACATTGCGGATTCCCATTTCGATTCGGCCGGTTTTACGCCCGCGCTGTGCGTCGAGTGCGGCGCTGAATCCCGCTTGATTTTCCTCCAGAGACGTTGCTTTGGCACCGGGTTGGCTCTGCTCGGTCCTTTCG
Organism: uncultured Alphaproteobacteria bacterium; assembly: GCA_964444755.1. GTDB lineage: Bacteria > Electryoneota > RPQS01 > RPQS01 > RPQS01 > JAHJDG01. The sequence continues at coordinate 67,667 of CAYUIF010000012.1, read as the reverse complement.
TGCAGCACCTCACCGATCACTTCCATACTCACGGCATTACTGATGCCGTAGTTTAGGATATCGCGAAAGGCATAGTTTTGTTCTTCCCGCCGGGCGTGGCTTCCCACCGCATCCAAATACAGATCCCGTCCCAGCCATCCTCCCCCCAGTTCGGTGCGGTTAGTCGTCCCCTTGAAAAACTCGCGGTATAATACGTACCTACCCGAGACGTCCTCATTGCGATGATCGCGGGGGGTTTCCCGATTATAGCTGAGTTTGAAATCCTGTTCCCAATCACCGAGCTGCCATTGCTCTACGGCGGCATTACTCCAAAGTCCGACTCCCGAACGCATACTCCCGATACGGCGATCCTGAATCGAACCGGCCCCTACCGTCACTTCCAATGGCTCCCACAGTGCGGCGCTCAATCCGCCCCCTCCCCGCAGAATACGTACGGCGGTCGCCGATTGCGCGGCGAATACCGATGACGTAAATTGAATATCGGGTGAACGAGGTGTCAGGTCGCGGTTGATTGAACCGCTTACTCTCGTATTGAACGGACGATCATCGAAATGTTCACCCGAAGCCGCCGCCCAAATTCCGAGCTTGTACAGTAAAGGACGATTAAAACCAACATACCATCGTCCGTCCTGCCGAATCCGATCACTCCCGCCCTCCGGGGTTTGCCAGTCGGTCTTCCATAATCCCATGACGGCGACTGAAGTACCTGTGGGTAAAGTGTGAAAACTGGCGGCATATTCCGTAGTCCGGAAAAACTCCACGCCCTTGTCCATCCGCAGACTGACACTGTCGGTAATCATCATCATGCGCGGGGGCAGCAATCCCGCCGCCCGAGCTTGCGGCAAACTCGCAGCCACCACGAACAAGGCTATTACACGGACGGATACGCGCATAGATTGGGGGACAACTGTCGGATAGAAAAATGACGACCCGCTGCCAGGCCGTCACCTTATGTCACGAACGCGGCGCGGAGGACGCGTCACGCGCTTTTGCGTTTTTTAATCGGTACCAATTTCGCAGGCTCGTGATGTTCGATCGTTTCAGGACCAACGATCACTTCGGCGATGTCCTTACGGCTGGGAATATCGAAGAGAGTGTCAATCAACGCCTCTTCCATGATCGAACGCAGCGCCCGCGCCCCGGTTTTTCGGGCCTGAGCCAGCTTAATCACTTTAGCCAGAGCTTCATCTTCAAAGGCGATTTTCACGCCTTCCATATCGAATAGCCGTTCGTATTGCTTCACTAGCGCATTGCGCGGCTCGGTAAGAATACGGTAGAGCGCTTCATCCGAAAGCGGATCAAGCACCGAGACCACCGGCAGCCGGCCGATCAGTTCGGGAATCAAACCGAATTTATGAAGATCTTCGAAACTCACACGATGCAGCACTTCGGCCTGAAGGGCGCGTTCTTCGGTCTCGGTGCCGAAACCCATCGGCCGCATGTTGACACGCGCTGCGACGATCTTGTCCAGTCCTTCAAAGGCGCCGCCGCAGATGAACAGAATGTTCTTGGTATTCATCTGGATGAGCTTCTGTTCGGGGTGCTTGCGTCCGCCTTGCGGCGGAAGCGACGCAACCGTACCTTCCAGAATCTTCAGCAGAGCTTGCTGTACGCCTTCGCCGGACACGTCGCGGGTTATGGAAACGTTGGTATCCTTGCGGGCAATCTTGTCAATTTCGTCAATATAGACGATGCCCATTTCGGCGCGTGCCAAATCATAATCGGCGGCTTGCAGCAGGCGCACCAATACATTCTCGACGTCCTCCCCGACATAACCTGCTTCGGTCAGCGTGGTCGCATCAGCAATGGCAAAGGGAACCTGCAGGAACCGGGCGAGGGTTTGCGCCAGCAACGTCTTCCCCACTCCGGTGGGTCCGATGAGAAGAATGTTGGACTTTTCCAGTTCCACGTCGTTGCCGAAATCATCCGAAGTAATACGCTTGAAATGATTGTATACGGCAACACTGATCACGCGCTTGGCTTGATCCTGTCCGATTACATATTCGTCAAGCTTTTGCTTGATTTCTTCGGGAATCGGAATTTTATCGAAGGGCAACGGACGGCGATTATTGCGCGCCAACGCCACGATCTGATGGGCATGTTCGATGCATACGTCACAAATCGCGATACCGTTGCGTTCCCGGTGATGAATCAGGGTTCCGACCTGATGCTCACCGCGCCCGCAAAAGGAGCAAATCTGTTCGCTGGCGGGATGTTCGTGTTCAGTCACAGCGCCGTCCGTTATTCTTTAGTCTTGGTCGTACGGGGGAAGATGATCTCGTCCACGATGCCGTATTCCTTGGCTTCCTGCGCGGACATGAAGTAATTGCGATCCGTGTCTTTTTCGATTTTATCGAGTGTTTGCCCGGTGTGCTGAGCCAGGAGATCGTTGAGCTTGCCGCGGATTTTCAGGATTTCTTTGGCCTGAATGTCAATATCCGAAGCTTGTCCCTGCGCGCCGCCCATCGGCTGATGAATCATGATCCGGGAATTGGGCAAGGCGCTGCGCTTGCCGGCGGCGCCGGCGGCCAAGAGAAACGCGCCCATCGAGGCGGCTTGTCCGATGCAAATCGTCGCCACATCCGGCCGGACATGCTGCATCGTATCATAGATCGCCAGCCCGCTGGTGACGACACCGCCGGGGCTGTTGATATACAAGCTGATATCCTTTTCGGGATCTTCCGCCGCGAGGAAGATCAGCTGAGCGATGACCAAGCTTGCGATATGGTCATCGATGGGTGAACCGATGAAGATAATGCGTTCTTTGAGCAGCCGGGAATAAATATCATAGGCGCGTTCGCCGCGGCCCGTGTGCTCAATGACCATCGGGACCAGTGCCATGTGTTCGGGTACTCCTGCTTGTGAATCCATAATTAAACCGTTACGACCTTGCTCGGGGTGCGACCTTCGAATTCGGCCAACGTCACCGGGCGCGGGATGGTTTGAACTTCGGAATGAATGACCGCCAACACTTTCCGTTCCAGCAAGTCCTCACGAACGTGATCGGCTTGTTCGTCGGTCAGGCGCTTTGTAAAATCCGCCACGGATTTGCCGTCCATGGCCGCCAATCGTTCGAGTTCGGCAGAATATTCGTCGTCGGTGACCTCAAGTTGCCGATCAACGATAATTTTCTTGCGCATAATGAACCAACGCAAGTTCCATACCGCAGACGCCCGATAATCCTCCTTGAACTTCTTGATCTCTTCCTCGGTGTGTTTTTCCCGATGGCCGCGGTGGGCGTCCTCGATCAACCGATCCATGTAGCCGTCCAACATCCGGGGCGGAACCTGAAAATCTACCTTATGCAGAAGTTCATCCGCCACCGCGCGATACATCCGTTCGCGAGCTTGGTGAACTGCGCGGGCTTCCATGTAGCGCGATAAATCCGCTTTCAGTTTATCCATCGAATCCATCTGCGGATTGACGGTCTTGGCGAATTCATCATCCAACGGCGGAAGATCTTTGCGGCGCACGTTGTTGACGGTAACTTGATAGCGCGTTTTCGGATCGCCTTCCTTTCCCGAAGCGGCATCCAGTTCCACGACGGTATTCTGTCCGGCAGTCAGTCCAACCAACCGCTTCACGAAATCTTCGCCCAAGTTCACGCGGGATAGATCGAGTTCAACGTCCTTCTTTACCCGTCCGACAATCGGTACACCGGTTTTATCCAATTCCTGCAAGTCAATCGTCACCACGCTGTCGCGCGTAATCGGCTCCTCAACAGGAGTCAGAATCGCATGGGATTCGCGAATTCCATCCAGCGTGGACAGCAAATCCTCCTCCTCAACAGCGGGTTGGAGGAGTTCCACGGAAACTTCCGAAAGCTGCGGTAGATCAAACTCAGGCAATACCTCGACTGTTACCTTAAACGTCAGCGGGTTACCCGGCTCATACTGAACATCGCTCATTTCGCCGGGCGATACCGGTTCCAGTTCCGAATTGGCAAGGGCTTCCCGGTAGGCTTCCTGCAAGACTTCCGAGATTGTTTCGGAGGTTACGGTATTGCCGAATTTCTGAACAATTACCTTGCGCGGAGTGTGTCCCGGTCGAAATCCCGGTAAATTGACCTTATGAGCCAGTTCGTCTAATGCCGTCTCCACCCGATTGGTTACTTCCTCGGCGGGAACGGTCACCTGCAACTCATACTCGACCGGGCTACGGAGTTCCTTTTCAACGTGTATGTCCAAACCATCTCCTATTTGTTAACGGGTGCGAAAGGGGGGACTCGAACCCCCACGCCCTCTCGGGCACCAGATCCTAAGTCTGGCGCGTCTGCCAATTCCGCCACTCTCGCGGAAACATTAAATATAGATATACGAACCGAGATTTTCAACCTTTCATTCCTGCTTCCTGGGGATTGAACGCACGGCGGGCTTTACATTCTCCATTCTATTCGTTATCTTATTTCCTTATATAAACAAATAGTTATTGTATAACAAAGGCAACGATTTCGAATCACGAGGCAAGTCTTGAATTCTCGCTTGGTTATCATATTTATCACGATTTTCATTGATTTACTTGGATTCGGGTTAGTTATCCCCGCCCTTCCGTTCTATGCGGAAAGCTATGGAGCAAGCCCACTTATGGTTGGACTGTTGACGATGTCCTATAGTCTGATGCAGTTCATTTTTGCGCCGCTGTGGGGGCGAGTTTCGGATCGTGTGGGACGCCGGCCGATTATTCTGCTGGGGTTGGCAGGCGCGGCGGGAGCCTTTTTGGTCTTCGGATTGGCGAAGTCCTTAACGATGCTGTTTGTGGGGCGGACATTGGCCGGATTGCTGTCCAGTGCCTCGCTGCCGACCGCGCAGGCTTATATTGCCGATTCCACTACCCCGGAGAACCGGGCACGAGGAATGGGATTGATCGGGGCCGCCTTCGGATTGGGATTCATTTTCGGCCCGGCGGTCGGTGGACTGCTGACGAAATACGGTTATGGAGTCCCGGCGCTGGTGGCGGCAGGCTTGGCCGCATTGAATTTCATTTGGGCTTATATCCGCCTGCCGGAATCACTACAAATCTCCCAACGACCGCAGCGACAATCCTATTTATCCCTTACCCGGCTGAAAGAGACATTGGCCGATCCCCGGATCGCTTTTCTGATACTGCTCTATTTTCTGGTGGTTTTCGCGTTCTCGGAAATGGAATCCACGTTCGCGCTGTTCTCCGAACACAAATTGGGACTGGGGGCGATAGCAGTGGGAGCGCTGTTAGGCGAGGCAGGGATCATTTCGGCAATGATTCAAGGAATGTTCATCGGTAAGATGACCAAACGGTTCGGCGAGGCGACGCTGGCGATCTGGGGAACCTTGTTGATGGGCATCGGCTTTCTGCTCACCACCCGCGTTCATTCGATTACCGGGATGATTCTCGTTCTGCCTCTCTATGCCTTAGGTTCAGCGCTCACCCACCCCACATTGACCGCCTTGATCTCGCGCTCGGTTGCGGAGGATCGTCAGGGCGGAACCTTGGGAATCAGTCAGGGATTCTCCGCTTTAGCACGGGTGTTAGGGCCGCTATTTGGAACGTGGATTTTTCAGGTTTTTTCGCCGACTGCACCTTATTTTGCGGGAGGCTTGATTATGCTGTTGGCATGGTTAGCGGCAAACCTTCGACTTAAGAAGATAGTGGCACCCGTGCTTGAAATCGGAACGAAAGCCTAAAATCCAAGCGAATACAATTCGCTTATATCATGTATGAAAAACCCGGCCAAAGCCAGGTTTTTCATCTATCCATGCTGCTGTATGTATTGGAGAGCTTCGGATACCTCATAGCGGGATCCGATAAACAAGGGTGTTCGCTCATGGAGGGCGGTTGGTTGGGCATCGAGAATTGGGATCTGTCCGTTGGAAGCCATCCCTCCCGCCTGCTCGAAGATCAGCGCCATGGGTGACGCTTCGTACAGCATCCGCAACTTGCCTTTAGGTTTCTTGGGATCCTTGTAATCCATCGGATACATGAAGATTCCGCCGTATAGCAGCGTCCGATGGGCATCCGCCACCAGTGACCCGATGTAGCGGCTGGAATAAGGCAGACTCTGATCGGGATTCACTTCCATGATATGATCTACATACTTGCGCACCCCTTCGCTCCAGTATTTATAATTGCCCATATTGCAGCTATAGATCTTACCCCGATCGGGAATTCGAATATCCGGATGGGACAACAAGAACTCACCCAGCGAGGGTTCCAGCGTAAAACCATAAACGCCCTTGCCCGTGGTATAAACCATCATGGTCGAAGATCCATACATCACATACCCGGCGACGACTTGATTTCGTCCCGGTTGCAATAAATCCTCGGCAGTCCCTTCGCGTCCGGCGCTGATCTTGCGATGCACGGAAAAAATCGTACCGACATTGACATTGGCGGCGATATTGGACGAACCGTCCAGCGGATCGAACGCCACCGTGTATTTTCCCAAATCGAACTGCGGAGGAATGCGGATGATGTCATCCACCTCCTCGGACGTCATGCAGCACAACACACCGATATGATCCAATGCGGCAAAAAACGTGTCCTGCGCAATGACATCCAGCTTCTGAACCGCTTCACCCTGCACGTTGGTATCACCCGTATTGCCGAGAATGTCCAGCAAGCCCGCCCGCCGCACTTCCCGACTGACGACTTTCGCCGCATAAGCGATTTGATTCAGCAAGCGGGTAAGCTGACCGGTGGCTTCGGGGTTCTTCCGCTCGTGGTGAAGAATGTGCCGTTCGATCGTGATGATGTCGGACACGCGCGAACTGATGGTCTGGGGGTTTTTCATAGCAACCCTTTCACTTCCTCATAGCTCGTTATGATGAAATCCGCCCCGTTGAGATACGATTCCGGCAAGGTGGTGGTAATCGCCACCGTCCGGAGTCCGGCCGCCTTGGCGGATTGAATTCCGAGAGGAGCGTTTTCGAAAGCCAAACATTCTTCCGCGGTAAAACCGCTTTGGGCAATTCCCAGCAAATAAGGATCAGGAGCGGGTTTGCCGTGTTCGTAATCGTCGGCGGAAATAATCCGTTTGAATAAGGATTGCTCTTCCGACGACACCACACCGTTAAGGTTGGCGCGGATCGAACCGGTTACGATGCTCGACTCGACTCCCCTGCCGTTCAACTCGACGATCAGTCGCCGTGCTGCGGGAATTAGCCCTTTCGGTGACATCGTGCGATAAATCGCACGCTTCTTTTCGATCAAGCCGGCCAAGTCCACGGCGGACATGTTCATGCCGTGTTCCGCAATCAGCCGGCCCACCGTCACCTCCGCCTTCTCACCTTCATGGAGCCGAACATACAAGTCATCCAGTTCGATTCCGATATCCTTCAGAACCGTCCGCCACGCCACGACATGCGCCGGCATCGAGTCAATCAAAGTTCCGTCCAGATCCCACAACACCGCGCGAGTTCGGGTCATTGCCCCACCTTGCTCGCGGCAGCTTCCGCGTTTCGCATTCCGTAGAATTTCCTCATCAGTCGTTCAACCATTCGATCACTCAGCAGGCGCGTCGCCCAAGCCCCAAAATGCGCGGGAAACGTAATATAATAACGCGGCCGCGGGTGTGTCATCTCCACGGCCCGCAGAATTATTCGCGCCACATGCTGCGGACTGACTTCGTACTTGCGGCGCCCGGTCCGTGATGCCGCCATTTTATCCAGAATCGCCCGATAGTGCCGTTCAGTAGTAGGCAACAACGGAGCAATTGTAACATTGCGCACAAATTCGGTCTTTACCGGTCCCGGCAGAATCGAAACCGTTTCGATACCAAAGCGGGTTAGTTCATAGCGCAGGGCTTCGGTCAGTCCTTCCAGTGCGAATTTCGTCGCCGAATACCATCCGTTGAACGGCGCCGCCATGATTCCCAAGATCGAAGATACGTTGACGATCCGACCCCACCCGGCCCGCCGCATATCGGGAACGATCATTTGTACCATGCGCATCGCCCCGAAGGTATTCACTTCGAATAGTTCGCGCGCCTTGTCCAGCGGCACTCCCTCAATCGGTCCGGCCAAGCCGTATCCGGCATTATTGATGAGAATATGGATATCCCCGAAGGCTTCACGCGCCGCCATGAGCGCCGCCACACAGGACGCTTCGTCGGCCACATTGCAACCGACGGCGATCAGCGTCTGCCCGTTTTTCTCAGCCTTCGCGACCAGATCGTTCAACATTTCGGGGTTACGCGCCGTAGCGACGACTTGATAGCCGCGTTCGGAAAATAATTCGGCGGCCGCTCGTCCGATCCCCGTGGAACAGCCGGTAATGAATACCGTCCGACCGGTTCTTTCCATCAGATTTCCTCGAACCGCGCCGTGAAGTGCCGCAACAGTTCCGCTTCGTAGGTCAGGCGCAATCCGCGCATATTCTTCCGATTCTTAAAAACGGACAGAATGGCATCCCGGACATATTCCATGTGCGCATTCGTGTACATACGGCGGGGAATCGCCAACCGTACCAGTTCCAATTCGGGATAAATCGTTTCGCCAGTTTCCTTATTCTCCTGCGCGAACATCAGCGAACCGATTTCCACGCCGCGAATTCCGGCTTCACGGTACAACGCAACCGTCAACGCCACGCCGGGGAATTGGGCTTGCGGAATATGCGGGGCAAATGCTTTAGCGTCAATAAAGACGGCATGACCGCCGAGGGGCCGAACGACCGAGACCCCCCCCTCCAACAGCGATTCACCCAACGCCCGAACTTGGCCGATTCGATAGGTTAAGTAGTCGAAATCAAGCCCTTCATAAAGTCCAGTGGCAATCGCTTCCAGATCCCGCCCCGCCAATCCGCCGTACGTAGGAAATCCTTCGATAAGGATCAGTTTTTCGCGAAGGGTTTGAGCAAGCTTCGAGTCATTCATCGCAATAAAGCCGCCGATATTCACCAACGCATCTTTCTTCGACGACATCCAGCAACCGTCGGCGTAGCTGAATAGTTCGCGCGCGATATCAATGATTTCCTTACCTTGATAGCCCGGTTCGCGTTCGCGAATGAACCAGCAATTTTCGGCATAGCGCGCGCAATCCAGAAAGAACGGAATGCCGTGCTTCTTGCAAACCTGCGATGCTTCGCGGACATTTTGCATGGATACCGGCTGCCCGCCCGCCGAATTATTCGTGACGGTCATACCGACCAGCGGCACGTGACCTTTGCGTTCGGTCAACAAACGATCCAGCTTGGCGATATCCATATTCCCCTTGAAGGGGTATTCCACTGCGGGATGCAGTGCTTCTTCGATCGGAAGATCGAGGGCATCGGCGCCGTTGGCAACGACGTTCGCGTGGGTCGTATCAAAATGCGTATTACTGGGAATTGCGATACCCGGTTTGCAGAGCGTCGAGAACAGCAAATTTTCAGCAACACGGCCTTGATGCACAGGGATTACGTTGGGAAAACCGGTAATATCGCGGATCGCCGCCTCAAAACGATAGAAGCTGCGCGAACCGGCATAGGCTTCATCACCCACCATCAGTGACGACCACTGGCGGTCGCTCATCGCGGCGGTACCGCTGTCCGTCAAAAGATCCACAAATATCGCCTCAGCGGGAATGTTGAAAACGTTAAGTCCCGCCTTTTGCAGATAGTGCTCGCGCTCCTCGCGAGTGGTTTGACGGATACGTTCGACGCTCTTTATACGGAAGGGTTCTACGGGGAATTTCATGGTTGGCTCGTGAAGGGATTCACGTCGGGATCAACACGACCTGAATCATTTTGTTGGAGGATCAACGCACCACTACTTCAACAAATCGCGGAGCGGTTCGAAATTGATAAAATCGGCATGATGCACAATCACCGACGCCGGCGACCGATAAGCGTCATCACCTTCGTGAGCGTGGGTGGCAATGATATGCTGAACTTCATCGGGCAACCCGTGCTTCATGGCCAACGCCGCACCGGAAAACGGATGACGCATAATCCGGCCAACATGACTCTTGACGAAACCTTTCTCGGTTTCGGCATATTCCATCAACTTGCCGACATCATGGAGGATTGCCCCCGACAGCAGCATATCGCGGTCAATCTGGAAATACTTGTTATAAAATCCATCCAGCGCTTCGGCAATCCGCAATGCCGTTTGCACGACACTGCGCATATGAGTCAGCAAACTGACCGGATTATTCGGAATCAACAGGGTAAATGGAATACGATCCAGATCATCCAGCATCCACCCGCCGCGACTGACCGCTTCTAAAAATGCGGCAATCGTCTTGGCTTTAACATCAGGATCGGTGATATGGTTGATTTCAGGAAATTTCTCGATCAGCAGTTCGGATTTCTGTTCGGACATACTTTCTCCGGGGGATTATTCGATATCATCAGGTGACGGCCACCACGTGTCTTCCGGCGTACGACGCCGATAAATCAATACTTCGCCGATTTGTCCTTCCGGCAAGTAATTTTGAGTGACGTATTCCGCGACTTGCGGGTAAGTGCGGAGGGAATATTTCTGAAAAGTAAAGACGTAGTTACTGACTTGAACCAGATCAAAAATGTACTTGGGCCGGTGTTGTTGCAAATCCTCAAGAAACATTGCTTCGGCCATAGGATGACCGGATTGCCGGAACGCCCGCTGGGAAAACGGATCGAACGATCCCGGCGAATATCCAGTGATGTAGTGACATAGATAGTCACGCACTCCGGGCAATCGCCCGGCATAATAATAAATCTGCGGGCAATAGCCCCAGACGGCAATCGTCTCATCAGAGGTCATATGCGCTTTGGCAAAGGCCCCGGTTTCAATCTCCAGCGATTGATCGGTCATTGCATAATGACCGACTCCGGGCGGGGGCGCTCCCGGATCCCATCTCCGCCACGTTGGAAAATGCAACCCCGCTACCAGTCCCCCAATGATAATTGCCCCAATTAACAGTCCCTTATTGGGGAATGTTTTGCCGCGCCAGAGCGAGAGCCACGCCGGAATTCCGAGCAACGCAAAAACCGGATAAATCTGAATCCAGTAATGACCAAAAAACCGCGATCCGGAAAATAACGCAACAATTGAAGCGACAAGTAAGATCATTACAAATCGCGACGCGCGTTCCGTCCGATTGCGCCACAATACGATTCCCCCGCCGATCGCCAACGCCAGCGGTACGGTGGCTTGCACGGCAAACTCGCCGGTATTCATATAAAAGGCTTGGATCAGACCCAGGAATCCGACATCACCGGCATAAGTAATGGGATAGCGCACCCATGAGTCCCATGCCCAGCCGATTCCCCCAGCCTTGCTATAAATAATAAAAATCGGGATCCACGGAATGACAATTCCGATTCCGGCGGCGGTCAGTTGTTTCCATCGTGGGCGCGTGGAAGCCAGAATAAGATATCCCAACGGCAGCAGGAACAATGCCGTGCTTTGGCGGAACATGATAGCCGTACCGGCCAAAACTCCCGCAACCAAAACCGGCCCGCGATTCGCCGAATATTTCCAGACAATCAGCAACGCTCCGAGAATCAGCAGCATTCCCGGTGATTCAACGTTGAGCGCCAGCATTTCGGACGGAAGATTAAAGGTGTTAGATACCATCCAGAACAGCACGGCGGCCGGAATCGCCGCCGAAACACCGAAAATCGCAACAGCCAACTCAATCACCAATAGTCCCGAAAAAATAACAATGACCAGATGCGCCCAGTGGATCACTGCCATTGTTCGGTCGAAGATGTGAAAGAGCAAATTGTACAGAATGGCGATGGCGGGCGGCTTCGTCGAGCCTAATAAATCCACACCCGGCAGCCAACCATGATCCAACGCGTCAGCGGCTACCGCGTACTCGGCTTCGTCAATATTGTAGATTATATCTTCCAGAAATGCCGCCCGACAAAGCAGCATTCCCAGAATGATGATTAACCACGCAATGACACGTAATTTCATAAGGAGATTTAGCGCATTAAGATGCGATATTCGGAGACGGCACGTTCCCAACCCAACCGGAGTGCCATTGACCAAAGATCGGGAACCGGATAAATTTCCTCGACACCCGAAATTGCCGCCAGCGCCGTCGGCAAATGTCGTCCGGTCGGACCCCACAGCGCAACCCGCAGATTTATCCGCGACGCCGCCAGTGCCGCCGAGGACAGCTTGGCAATCTCATCCTGCGCTTCCTGCGCTTGAGTGGCGCGGAAAATCGCTTCCGTCGAGAAAAAAACCCACTGTATGCGGGCGCGGGATAGTTCCTTTAGAGCGGCTCCGCTGGGTTCGGCAAATACTCCGACTTCCTGACCGGCACCGGCTACCTGCCGAGCGTATTGAGCCGCTTCTCCAGGATTCGGCAGAATGCGATTGCCTTCACCGGTCACGACAATTCGATCTATCGCCCCGCCTAATGACGGGACACGATCCAAATCCCGGGATTCAACTTTTGCCGCCAACAACGGTAAGCCGGGCCGACTGAAGAGATCCGGTGTGTAGGCTCCCGTAACCGTAAACAGGGACAACGGAGCCAATATGGTCTCAGCACCCCCGTGGGTTGCACCGTAGGCCACATCCAATAGATCCAAATCATGCAACTCACGCATGATATGAATGCCGGGCTCAAGGTCCAAGCCGAGACGGGGTATCATTAATCGCTCCTGCCGAATTTTTGTTTTAGTTCAGCCGCCACGAAATCGGGGACGAAACAATCCACCCGACCACCCAACCGTGCAACCTCTCGCACAATCGAACTATTCAAGTAGGCAAATCGCTCGTGCGGCATCAGAAATACGGTCGTGATGGCTTCCGCCAGTTTACGGTTAGTCAATGCCATCTGAAATTCGTAATCGAAATCCGATACCGCGCGAACCCCGCGAACAATCGCAACGGCTTCCTGCTGCAGCGCAAAGTCCACAATCAATCCGCGGCATTCCGCAACTTCGACATGGGGGATATCCATTACGGCGCGCGTGATTTGGGCGCGGCGTTCCTCAATCGTAAACAAGGTCTGCTTGTTGGAGTTAATCGCCAACGTTACAATAACCCGATCGAACAGATCGGACGCACGGCGGATCACGTCAATATGGCCGAATGTGATCGGATCAAAGGTGCCGGGATAAACGGCGGTTCGAGTCATGATTAATGCAGCCGTTTCGTCATGGTAATCTGCATACCGTCGGGATGGCGGCGTACATCCACCTCATCCATCAGAGAACGAATCAGGTGCAATCCGCGGCCATTATCTTTGAGTAGGTTTTCGGGAAGAGTTGGATCAGGCACCGTTTCGACATCGAAACCCGGGCCGTGATCGCGAATGCTGACGCGCAGGGCATCTTTCAACCGTTCAAACCGGACTTCCACCGTGAGATCCGGTTGTTCATGATGGGCGTGAACGATGGCATTCCCGGCGGCTTCGGTAACACAAATTCCCAAGTCCGCGCAGGCATTGGCATCGAATCCCATTTCTCCCGCAATCCGTTCCACCGCTTCATCCACATCGGGAAGGCGATTTAGAGAAGACGGTATGCGGAGTGTTTCCACGTTGGTGTGATCAGGCATACTTGATGATACTAACCGTTAGATCGTCCTGAGCCTCATCGGTAAGTGACCGGTAGTCGCGCACATGCTGCGTGACCTGGTTGACAATTTCTTGCGCGGTGTGATCCTTGAAATCTTCAATCAACGAAATCAGCCGTTGAACACCGAATTCGGTGCCGCCGGCATCGCGCGCTTCCGTCACTCCGTCCGTGTAGAATACCAGCACGTCGCCGCGCTCCATCCGAACCGCAGTTTCATCGAATCCCACATGCGGAAACGCGCCCAGAATCAATCCCCCCACTTCCAGCCGTTCGACGTTGCCGTTGCTGCGAAACAGAATCGGTGGGTTATGCCCGGCGTTGGCATAACTGAAGATATGATTTTGCCGGTCCAACACACCGTAGACAGCCGTTACATAACTTTCGGGCAGATTGGTTTCGAACAGATAATCATTGACCTTCCGTAGAATCGTTCGAATCGCGAAATTGCTGCGCGATTCGATGCGCAAACACGCCCGGAAATTGGCCATTAACAGTGCCGCTCCGACGCCGTGGCCGGTGGCATCGCCGATTGCGACTCCCAGATCAGTGCGGGTTATCGGAATAAAATCAAAATAGTCGCCGCCGATTTCGCTGGAGGGAAAGTTCACTCCGGCAATATCATAGGGTTTGAAATTCGGCATTTTTCGCGGCAAGAAGGATAATTGTATCCGCCGCGCCAAGGCAATTTCCTCCTGCATCCGCCGGGTATGCTGTTTCAAGCGGTCGGCGCGTGCGCGTTCCAGCGCCACTCCCGCATGATTGGCAAAAGTCGTCAAGGTTCGCTGATCGCGCTCAGTAAATGCATCCAACCGGTCGGCTTCAAGACTGAGTGCGCCGATCACTTCACCGCGCGCCAAAATCGGCACTGCTAACTCGGACAGCGTTCCATCACGAGCCAGAATGAAGAATTCATCCGTGCGGACGTCCGGCGCGTAGTGCGGAACACCGCGCTGAATGACGTTCCCGACGATGCCTTGTCCGAGTTTTACTCCCTGCTGGAACTTCTTGTAGATCAGTTCTCGTTCGGCACCTTCATAGCCGACCAGCATGTCAATTTCCAACTGTCCCATATCGCGGTTGTAGATGAAAATTCCTGCAGCGTTAAAATCCACCACCTGCCGCATCGAGTCGAGAATCGTTCGCAGGACATCTTCAATCGCCGACGAACTGGACAGTTTCATGCTGATATCAATGAGCGTCTGATTTTCCTGGCGTTCCCGCTCAACTTCACGGAACATTTCAAGAACCGCATCGCCGCGAACGGTTTCCCGCCATAACATCGAGAACTGTTCGATGAGTTCATGATCCGCATTGCCTTGCTGCAGCGATTGAATAAGATCGCTGGACAGCTGGGAGAGCTGTCGCAAATGCCGGTCTAATTCCGAAAGCGTCGGACCGAATGACTGAGGCTTATACATGTTGCTGATGATCTCGCTCGACGTTTCCGGATGTATTATTGTTTACTTGAAGCTGGCGACCGCGGCTTCCACGGTTGGATGGGATTCGAACACCGACGTCAGCTTCGTTATGACCAATAAAGAGGTGATCTTATCCGTGGCGCGCGCCAACCGCATCTCGCCTTGGGCGTTACGTACGGTCGTCAACGCCGAGATTAACATACCTAAACCCGAACTGTTCATCCATTCAACATCACCCAGATCTAAAATGATCTTTTTCTGTCCGGCGGCCACTGCCTTCTTCAATTCCTCGTGAAAGTCATTGGCTTCCGCCCCACCCATGATTTTTCCTTTGATCTCGAACACTGGGATGCCGTTTTTCAGCGTACTCGAATACTTCATTGGAACGATTCTCCCGAAAGGTGAATGGACTGTGGACTCTATCTTGACGGTATCAAATGGTTTTCTGCAGGTTCAGGACTACCGCATCAGGCGATTTTTCCGGTAATCCAGCAACGCCTCGACGAAGAATTTTTTGGAGGGATGATATCCCGGATCAACGCGAATCGCCCGCAGCATGCGCAGTTCATCCGTGGACGGATTCATGAGCAGCATTTGTTGTTCATCATTGAGCAGTTCAGCCAGCCCCTCATATACCGGACGATCTCCGATCAATCCTGTCGCGGTCTCCGGATTCGGAGGACCTGTAATCAGATCTTCAACCGTTATCCCCAAACCAGCAGCAACCTTTTCGAGGAATTCAAAGGTCGGCGAAGATTTGCCGTTTTCGACCAAGGATAAATAGGAGCGATTAACCCGGATCCGCTCAGCGAGCTCCTCTTGAGACATCCGGGCCGACTTTCGACTATGTCGGATACGATCACCGATCTTGGACATGATAATTCAGTGATTTAATGAGAGTGTCTGAAATATACAGAATACCGCGCAAACTGTCAATAATTCGCGACAGAAAGGGAAGTCTATGTTCTATAAAGAACTCAGAATCCTTGAGCAGAACCGATCACCCGGCTATCGGAGGCACCCCACCAACCTCCATATGTCGTATCGGCCATAATGCCGGTGGTTGCCGACCAATGACCCCGGACTTGGACAACATGTCCGCGATCGCGAAGGGCTGCTTGGACATCCAGGGGATACTCGCGTTCCAACCACAGCACGTCAGGAATCCATTGCTGATGGATACGGGGAAAGTCTATCGCCTCCTGGATCGTCATTCCATAATCCACCGCATTGATAATGGTCATCAAGACGGACGTGATAATACGCGGCCCCCCCATGCTGCCGACCACCATGAAGGGCTTGTCGTCCTTGACCAGAATTGTCGGAGACATTGAGGATAATGGCCGCTTGCCGGGTTCGATTTCGTTGGCGGCATTCCCGACTAATCCGTAGTAATTGGGTTTACCCGGCCACGTCACGAAATCATCCATTTCATTATTCAGAAAGAATCCGGTTCCTGGAACAATCACTCCCGATCCAAAGGGAGTATTGATCGTTGCCGTAAGCGATACAGCATTGCCGAAGGAATCCACGACACAGAGGTGAGTTGTATGTCGGCCGACCGGATCGTCTATATCGGTCGGACCCTGATCGAAAGCCCAGGGATCACCCGGACCGGCCAAGGTCTTATGCTGCAGACGCGTGATTTCACTGCGTTGTTTGGCAGCATAATCAAGGCTGATTAAACCATTCACCGGCACGTTAACGAATGCCGGATCACCTAAAAACTCGGCACGGTCGGCAAAAGCAAGCTGCATGGTTTCAGCGATGAGGTGAATACTCTCCGATGATCCGGCTCCCCAATAACCCAAGGAAAGCGGTTCGAGAATATTCAGCATCTGGATAACATGAATACCGCCGGAACTGGGGGGCGGCATGGAGATCACTTCATAACCATGATACGTACCGCGAACCGGTTCCCGTACCACCGGCATATAGGCGGCAAAATCCTTCATGCTCAAAATCCCGCTATTGGCTTTCATATAATCTTCCACCAATCGCGGCATGGCTCCCTGATAAAACGCTTCGATTCCTTCGCTTTGAACCCGGCGCAGCGTGTTGGCCAACTCCGTTTGAATCAACCGATCGCCAAAGGCTAATGTCGTTGAATCATTTTTGAAAAAGATGGCACGGGTACCCGGAAACTGCGATAGCAGCTCGCGGTTTGAAGAAAGTGATCGGCCATAGCGCATATCCAATTCGAATCCGGTGTCCGCTATGGCAATAGCGGTCTCGAAGATATCCGGGAACGGCAAGCGACCATAGCGGCGGACCGACAAATCAAGCGCGGCCAACTCGCCGGGAGTTCCCGCCGCCAACACTCCTTCGGTGGAAAGGGTCGAAGGTTTGGTCGTGTCGCGGGAGACATACATCAAGCGCGACGCGCGCGCCGGGGCCGTTTCCCGCCCATCAATGGCAACAGCGGTTCCATCCGCCATTCGAATCAGAATAAAGCATCCGCCGCCGATTCCGCTGGAATAGCTCTCGGTCACTCCCAAGGTCAGCGCGACCGCCGCCGCTGCATCCACGGCATTACCGCCTTGCTTGAGAATATCCACACCGGATTGAGTCGCATGCGGCTCGGCGCTGCTGACCATTCCCCACTTCCCCCATGACGGTTGAGGAGACGCAGCATAGGATAGTCCGGTTAAAACCAACCAAAAACCAACCACAGCCAATGCAGTGAAACGCATCGTTCTCAGCGCTTTCGGAATTTGAATGAAACGGATTTCAAGAAAGGAGTTGCAAAAGGTGAAGAAACCGGGGGAAGGCAGGATCGCGGTTTTGCGCGATCCTGCCTCCGAGATCATGATGAAGTCAAATTCAATTATTGACCATCCCAACCGCGCGCAATATAGAACATTGTTGCGGCGGAGGCGGCGGCTCCAAAGAGAGTATCCGAATTGGTCGAAGTTTCACCGACTAAAGTCGGGAATGCACCGCCGGCGTCGGTATCGGCATAAATCCGGTAAGCCGGACTGCCGTTATCTTCCCACGACAAAATAATATCATCACCCGATACAGTGATCACAACCGCTAACGGAACTTCGGGAGCAGGAACGCCAAATCCGGACACCCGTACATCGTCAATATACCAACCTTCATATCCTGTAATCTGATCGCTGCCGAATCTCCAGCGAAATTGCACAGACTGACCGTAATAAGCGGCCAGATCAACCGAAGCTGCGGTCCAGGTCGAAACCGTCCCTGACCAACACCGATAACCGCGCAGCGGACCGGTGGCGGGATTGCCGCCGCCCGCATTCCAGCGGAAGGTTTTAGGGTAACTCTCTATCGGACTTACCTGGACGAATGCTCCGCCATCCACCGAGATTTCAATGATTCCGCCATCGTAAGCGGAGTCGGGATAGAGCCCGGAAGTCTCACCCTGAATCTGATACCAGAACCACAGTCGGGCATCCTCCGGCAGGTCGCTGATTACCGGCGAAGTAAGTTGAGCATCCAGCAAATTGGTATAGGTTCCGGTTCCGGTATCGCCGCACTTATAAGAATGGGTGGCGCTATAGGACTGCTCGGTAGACAGGTGCCATTGATCGCCCCAGCCGGCAGGACTTGAATGTGACCAACCGGTGGCGCCGCTTTCGAAATCCTCGGTGAACACCGTGACCACCGGACGAGGAACCAGATCAACATATTGATAAGTCGTGTCATCAACCGACACCGCAACCGAAATATCCTGCGGATAATAACCGAACAGCGAATAACGCAGCGTATACGTTGAATCTCCCGGCAGCATTAACCAATACTCGCCGGCCGCGGATGCGGTAACCGCTTGGGTGCCACCGACAACTTCAACATGCGCCGCCAAGGGCAGCAGCGTTGATGCGTCGCGAATCAAACCGGAAACCCGGCCGTGCGGCATGGCTACCGCCAGCACCGCCGCATACGCATCAATAAGACCATTGCCGAACTGGTTATTTTCGGTCGCCGGTGCCGTCACATAGCCAGTGCGAATCGCCGTAGAAATCAATGTTTCCTTGATGGTCTGCGGGTCGCAATCGGGGCAGGCTTCACGCATTAAGGCCACTACACCCGCCACATGCGGCCCGGCCATCGAAGTGCCGCTCCACCCGGATTGTTCATAACTCCCGCCGGGCACGGATGAGTAGATTGTAACACCGGGTGCGGAAATTTCAGGCTTGATCGTATTCGGCACCGCCGGAGTACACGGCGTGGGTCCCTGACTGGAAAAGCTCGCCAACGGGTAGGGCGCACTATAGTCGGTGGAATTCACCGCGCCGACTGAAAAGATCTGTGTTTCGTTCAGTGAATAGATGGCGGGGCTGCGCAGGCCGCTGGTACCTTCATTTCCCGCGCTCCATGTTACGACGACACCCGCCGCTTCACAATTGAGAATCACCGTGTTCCATTCGTCGAAACACTGTGTAAAAGGCGTGCCGGTCCAGGCGCGCACCCCCCATGAATTCTGAACAACATCCGGCATGTCGTCAACCGTCTCCGGATCGCCGTCGGGATCGGTGAACCATTGGAAGCCGTCGATCACGTCGTTGATAAACTGCTCATCCGATTGCCCCTGATCCACCGCCCGATGAGCTATCCACTTGGCATTAGGTGCGCAGCCGATCCATGTAGTATCCGAACCGTCGATCTCGCGGCCGCAGATCGTACCCATGACGTGAGTTCCGTGGTCGCCGTTAGCGGTCGGGAAGGTAGTCGTATTAAGCGCATCCTTCCAACACTCAGCCCACGGGTGCGCACCGCCCGCTCCCCTCCAGCGCGAAGCTAACGCCGGATGGTTGCCGTCGACACCCGTGTCCATATTGCCCACCAAGACACCCAGTCCCGTATATCCCAATTCCTCCGCTACCCGCAGAGCGCCCACAGCTACGACCCCCGGCGGAACCGTTCGGGTATCCAATGAATTGTGAATCGGGCGGGACCGATCCGTTCCGGTCGGGCCGATCGGGCGAATCAATTCCGTTTGGAAATTCTCGGTAACAAAACGAATATCGCCGCGAGAACGCAGCGACTCGACAAATTCCTTCGTGGCGCGGATGACAAACAAATTGTCAATCCAATATGCTGTAAAACCGGACATGCGGCCATCTTCAACCGCTTGTTCAAATTCCGCTGCGAATTGCGGTTGGGTCTGTCTGGCATTGAATTGGAGTGCCTCGATGACCGTGCGATGCCGTTCGATCCGCGAAGCGGATTCCGCATGCAGCCGCTCGTCCAAGGCTCGAATATCAATCGGGCTTTCCAGAATCACAATCGCACTGATGGACTCATGGGCAGACTTGGTCGCCAGTTGGTTTTCTAAAACCGGTGAAAATTCGGCAGCCCCCACCCATGGGACAGCCAATAAAATCAGTATTCCGAATAATAAACACAATCGTCCTGACATGTTCATGGCTTCTCCTTCTCTTCAATCGATGACGAAACATCCTTGGCGACTGAGACACGGTTTTTACTCGGTTCCCGCTTGTAGGCGGGTGCAGTACGCAGTTGAGGAACGGTTTCGCACATCCGAATATGATAAAACTTCAACGAATCGGCATCATAGGGTAAAAACGCAAACGTATCCGGTGTAGACAGTTCATAATGATCAACCGCCTCGATCAGCGATCCGCTGTAAACACAATATGCGGTAACCGGCAGCGGATTCCATTGGAGTAAGACTCCACCGGTTTGCACGGAGATCACTACCTGCAATCCATCGGGATCGGGGAAATTGCTGAGAGCGATTTGGATCGGCGGATTGGCATTTGCCGGATCGGACGTTTTCAGCGTAAGCGGTAAGGCAAGCTGTCCGAGTCCGATTTGGTTATTCATCAAGCGAACGGGGATGTGAACTTCACCTTGCGGTGGAATTGCCCCATGTTGGTCTTCGGTCAACACCACCCGCACGGCCGATGTATCCAAGCGAAAGAACCGCACCAGCATATAATCCTGTACGAAATTCTGATTGTAAGCCAATTGCCGGTATTCGCCGGGGCTGCCGCCTTTTAATCCTACCGTGCAGTATATTAGTGACGGGAACATATCTCCATAGGCAAACTCGATATTTCCGTCATGATAAAGAATCGCCTGAAACGTGTTCAAACCGCTGCTGCCGTATTTTCTGATCTGATGCCATTGAATAATGAAGCGATCATTCGGTTCGTCGAAATACGTATAGACCGCCCCGCCGCGTGACGGATCGAGATCAAGCCAGTAGGGCGCGATCATATAGAACGGATCTTGATCATCGCTTAATGGATAATGGAAATACGATTGCGCGTACATACAGGAAGTAAACGATACATAGCCGTTTGAACAAATCGCCAATTGATCAAAATAACGTCCGCAATACGGGAAAGACCACGGCAACGGGTGCGGAGCCGTGGTAGTGTCATCTTTAACGATACCGACATTCTGTCCGATGCCCGCAATATCCATAAACGAATACGCGGGACCGCCCGCATCGTTCGACGTTGACCAACGAAATGACGAGATACTGGATGGCTCGGATGGTGCAAAACTGTACGCAACGGGTACCGTTCCGGCATTTCTCAAAACCAGCGATGTATCTACGTATTGACCTTGTGGAATCTCCAGACTGATAGACGGATTTGCTACGGTGAATAACGGATCACCCACCGATGGCAAACCGGATGCCATGCGTAAGGCTCGGTGATCGGTCAGCGGAGACGCGTGAGATTCGTAGTTGCCGTTATAAACATAACGGACACAAGTGATGCTGTCCCCGGCATTGATACCGACCGTGCACAAGTAATCTACCGCCACATGCGCGTAGCGAATTTCAGTTAACGAATTCCCGCCGGGTGCCCCATAAACGGCCGTATCGTAGAGGACTACCTGAAATGTCTCGTTGCCCAGTTCATCATAACGCGGAACATCGTTCCACTCGACAATGAACGTTCCCCGCGAAGGATCATAATCGCTGCAAATATCACCGCCTGCACCGTCGTCTAAGTCATCCCAAAACGGGAAAATGCCCGGTCCCCCGCCGCGCGGTAATGATCCGTTTAGATGAGCGGTTGATCCGATGGAAAACGTGAGGTTTCCGTTGGCGTTTATAAATACTCGATTGAAGATCTGTCCATAGATCAAGACCGGAAACGGCAGCGCTACCGGCAATGAGCCGTCATCGGAGAGATTGTGTACGATGCCGCTGCCACCAAGCGACGGAGTGATCTCGGTCCAACTATAGACCGGACCGTCCGGATCGTTATCGTCACAAATCCGATATCCGAATAAGTCAGGATTGCTGCACAAATAGTTCGGATTGGCGGGGAGAATGATTTCGATATCCGTGATGCCTTGGCCGATAATCTGGACGTCCTCTTCAACGCCCTCCGCACAATAATCATCGGATGCCCACACATCATAGAAACCGGTGGGCAGCACAATCCGGAACCAGCCTTGACTGTTGGTCAGCACTTCCGGTACCCCCGCGCTCGGCAGCCACACGCGCGCACTATCGGCAGCACTCCCGAAACAGTTGATGACCGTCCCCGTTAAAATTCCGGCATTCGGTTCCAGCTGCAATGTGACCGAATAGTCTAAAGTGTCTCCCGGTGTCAGCAATAGAATCGTCGAGTGCGGAATAAACGTGGAAGCGTTGACATGCATCTGCAACGGCATTTGAGCCGGCATGGCGATGACGAAATGCCCGGCTAAATCCGTATGGATGTGATGCGGATGATCATCGAAGGTAATCTCGGATTCGACTCCGTATCCGAATGCATCCGAAACATATCCCTCGATCCAACCTATGCCGCCCAAAGCGCCCAGTACGGCAGTGTACGCGTCAATCCGTCCTGTTCCATAGGTATTGTCTTCCCCCGGAACTCCCTTATCCACGGCGGTCAGCAGCAAAATCTTCTTCAACGAATCGGCGGTAAGTTCGGGATTCGCCTCCAGCATCAGCGCCGCTGTTCCCGCTGCATGGGCCACCGAAAAAGAAGTGCCACTGAGCGTTTGATAGGCAGTGCCAGTCCACGCGCTGCGAACACTTCGGCCGGGAGCCACGACCTCCGGCTTGATTTCCAATTGCGGATCACTCGAACACGGGGTCGGACCGCGACTGGAACTCGCCCAAATCGAATCTGCAATGCGGTCATAGGCTCCGACGGCAAAGCCATTGACAATACTCTCGGCACGCGCGGCCGGAATGCGAATCGTTTCGCCGCTGCTGCCTTCATTGCCCGCGGCGAAAAAGGCGGCGATGCCGGCTGCCTCGCAATTATTAATGGCAATGTCGAAGACGCTGTAGCAGGGTGGATAGGCTGCCGCTTCAAGCCCCCATGAATTGGAGACCAGCCGCGGCACATCATCGAAGGTTGCAGGATTTCCGTCAGGATCCAACAACCATTGAAAACCGGTCAACGCAGACGAGATCAACGATACACCGCTGGTCATGTTCAAACGAACCGATATATAGCGTGCTCCCCATGCTACGCCGATCGTATCGCCGGGAACCATTCCTAAGATGATACCCATGGTATGCGTTCCATGCCCGGAATTATCCGTAGGTACCGTTGTAGTTCCCAACAGATCCAACCAACAAGCGGAAGTGGGATAGCCATAACTCCCCCGCCAACGACCAAACAATGCCGGGTGGGAACCGTTGACTCCTCCATCCAAATGCGATACCAGTACCCCCGCTCCCGTGATACCCAAATCCCACACCTCCGGCGCACGGATATTCTTCAGTCCCGGCTCTGTTCCTTCATCATCGAGCGAAATGACCTCGCGTTCGGCCGGTTCTTGAAAAAACTCGATGGGTAGGTCAGGCTCAACTGCGGCAACGCCCGGCCAATTCTTCATGATTTCTATCGCCGACTTCGTCGCATCCACCGCAATACAATTGGCAATAAAGAATGACTGATAGCTATCTGCCTCGCCTTTTACTTGTAAGTCATTGATTAAATTAATTATAGGGGCTTGTGAATAAGTGGCAGTGCGCTTCATCACCTCGATAACATAGCGATGTCGCCGTTGCATTGCTCCATTATCATACCCGAATTGAGGTCCGATATTGGATAGATCCGCTTGTTCCTGTAGAATAAGCAGGACTTTTTCGAAAGAATGTGTCGTTCGATGAAATTCGTTCCGGGTGAGAGCGAAAAGCGAATCGGGGAGGAATAAGACAACCCAAATAGCACAAATGGCTATCCATTGATCGGGAACAAGACCCGATTTAGAACGTCTTTTTGGATGTCCACACGAGTGAACATGGAAAATCGTACTAAGTCTCTGTATAAACACGATATCAGTCAAGATCAAACGCCAACTCGCGGTTTCTGTTCCTATTCATGCCATTCTTTCTAATATACACAACAAGTTGCAGGACTTCCAATGGAAAACTCAGGGAATTACCATTTGTTGAATTCATCGGTTTCTTGCTTTTTGAAAAATTTCTCGTAACTTAC
This sequence comes from uncultured Alphaproteobacteria bacterium, assembly GCA_964444755.1. Taxonomy (GTDB): domain Bacteria; phylum Electryoneota; class RPQS01; order RPQS01; family RPQS01; genus JAHJDG01. Next base: position 43,354 of record CAYUIF010000012.1, on the reverse strand, counting down.
TTCTTGTTGTTGCATTTAAATACCGGGAATCGGACGATTGGCAATTTTGAGACCTCTCCGAACGAGCATTGGCGGAGAGAGCAGCGAATTCTTGAAATATCTTAACAGCAAATTCTCGACCGTTCAAGTTAAAGGGCTTAAACCTCTAAAGACTTGCGTTGCTCTAACGGTTGGCTTGGTTCTAAGCTTTACCCAATGGGGATTTGCTGAAACGCCGCTGGAGCTCTTTCCCCAGTTGATGGACACCCTTATGGGGGGGCACTATCAGGCGGCCGAATCGCTCTGCGATACAATAGAGACCCGCTTTACCGGTCATCCTGCCCGATACCATGCCCGCGCAACTGCTTTGTATTCCCACATGATTGACATGGAGGATACGGTCGGACGCGCTGAATTTATGGCGCTTGAAGATTCCTGCGCGCGCGCCTGTGAGACTTTACTGCAGGCAAGATCGGATTATTCTCCCGAGCTCGGCTATTTGATCGGAAGTGCATCGTCCACACGTGGTCTGCTGCTTCTTCATGAACAGAATATTCTGGGCGGACTGCAGCTTTTGATGAACGCACGCAACGCGTTCGATCGCGTCATCGAGACCGATTCGACGTTCTTTGACGCATATCTGGGCCGCGGAGCCTATCGGGTGGCAGTAGCTCGAAATGCAAAATCGTTCGCATTTCTCCCATTCATTCCATCGGAAGCCAGCGGTTGGAGCGATTTATGGATTGCCGTGGAACATTCCCGGTTTTCCCGCTATACCGCCTTAAGTGCGATGGTGTGGTTTGCAGTGGATGACCGGAATTTCACGCTGGCCGACAGCATCTGCAAGCTGGGATTGGAGCGGTTTCCCAACAGCCGGGGATTCCTGTGGCCGCGACTATCGCTGGAAGTGCGGCAGAACCTGTGGCCTCGTGCCGAACAGACCGCACAGATACTGTTGAATCAATATGTCAACCACCCCGATAACAACGGGTATGAGACCACAGCACTGTATTGGCGGCTGATGATCTGCGCCGACTCGCTGAACCGTCCCGAAGATGCCATTGCGATGGCACGGGCGGGACTGGCCGCTTATCGTACCGCCGACGCGGAACAACGTCGTCACGACAAACTTACGGCTATGGAAGCTCGGATTGCCCGAGTAGAACCGGAATATCGTTATCAACGTGGTCAATAAGCCAACGTCCGAAAATCTGCGGGTTTTTTCAAGAAGCGACTCCCGACTGCTGGCGCGACTTGGTGAATTCGCCGACGAACAGCAAGTATCGCTCTTTGTTGTGGGAGGCTATGTTCGCGATCGGCTCTTGAAATTGCCGGTCAAAAGGGAGATGGATTTTTCGGTGGTCGGCGATGCGGTGGCCTTCGCTTATCGGCTCGCGGAGCACCTTCACGTGAGAAATCCGGTGATTTTTCCCCGATTTGGGACGGCCATGGTCCCCTATCGGGGCTATCATTTGGATTTCGTTTCCGCCCGTGAAGAAACCTATCGTGAACACTCGCGAAAACCGAAAGTGACTTCGGCGGGACTGGTGGCTGACCTGCAGCGGCGGGATTTTACCGTCAATGCCATGGCGGCCAGTTTGAACACCGACGGTTACGGAATCCTCATTGATTTGTTCGGGGGCATCAAAGACCTGGAAGCGAAAACGCTGCGCACACCGCTGGCACCGGATCGCACCTTTTCCGAAGATCCCCTGCGGATATTGCGAGCGATACGCTTCGCGGCGCAGTTGGAATTCGGGATCGAACTGGAAACCCGGCAATCCCTTGAACGGATGGTGGAGCGGCTAAAGATCATCAGTCAGGAACGCATTACCGAAGAATTCCTGAAACTGATGGCCGCGGCGAAGCCCTCGATTGGATTGCGGCTGTTGTATTTAACGGGCGTGATGGATGTTATCTTTCCCGAAATCAGCAAGCTTGCGGGGGTAGATCAAATCGGACCGCACCATCACAAAGACGTTTTCGAACACACGTTGATGGTGGTGGACAAGATCGCTGAATTGACCGACGATCCGATCTTGCGGTTGGCGGCATTGGTTCATGATATCGCTAAACCGAAAACCAAGCGGTTCACCCCGGATGCCGGCTGGACCTTTCACGGTCATGAGGACTTAGGCAGCCGCATGCTTCGATCTATCGGTAAGCGGATGAAACTTCCCGAAGAAGCGACTGTAAAACTAAGCAAGATCGTTGCGCTACATATGCGGCCGATTAATCTGACCCGCGAGGAAGTGACCGACAGCGCCGTTCGTCGGTTGATCGTTGACGCAGGTGATGATTTAGGGGACCTATTGACCTTATGCCGGGCTGACATTACATCGGCTAAGCCCAATAAAGTCAAAAGATACTTGGCGGCTTTCGACGCGCTTTCGGAGCGAATCACCGAAGTCATCGAAAAGGACAACCTACGAGCTTTTCAAAGCCCGGTACGCGGCGAAGAAATCATGGCGGTTTGCAACATTCCGCCCGGTCCTTTAGTCGGAAAGATTAAGAAGGCACTGGAGGACGCGATCCTCGATGGTCATGTTCCCAATGAACATGATGCGGTTCTTGAACTCCTTCATCGGATAAAATCCCAATATATAAAACCCGAAGACTAACATGAAACTTCGACTGCTGACGGCGGGACTGCTTCTGGCCGGTTCAGTTCTGGCCGGTTCGGAATTCCCGACCATAAATAGCAGCACACCCCTTTCGCTGGATTCGCTGATTGCGCTTGGATTCCAGAATAATCCGTCGCTCCGGCAGACCACCAGCGATACCCGGCTGAACACCATCGGAAAAGTCAGTGCGGTAGGGAATTTCCTGCCGCAGGTTTCTTTGGGGATGAATTTTTCCCAGACCCATTACCGCAATCCGACCTTTACCAATCCCGACGGCAGCGTGTCCACCTATCCGCGAATGATCACGGATTATTCGATTATTTGGGACGACACGACCAACGGGATGCTGTCCAATCCGCGATTAGTCAGTTCGACCTATTCCATTGACGTCCCGGAAGGCGATAGCCGTTCTTCCCAGATGTACTTATCCCTGGATGAATCCGTGTTCGAAGGCGGGCGGCGGTATTTCTTGTATCGGATGGCTAAGGTGCAGGAGAAGATCAATAATCTGAGTGTCGAGGACGCCCGCAAATCGTTAGCCCGGCAAATCGCCCAGCAAGCGGTATTGGTGTTGACGCAGGAAAAGCTGTTGGAGTTGAATAAAAAGCTGCGCGATCAGGCTCAAGATGCCTACGACTTGGCACAAGCCCGGTTCTCGGTCGGCTCGGTGACGGAACTCGATGTGCTGCAAGCCCAGATCGAATTGGGCAGCGCGGAGAACGCCATCACATCCGCCAGCCGCGATTTGCAGGCGCAGAAGGAAGCGTTGAACCAAATTCTGGGAATTGATCTGAAGAGCGAATATCCCATTGAAGAAGCTGCTGATGTATCGCCGTTTCAGTTCGATGTAGATGAATTGGTTACGGAAGCCTATCACAATCGCACCGACCTGCGGATTGCCGAGTTGACCGTAAATCATGCCCGGCACAACCTGAAAATCTATCAGTCCTACTACCTCCCCACGGTCTCACTGGGCGCGCAATGGTCGCGCAGTGAACAATCCGGTAAGAATGAGAATTGGACTTTCGATCCGCGCAACGAAAACTCGTCGTATTCTCTGAGTTTGCGTTGGAATCTTTTCGACGGCTTCACCCGCGAATACAACATCGTGAGCCGTCGCGTGGAACGGGACAAAGCGATTGAAACGGAACGCGCGCTGCGTCAGAGCCTGGAGCGGGACGTGCGCGACGCGTACTACAATCTGGAAAAAGTGTATAATCAATTGCAGATCACCGGCCGCAATCGCGAACTGGCGCAGCGGCAATTGGATCTGGAGCGGGAACGTTATCGCTTGGGCGCAACCTCCCAATTGGGCTTGCGCGACGCTCAAGTCACTTACGCACAAGCGGAAACCGAGCATTTGCAGAAAACACTGGAGTATCAATCTTCACTTATTGCCCTGGACTTGGCGATTGGTAAGAAATTAAAATAGCTAATTTGTACACCGGGGAAATATCCGAGGCGGATCAATCGATCCGCCTCTTCTTTATCTGCAAATGGCCTGAAAATCCCGGCTTGCAGTTAACGGACAATTAATGTATTATATAAGATTGACAGATCGGGAAAATACCGGTTTTACGGCCATATAATCAAACCGCAAACTCAATTGTTACAAAGACTTTTCGATGAGATTGAAAAGCGCGTTATCCTTGTAAAAGAGTATGTAATGCGCCCCGAGTACATTGACCGCTTAGCCCCGGAAGACATGGCGGAGGCGGTTACCTGCTACTTCGAATCCGGCGGCAAGCGACTCCGCCCGGCTGTATTGCTATTCTGTGTCGGCGCGGCCGGAGGGGATGAAAGCAAGGCGATTTGCGCAGCGGCAGCTACGGAAATTTTTCACACCTGGACATTAGTACACGACGACATCATTGACCGGGATGCCACCCGGCGGGGAGCACCCACGGTCCATGAACGATTCTATCGTAAGCCCAGCACCCGTCAATTGTTCGGTGACGGCAACGATGCCCGTCACTACGGCCTGTCAGTGGCGGTTCTGGCAGGGGATGTACAACACGGGTGGGGAATCAGCCTGATGACCGAACTGACCCGTAAATACGGGTTGGATCCGGCGGTTACGTTAATGCTGATCAATACGCTCGATACGCGCGTGCTTTGTACGCTGGTGGACGGCGAAATGTTGGACGTGCAGTATTCGCGAATGCCCATCGAGAAACTATCTGCCGAACAGATTGAATCCATGCTATGGAAAAAAACCGGCGCGTTGTACGAGTTCTGCGGCGAAGCGGGCGCCTGTATCGGGATGAGTTCACCGGATATCAAGAATCCGCTGGCTTCCGCATTGGGGAAATTTTGTAGTTTGTGCGGTACGGCGTTCCAGATTCAGGACGATATCTTGGGCATTATCGGTGATGAAAAGCTGTTGGGCAAGCCGGTCGGCAGCGATATTCGCGAAGGCAAGCGCACCTTGATCGTCCAACACGCCTATCAGAACGCAAGTGCGAGCGAACGCCAACGCATCGTCGAGGGGCTTGGTAATGCGCAAGCCACTACCGATCAGGTTGAGGATGTTCGCAATCTCTTTTTGAAATTGGGAAGCATTGATTATACCGCGCAATTGGCCCGGCAGCGGGTGGATGCGGCTTTGTCGCATCTGGAAGCAGTTCCACCTTCTCATAACCGCGATCTGCTATCGGACTGGGCTACGCTCATGATCGAGCGGGAATTCTGATGTGGGAGACGATTGGGATTGCGCTGGCGGGTACGATCGTTTACCTCGATACGACCGCGATTGCGCAGTTGATGATTTGCCAGCCGATTATTGCCTGTCCGCTTTGGGGATTGATCGTGGGGCGGCCGGAAATCGGTCTGTTCTTCGGAGTCGGCTTCCAACTTCTCTGGTTGGGCAATCTGCCGGTGGGCGCGGCGAAGTTTCCGGAAGGCAATTTGGGGGCGTTTGTCGCTACGGCGTTGGCGGCGCGCATCCCCCCCGCTTCCAGCGGCGATCCGGCGTGGATCGTATTGACCATCGCCACCTTCATCGGCATCATTACAGCCCACTTCGGAGCGGAAGTAACTCCGCTGGTGCGGCGGATCATGAACGGTTTCGCGCCGCGCGTTATCGCTGCCGCTCAAGCGGGTAATAGCCAACGTTTCCGAAACATCTTTGCCGAAGCCGTTGCGGTTCACGCATTGGCCGGTTTTCTTTTCACGGCGTTGGCATTTTTGATCGGCAAATGGATTTTCGCTTTATATCTGGGGCATTTCGCTCTGGCCGGTCTCAATCCGGCACTGATTGATCAAACCGATGCGTTGCTAAGCGGTTTGTGGCCGGGACTGTTGGGGGTTGGCGTGGCGGTTCTCATCGGACGGTTTGTCAAGCGGGAAAATATCAGTTGGTTCGGAGCGGCTGCGGCAGTCGGGATCTTGGCGGGGTGGCTATGGCTCTGAGCAATCGCGAAGTCCGTCGCATGGCCTTTCGTTCGCTCTTCCTGCAAGTTCTGCTGAACTTTCGCAGCATGCAGGGGCCATGCTATCTGTTTATTCTTTGGAATTGGATCCGACAGAGCCGAACTCGGAATAGCGATGCGGCTTGTGCGTCCAATTATCTGAATTCGCATCCGGTGCTATCGAGTTTGGCGGTGGGCGCATTACGCCGCCGCGTTGAAGATGGCGACGCACAGCGCGACCCGGAAGGCTTTGCGCAATGGCAGAATCAAATCAGCGGACCGTTGGGGATGGTAGGCGATTCGTTGATTTGGGATCGTTGGAAACCGCTCATTTTTTCGTTTGCCGTGCTGGTTATGCTATGGATTCCGCGCATCGAGATTTGGTTCGGCGTGGCTGTAGGCTGTCTATTACTGTACAACATTCCACTCTTCCAGGTTCGCGTGTGGGGAATTCGAGCGGGATACGAATTGGGTGAACGCGTGTTGGATGTATTAAGTCACCCGATAGTCAATCGTTTGCGGAAACGCCTGGCGATAGCTGGAGCGATACTTGCCGGATTGATAGTGGCCACAGCATTAGTTCGGACCGGCAAGGAATCCGCCGTTCATGCGGCCCAGCTGGCGGCGGCTGTAGTAATCGGGATAATCGGAGTGCGGTTGGTCTGGCGGATTTTGTGGACGGCCTTGCTGGCATTAACCGGAGCGATTCTGCTCCCCTACGTAATATATCGTCTCTCTAACTTCTTTTAGAAAATCAACGTGATCCAAAAGGAATTTGTGTTAATGAACCGGTTGGGTTTGCATATTCGCCCGGCCGCTCAATTCACTAAAATCGCCGCCCGCTATAAGGCGGATGTGTTCTTAATTCGAGACAGCATGCGCGTCAATGCGAAGAGCATTATGGGTGTAATGATGCTGGCCGCCGGTTACGGCGCGAAACTCACCATGGAGTGCATCGGCGAAGACGAAGAATCGCTCTGCAACGAACTCATGCAGCTTATCGAAAATAAGTTCCATGAAGAATAAATCGGATCATTCGGCCATATCGCCGACCGAAGAAACGACGCTGCGCGGAATTCCCGCCTCGCCGGGAATCTCCATCGGCCGCGTGCATTTGCTGATCCCCGAACAGCCTAACGTCACACCGCGAAAAATTGCACCGGCGGAGATCAAGACGGAACTGGCAAAGTTCACGCAAGCCCTCAATGATACACGCAACGGGATTATCCGGTCCCGGGATCGGGCATTAGCCGTGGCCGGGATCGCCGTCGGCAAGATTTTTGATGCTCATTTGATGATTCTCGATGATCCGGTGTTCATTGAACAGGTGACATCGCGGGTCGAACGCGAGCAATTCGCCGTTGATTTCATCGTCTGCGATGTCTTGGGTCAAAATATCGAGATGATGATGACGCAGGAAGGCGAACTATTCCGGGAGCGGGCCGCCGATATCGTTGACGTTCGCAACCGCCTGCTGCGATTCCTGCATGGTGAGGGCGACGTCATGCCCAACGGACCATCGGAACCCGTTGTGCTGGTTGCACCCGACCTCTCCCCCACCGATACTCTGCATATCGACCGACACCTCATTCGCGGATTAGCCGCCGATATGGGCGGACTAACCAGTCACACGGCGATCGTTGCCCGATCGCTTGATATTCCGGCAGTGGTCGGATTAGGCAATCTTACGGGAATGGTGAGAAGCGGTGATTCGATAGTCCTTAATGGGAATTCGGGAAAAATTATCCTGCGTCCCCGTGAAGATACGTTGGAAGAGTATCGGAAAAAGCAAGCCCGCTTTGAATCCTTCCAGTCGTCGCTGGAAAACCTGAGGGAATTACCGGCGGCAACATCGGATGGTCACGAGATTGCCCTATGGGGCAATATCGAATTGCCGTTCGAAGCGGAATCGGTGGTGGCGCACGGCGGAAGCGGGATCGGTTTATTCCGCAGCGAGTTTCTGTTTTTAACCCGCGACACGGTTCCCACCGAGAATGAACAGTTCGACACCTACGATAAGACCGCCGAACTCATGGCACCCCATTCCGTGGTGATTCGTACCTTTGATTTAGGCGGAGACAAACTGCATGGTTCGATTAACCTCAAACAGGAGCGTAATCCCTTTTTGGGTTATCGGGCGATTCGGGTTTCCTTGTCGCGGCGCGACCTGTTTCGCGCTCAATTACGGGCGATTCTCCGGGCTTCCAGCCGCCGTAATGTTCGGGTGATGTTCCCGTTTGTTTCAGGCCTCGAGGAACTGCGTGAGGCTAAAGCCGTGTTGGCGGAAGCGGCGGCTGAACTGAAACGCGAACGAATTCCCCACGATACCCGGCTCAAGGCGGGGATCATGATCGAATTGCCCTCGGCAGTGGCATTAGCCGATAAACTGGCTGCCGAGTGTGATTTTCTCTCGATCGGTACGAACGATTTGATTCAATATGCTGTGGCGGCGGATCGCGGGAATGAGATGGTTGCCGCGTATTATCGCAGTTTTCATCCGGCGGTGATTCGGATGATTCAAACCACGATTAAAGCCGGGCACAAATCGCAAATCCCCGTGGCGATTTGTGGTGAGTTGGGCGGCAATATTCTGGCAACGCCGTTATTGGTCGGATTGGGAATTGATGAGATTTCCACATCCAGCACTGTGATTCCTGAAATCAAGAAAGTGATTCGTTCGATTTCCTACACCGATTGCCAGCGGATCGCCCGTCATGTCCTCAAGCTTGATACGGCTCAAGAGATCACGGATTACCTAACCAAACAACTGAAGGCCCGTCTAGCCGATCTGCCAATTTGGTTTACATAGTATATTCCACCTTCAATTGACAACATGACCTTCAAACATATCAATCTTACGGCGGAACGCGTGCGCTCGTTGGATCCGCACGATATGCTCGGAAAAACTCTGGAACTGCCGGAGCAAATCCTCAAAGGATTGGAGCTGGGAGGGGAATTTGCGGCTGCGCACACATTGGAAGCGATATCCGACGTGGAGTGGATCGGATTGGGCGGCAGCGCGATTGCCGGAGACTTACTGAAGGCTTTCGGCTTCGAACCGCCAACATTGCCCCTCCAAATCAATGTTCAACGTTTTCCGCGCGAGTCCAAGTCGCGGCGAATTCTCTGCAGCTATTCGGGAAACACCGTCGAAACGGTACGCACCTTTGAGGAAACTTCAAAGGAGCGAATCTGGTTTTCCATGAGCAGCAGCGGGAAATTGCGGGAATTGGCGGCGCAGAAAGGCACACCGCATTTGACGTTGCCTTCCGGCTATCCGCCGCGAGCGGCCGTGGGATTCGTGTTGGGAGCAATGTTCGCGATCTTCGAACGAGTATACAATATACACTTGGCGAACTACCCGAAGCTTGCCCAAGTGCTGAAATCGGACGCTGATCAATACCGGAACTACGACCCGAACTCCAACGCGGCTTTGGCATTGGCAGTTACACTCATTGATCGCACACCGGTTTGCTATTCCGCAGATGGATTGACCATGCCCGCCATCGCCACCCGGTTTCGGGCACAGCTTGCCGAGAATGCCAAAGTCTGGTCGCATGCCGCGGAATTACCCGAATTAGCCCATAACGAAGTGGAATCTTTCGAATTTATCGGTCAACTTTTACCGAAACCTCGGGTCTTACTGTTGGGCAATTGGGTGTTGGAAGGTCAGTTTACTGATCCCCGACCAGGTTTGTGCCGGCTTATGGACTCGCTTCAGATTGAGCATCACACATTAGCTCCGTCGGCCCTGTGGAAAGGTGAAACCGACCGCATTCGGTCCGGGCTGCGGATGATGCTTCAGTTGGACGCTGCGACGGTTTATTTAGCCCTACTGCGTGCAGTTGACCCACTTGAAATCCCTATAATTACAAAGCTTAAAAAATTGACCGGGTTAGCTTGATATCTATGAGGATTTTCAGTAACTTACAAGTCCTCATTGATATCGCATTTACATAAAAAGTAGATATCTGCCGTGAAAGCAATTGTTCCCGTGGCAGGAGTCGGTTCCCGGCTTCGACCTCATACCTTTACGAAACCCAAGGTATTGCTCAATGTGGCGGGCAAGCCCATCCTGGGACATATTCTCGACACATTGATCGCTTCGGGTGTAACCCGCATATCCCTGATTGTCGGGCAGATGGCCGATTTGATCGAAGCCTACGTCCGAGAAAATTATCACGTACCGGTTGAGTTCATTTTGCAGGCCGAACCGCGCGGTCTCGCGCATGCCGTTTCCTTGGGATTGCGGAAGGATGACAAGGATGTATTGGTCATCCTCGGTGATACGATTTTCGAAACCGACATTAAAACCCTGATTGAATCGTCTTGCCCGACCTGCATCGGGGTCAAGACCGTCGAAGATCCGCGGCGATTCGGAGTGGTTGAGACTACCGATGACGGTCGAGTAACCCGATTGGTCGAGAAGCCCGAAATCCCCAAATCCAATTTAGTGATTGTCGGGATTTATCTGGTCCGTAATGCCCCTCTGCTGCGTACATGTATTCAAACACTCTTCGAACGCCAGTTGACGACGCGTGGTGAATACCAGTTGACGGACGCTCTGCAACTGATGATCGAGAACGGGGAGCGCATAACGACGTTTCCGGTAGCGAATTGGTTTGATTGCGGGAAACCGGAAACGCTGCTGGCCACTAACCGCCATTTGTTGGATGTGCTGAACGGGGATGTGGTCGAACCGCGCGAAAATGCGTTGATCGTTCCGCCGGTCTATATTCATCCTAAAGCGATTCTTGAACGGGCGATTGTCGGTCCCTACGCGACTATCGGAGCGGGGGCTATCGTCCGCGATGCCATGGTTCGGAACAGCGTCTTGGGCGAAGGTGCCCATGTGGAAAATGCGCTCGTGGCGGGATCATTGGTCAGCAACAATTCGATGATCGTCGGTCATTTTCAGCGGTATAACCTGGGCGATTCCAGCGAAATCGCTTCCGGTCCGGCAACCGATTGATCAGCCATCTTACGATTATTAGTAGCGAGGAGATAAACCGCATTCGTTATGGGCGACCGAATGCGGGGAATGGACAGTTCGCCCACGAGAGAGGACTATGAGCAATTTTGTTTTCTCCAGTGAATCGGTAACCGAAGGACATCCCGACAAAATCGCCGATCAGATTTCCGATGCGATGCTCGATGCCGTGCTGCGGAGTGATCCGGAAGGGCGCGTGGCCTGTGAAACATTCGTGACCACCGGTCTGGTGTTGGTCGGCGGTGAGATTACGACCACCACGTACGTGGATGTACCGGCCTTGGTGCGCGGCGTAATCAAGAGTATCGGCTACACTGATGCGGCTTATGGCTTCGATTACGAAACCTGCGCCGTAATCACCACAATTGACCGTCAAAGCCCGGATATCGCAATGGGCGTGAATACGCACGGCGCGGGCGATCAGGGCATGATGTTCGGTTACGCCTGCAGCGATACCGAAGAGATGATGCCGCTGCCGATTATGCTGGCCCATCGTTTGACGCAACGATTGTCGGAAGCCCGCAAACAAGGGATTCTTGATTATCTGCGTCCCGACGGCAAATCGCAAGTATCCGTCCGCTATGAAAACGGCAAACCGAAAGCCGTGGAAGCAGTGGTCGTGTCGTGTCAGCATGATCCCACTGCTACGCAGAAACAGATTGCCGAGGATATCCGGCGGGAAGTTATAGACTTTGTCATTCCTGCCGAATTCATGGGACCGAATGTCAAGATTTACGTTAATCCGACGGGCCGGTTTGTGATCGGCGGACCGCAGGGCGATGCCGGGCTGACCGGCCGCAAGATTATTGTGGATACTTACGGCGGGTGGGTGCCTCACGGCGGCGGTGCGTTCTCCGGCAAGGATCCCACGAAAGTGGACCGCAGCGCCGCGTATGCCGCGCGCTGGGTGGCCAAGAATGTCGTGGCGGCCGGACTGGCCAGCGAATGCATGGTTCAGCTCGCTTACGCCATCGGCGTGGCCGAACCGGTATCACTCCTGGTGGATACCAAGGGAACCGGTAAAATGCCCGATGAAGAACTGGAGCAGCGTATTCGCAAAGCTTTCGATCTTACTCCCCACGGAATTATCGAAGCATTGAACTTGCGCCGTCCGATCTACCGCGAAACCGCGGCTTACGGCCACTTCGGACGCACTGGTGACGGTTTCACGTGGGAAAAAACCAATCGAGTGGAGCAACTTTCATGAGCGCTAAGGCAGCAACCAAGAAGAAGACTGAAATAGCAGTGATGAAGCAAGACCATCACGTTCGCGATATCAATTTAGCGGCCGACGGCAAGAACCGAATCATGTGGGCGGATCGTGATATGCCGGTTTTGGCGGAGATTCGTCAACGGTTCGAAAAAGAAAAACCGCTCAAAGGCCGCCGCATGTCTGCTTGCTTGCACGTGACGGCGGAAACCGCCAATCTGATGCGCACGTTGAAGGCCGGCGGCGCGGAATTGGTTCTGGTGGCATCCAATCCCCTGTCCACACAGGATGATGTTGCCGCTTCGCTGGTGAAGGATTTCGGCATTCGCGTCTATGCGATTAAGGGCGAAGATCGCGATACCTACTACTCGCACCTTGACGCCGCATTGCGGTTTCAACCGACGGTGACAATGGATGACGGCGCCGATCTCGTCCACGGCATGCACACTACCCATCGGGAATTCGCCAAGGATATTATCGCTTCGCTGGAAGAAACGACCACCGGCGTTATTCGGCTGCGCGCACTGGAGCGTTCCGGCGAATTGCTGCTTCCCGTATTCGCGGTCAACGACGCCGAAACCAAGCATCTCTTCGACAACCGTTATGGTACCGGCCAATCTACGCTGGACGGCATTATCCGCGCCACCGATATTTTAATTGCGGGCCGGACGGTGGTTGTGGCCGGATACGGAATGTGCGGCAAGGGTTTCGCCGCCCGCGCCAAAGGTCACGGCGCCGATGTCGTCGTTACGGAAATCAATCCGATCCGCGCGCTGGAAGCCCGCATGGACGGGTACCGCGTGATGCCGATGGCGCAGGCCGCCCCGGTCGGCGATATCTTCTGCACGGTCACCGGCAATATGCACGTGATTCGCCCTGAGCATTTCGCGAAAATGAAGGAAGGCGCAGTGGTCTGCAATAGCGGTCATTTCGACGTCGAACTCGATCTTCCCGGTTTGAATAAGATGGCGAAACGTGTCGAAAAGAACGTCGTGCCGTTTATTGATCGCTATACGCTGGCCTCCGGCAACCGGATAATGGTCATTGCTGAAGGACGTCTGGTAAATCTGGCGGCGGCGCACGGGCATCCGGCATCGGTGATGGATATGAGCTTTGCCACTCAGGCATTGACGACCGAATACGCCATCAAACATGCCAAAAAGCTTTCGATCTCGGTGCACGATGTCCCAACCAAGATCGAAGAATACATCGCGGTGACCAAACTGGCCACAATGGGCAGCAAGATTGACAAACTAACCGCAGAGCAGAAGGAATATCTTTCATCGTGGACCGCAGGAACCTAATTCCCCGCAGCATGATCGACAGCTTGCGGATTCATCCAGCAATCACGGGACGGAGCAAGCTCCGTCCTTTGTGTATCGGAATTCTATTACTGATGCTGCTGGCCGGATGCTCACTACCCGAAGCGCCCGGCGATTTAGTGTGGGATGCCCATCTGTATATCCCCTTAGGCGTTCGAACGTATCAATTGCTGGACCTTGTCAAAACCGATTCCGTGCTGCAAATCGAGGGATCGGGAATCGGCATGGACGACGACAGTCTGTTGTATTTCACTGCATTTACCGACATGGCCTTCCGGCTGGATACGACGCTGTTCTTCGAGCCGATTGTAGATACTTTGATCAAGCCCGCCGATATGCTCGACACGACGGACTGGTTCGAGTTGCCCGACCAGAACCATAAGGTCTATATGGGCCGGATTTCATCGGGAACCGTGAATATCCGCGTCCAGAATCCTGAATCGGATCTCGGGGATACAGCCCGCGTAATCTTGCCGAACCTGATTGACCGCTATGGCGACAGCTTGGTCGTTGCGGTATTCGTTCCGGGACACGCGCTGATTGATACGACGCTCGACTTGGCGGGCTATCGGCTGCGGCTGGAAGAGGCGACGCCCCAAGTGGCTGAAGCGCGTCTGAATTCAACTGAACCAGTACTACTGATCGCGGCGGTTCAAACCAGTCGCATTTATTTCGAATACTTCGATGGCGTCATCAACGATTTAGCGCTGGACAGTATCAGCAGCGGCGCTTCAATTGAACCGATGCCTGAAGGCTGGGAGTCCATTCATCCCACGCAGGCGGATCTGTACTTACATTTGCAACAGAGTTTCACCGCCACTGCCGATCTATCGGTTCACACGCGAACCTATTACAATCAATCGGTACTACGTATGATTGACCGCGATATTACCGAGATCGGATTGGGATCGGATACGACTGTTACCATCGAAAACGTAACCGGATCATTAGATACTTATCCCGATTCATTGAGTTGCGGCGCGCAACTGACGATGTATGGCCGGGTTCAGAGCTACACCAACGTCGAAATACCGATGATCGTCGAACTGCGCGCACCGTTGGCATTAACCCTTGAACCGATCAATGCCCCCGGTGAAGTTGTGAAAGTCGAAACCTCCGACTTACAGGACATCCAAAGCGGCACGGCACGGTTCCGGATTTGGAATCGTCTCCCGGTGGGCGGGCACGCTTATTTAGTAGCCGATCATGACAGTCTGGATGTGCTGGAAAACTCCGGAGCTCAGGTTGACACGGTCGCCAATGTCTGGATTCCGATCCCGCCGATTGCCGACGGCCGGGCCGCCGAAGACGTCTATACCGAGTTCACCATCGCCTTGGATGATACGATGCTGAACTTGATGCGGAATCCCCCTTTCTTTACTCGAACGCATCTCTTTTTGAATGGAACCGATGGCGATACGCTGCTGGCTCACGCATCCGACTACGTAAAGGTGCAAATCATTGCCGATGTTATTTATCGGATGAATACGGGGGACGACGAATGATCATCCTCCTGATAACCTTGCTGTGCGCCGGGACGGTGTGGGCACAAGCGGTTGATCCGCAATACCTTGGCCATGCGGGTGCGCATAATCTCCGGCAGAAGAATTCGGCGGCGTTCAACTGGAACCCGGCGGTTTTAAGTCCGGAACGCGGCTTCCGCATGAGTTTCGAACTGCCCTCGGTCATGGCCGCGATGGGCAATAACGCCTTCAGCGTGGCCTACTGGAACAGCCATATCGCGGGCGAAGATACCCTTTCGGAGTCTGATAAGAATTCAATTCTCGACCGCATTCCCGATGACGGATGGCAGGCCAACGGCGAAGTCAGCGTTCCCGTGGTGGGGTTCACTTACAATAAGTTCGGCGGGCGAGTTACCGTTGAATCCTATCAAAATGTATCGCTGCCCCGCGACGTCGTGGAACTTGTTCTCAAAGGCAACGAGCTGAACCGCCGATACGAAATCGGCAAGTTCGAAGGTACCAGCGAGACGGTTCTGGATTTCACCATGGGATTCGGTTATCGTTTCGAGCAGGAGATCATTCCCGATCTGCACTTCGGGATCGGTTTCCACTATTATCAAGGCTTGTATTTGGCCGATGTGGCACGCGCTGACGGCGAACTTATTATCACCAGCGGCAACGACTCAATCCCCGGAACCATCAATACGTCTTCGGTCATCCAAACCTTAACCTCCAAGCGCGGTGACGGTGTCGGATTCGATTTGGGCGGACTGGCTGTATTAAACAACAAGTGGGAAGTGGGATTGGCGGTCCGGCAGATCGGAGCGCGCATGTCGTGGGAGGTGGATGAAAATCATCTGATCTCCTATTACACGGATAGCACCGGAATTGCCCCCGATTCTTTAGTCAACGAAGACTATGTGAAGAGCGCCTTCCATTACACCGACGAAGAATACCACGGCGGAACTTACGAAACCCACTTGCCGGCGATCATTCAATTGAACAGCGTCTATCGCGCCAATTCCAAGTGGACGATCTTAGGTGATGTGATGATCCGCACCGAATCCAGCACGCGCGGCTCCGCGGGTATCCAGGTGGCCGGTTCCGGCGAATATCTGGCGGGACATCATTTCCCCTTATATGGCGGCTTGAGTGTCGGCGGTCCGCTGGGTTGGCGATTCGGCCTGGGCGGAGGATTGCGCTTTAAGGGTTATGAACTGGATTTAGGCTGGACCTGGAATGGCGGAATGTTCAACTCCGCCCACGGCATCGGCTTCGGACTATCGCAACGGTTAAAATTTTGACAGAATCTAAAACCAACGAAAACGCCGCTCGGCATAAGCCAAGCGGCGTTTCTTTTTTTAGTGTCAACGCTTTTTATTTCGGAACACGGACCACCAGCGTCATTCCTAACACTCCGAATACGATATTGCCCATCCACGCCGCGACAATCGGTTCGATGGTGCCGTTGTATCCGAGTATCTTTCCGACCTGCATGAATCCGAAATAGATGAAGCATACCAGCAGCGACAGGCCGAAACCGAAGACCAGTCCGCCCCGCCGGCGGAAGGCGGCAAAGGGTACGCCGAACAAGACAATAATCACCGTGGCAAATGGCTGCGAGATCTTAAACGCCAGATCCACCACCCACTTCCCGGCGCGAACCCCGCTGGCTTTCAACCGCGTCACCATATCCCGCAATTCTAAATAATTCATCTCCTCCGGGGCGATATTTACCCGCTTCAAATCGTCGGGCGTAATGGTAAAATCGCCGCGAATGATCGTATCGGATTCAGTGACCGCCATTTCAGACTTGGAAAAATCGAATTGATGCACGTTTTCCAGAATCCATGCGTCATTCATGTAAGTCATGCGGTCGGCGGTAACGCGCCGTTTAAGCCGTCCGTCATTCAGCATATGCAGACTGATGCGTTCCCCGATACGATTCTCCGGATCATAGCCCTCCATCTTCAGATATTCGTTCGGTCCGACCTGTATGTAGAGTCGGCCTTTGCGTGACGATGCCGGATTACGCTGCTTCTTCACCTGCTCCAGATAGAGAATCTTCCGTTCGTTGTTGGCGGCAGGAACAATGCTCTCGCCGAACACCAGTGTTGCCGCACTGAGCGGAATCGCGATGATCAGCAGCATATTCAGAATTCGCCACAAGCTGTATCCCGCCGATTGCATGGCGGTCAATTCGTTGCGGTATACAAATCCGCCGATGGTAAACAGTGTCGCCAGTAGAACGGACACCGGCAACGTCAGATAAACGATGTAGGGCAGATACAGGTAATAATACTTGAGCACCAGATGATACGGAACTTTCGCATCAATAAACTTATCCAGATGCTCGGTGCTGTCCACGGTAATAAAAATCACGACACTGGCCAGCAGCGCGAAAATCAGATAAGCGAAAAATCGCTGTAATATGTAACGGTCGAGGAGTTTCACGCTTTCGGAACTTTGGATAACGCGTTATGGACTCGGTGTAACACGGTTTCACGACCAAGCACGACCATTAATTCGAAGATTCCGGGACTAACGGTCTTGCCGGTTAAGGCCAGTCGCAGCGGATGAATCAGTTTTCCGGCGGACAATCCATGTCGTTCGGCAAAGGCACGCAGATGAGTCTCTAAGGCAGTTTCATCGAACGATTCGATCGTTTCGAGCGCCTTTGCGTATTCACGAACCGTTTGGATCAATTCGGAATTCGAGAAGTGCTTGGCCACTCCCGCCGGATCGTATTCCTCAGGATCATGGAATAAATAGGTGTGATCGTTAACCAGGTCTTGGGGCAATCGAATGCGCTGGCGCATGAGCGGCCAAATGCGCTGCAGCGTTTCACGTGTTACCGCGTGATCCCCAGCATAACGCATCAAATAATCCACGGCTTCGGCATCGTTCAGCATCCGTAGATGTTCGCCGTTCATCCACTCCAGCTTGGCGATATCGAACACCGCGCTCTTCGGTTGAATTCCTTCCAAGGTGAAGCACTGGATCAAATCGTCCCGCGCAAACAACTCGCGGTCTCCGGCGCCAGGCGACCAGCCCAGCAGCGTCAGGAAATTGAACAGCGCCTGTGGCAGAAATCCACGTTCCTGAAACTCGCCCACTGAAGTCGCACCGGTTCGTTTGGAAAGTCGTTGTTTGTCCGGTCCCAAGATCAGCGGGACATGCCCGAAGCGCGGCACCGGCCAATCCATCGCACGATAGAGGCAAATCTGCTTGGGAGTATTGGAAATATGATCATCGCCGCGCAGTACGTGGGTAATACTCATATCGTGATCGTCGCACACTACCGACAGATGATAGGTCGGCGAGCCGTCGCTGCGCAGCAGGACAAAGTCTTCGATTTCTTCACCGCGAAACTCGATCAGACCATGTACCAGATCTTCCCATGCCGCGCCTTCGCTGGGTGCGGAGAAGCGAATGGCATAAGATTCGCCGCGCGCCAGTCGTTCAGCCGCCTCGGCTTGCGCCTTGACGGGATCCGCCTTGAACCGGAACATCGGTTCGCGGCGGGCTTGCGATTCCTTCCGCATCTGCTCCAGTTGCTCAGGCGTCGTGAAGTCGTAGTAGGCAAAGCCGCGCTTCACCAATTCCTGCGCAATTTCAACAAATCGCGGCTGGTGATCCGACTGGTACACCACCGGCTCGTCGGATTCGATACCCAGCCATGTCAGGCCGTCCAGAATCACTTGCGCCAGTTCACCGCGCGAGCGCACCGGATCGGTGTCTTCGATGCGCAATAAAAAGCGTCCGCCAACGGAACGCGCATAGAGGTAATTAAAGATCGCCGTTCGCGCACCGCCGACGTGCAAATAGCCGGTGGGGCTGGGCGCGAACCGCACGCGAATATCAGTCATCTTTGGAGTTGTCGTCCCAAGCCGAGGAGTTGTCAGAGGAAGCGGGCGGCGGAGTCGGTTCGGCATCCATGTGCATTTCGATGCCGCCGAAGAGCCGCGCCGACCAATTATAGAAAATCGCGAGCAATCCGCCCGTCAGAGCAAACAACAGCGAAAAAACCAATCCCGTAACCACCGCCAGTATCACCAGCGCACCGCCTTGCAGATTCACCAAGCTCTCCGCGCCTTGCGGCAATAAACCCATGCCGCCCGATTGCGCTATCGCCTTGATAATCGTGCCCTCCACTAATCCGAAAATGAATCCGGACAGCAGGCCGATAAAGAAGCCGACGCGAATCGCGCTGACCGGTTCGATACGTCGAATTTCGCGAATCACGGAGTCGTTCCTTGATCGGTACTGGAAGGTTTTTCGTAGGTCACCGGGCGCAGGATCAGATCCGGCTGAGAATGTTCGGGGTCAATGCGGATATTCTTGAAGGCTTTGCGGCCATCGGGCCAACAAGCGGTCAAGTGGTGAAGTCCGGGTTCCAAGAGTACCGTTACCGGGGTGCGAACATCGAGCGCCTTGTCATTGAGGATGATGGCCGCACTGTCGGGGATGGATGAAATTCTCACGATTCGCCACTGCCAGTTTTGCGGCTTGCCGCTGACCGGCGGCAACGGGCGTTGATCGCCACGAATGATCGGGGTCATAAAAAATGTCACCCGCGTCGTGTCGCCTGCCTGAATGTTTACGCCCTGCGTCGGCGGAATGGGCCGATAGCCGTCCATCCGCAGACTGACGATGAAGGAGTCGGTGGGCAGGTCGGAGAGAAACGCCGTTGTCAGCAAATCCGTAGGGCGACGATTGAGAATTACTTCCGCACCGGAGGGCCGTGACGTAACGATGAGCACACCCGTTTGCGTATGAAAGACCGCCCAGAATCCCCAGAGCACAGCGAGGATCATGCCCAGCCCAGACAGAAACAATCCCAGAATAATGCGGCGACGAGTTTGCGGATCGTGTTCGGTTTTAGCCATAAGTGACAGAAAGTACGAATCTTAGTGAAACAACGCAACTGATTTCCCACCCGCAAACTCCGGGAGGAACACTCCATCAACTGCAACCCCTAAGCCAACGGAGCTTAGGGGCGCGGTAACGAACAACTGTGCGGAGAGGGGGGGATTCGAACCCCCGGTAAGAGTTTTAGCCCCTACAACGGTTTAGCAAACCGCCGCCTTCAGCCACTCGGCCACCTCTCCGGAAGAAAACTCAAAACGTGAAGCAAACTCGGTAAGAATCACTGACGGGCTTCATCCTTTCCGCCGCGATCCTGCCGCCATCAGTTGCGGAGGACGGGAGACTCGAACTCCCAAGGGCTTGCGCCCGGCGGTTTTCAAGACCGCTGCCTTACCAATTAGGTCTAGTCCTCCCCACGGAAGCGAATATCGTCAGAACCTATAAATATATGAGCTTTGAGCTGAAAATCAACAAATTTTACCTTATCTTTGGGAGGTACGGACCCCCATCCGGTCCAAGCTTTAGACTCAATCATTCCCCTCTATGATCCTGTTCCGCTATATCCTGCGTGAATTTATCCCGCCCTTCTTCTTCAGCTTAAGCCTGATTATATTTCTATTTATAATGAATTTACTGTTCCAGATGCTGGGTAAAATCGCCGGCAAAGGCTTGCCCATCAGTACAGTTATAGAATTCTTTTTATTGAACTTAGCGTGGATGATTGCGATGGCGGTGCCGATGGCGGTACTGGTGGCTGCCCTCACTGCCTATGGGAGGCTTTCATCGGACGGCGAAATCACCGCCCTGAAGTCCTCCGGTGCCGGACAAGTAAGATTAACCGCCCCGGCGATGCTCATGGGCGTGCTGATCGCACTGCTGCTGATCATCTTCAATGACCAGATTCTCCCCCAACTGAATCACCGTTCCCGGCAACTGCAATCGGACATTCGGCGGAAAAAGCCGACGATGGTGCTGGAACCTGGAGTCTTTCTTTCGGACATTCCCGGTAATGTGCTCATGGCACGGGAAGTGAATCCGGAAACGCAGGAACTGTCCGACGTCGTCGTCTATCAGGAAAACGATCCCGAATACAGCACCACCATCACCGCCCGCCGGGGATTTCTGCGATATGATGAATCCACCGAGAGTTTCGAGTTTGTTCTGCGCGACGGCCAGATTGATCGCACCTCGCGGCGCAATCCGGCGGATTTCCAAACCACCGATTTCGGGCGCGCGGTATTTCGCGTATATGCTCCCGAAATGTCGTTGCGCCGCACCGAATCCAGTTGGCGCGGAGAACGCGAACTGAATGTGAAAGAACTGCTGGAACGAATCGGGAAACTGAATGAAACTCCCACTGACCAAAACCGCAAAGAGATCAACGGTCTGTGGGTGGAAGTTCACAAGAAATTTTCGATTCCCGCCGCGTGTATCGTCTTTGCACTGTTAGGCTCGGTCTTGGGACAATGGGTCAAACGTTCGGGAATGGGAGTGTCTGCCGGATATTCGATCGTGTTCTTTTTGATTTATTGGGTATTTCTCATCTCCGGCGAGGATATGGCGGATCGCGGCGTGGTCACTCCATGGATTGCCATGTGGGCTCCTAATATGCTCTTTTTCACGCTGGCGGCAGGTCTCATCTGGCGCGAGCGGCGCGGTGAGCTAACATTACCGATTGATCAAATTCAGAAGGCACTGATGCGGAGGCAGCAGAACCCTCCAAGCTAATGCTGATCACCCCAACTAAAAAGCCGCGACAATCTGCCGCGGCTTTTTCTTGGGTAACCTTTATGGATTATTTGCCGTGATTCCAGCCTTCCTGCAGACTGGTACTCCATTCTTCCGTTTCATTGGATTTCGCATCGGCTTTCGGTTCATGATTCATCAGGGAATTCTCGGAGCTGGATACCCAGCCTTCTCCCAGTGGTCCTGGTTCTTGGACAGGGAGTTTCTCCGGATTCTGTACTTCAATCATAGGCCCTCCAAAATCAACACCTTACATACACAGCCTAATACATCTACACTAAAACGCCCGGCATATTAGTTGGTTCCCGCTATTTTCATCAAGAATTTTTCAATGCCCAGACGAAAGTGTTTGACAACATTTGGATAAGCTGGGTCAGTCTACCGCAATCGCCAATTTAGCGAGGCGGAACCGGTCCGGCTTCTGAAAGACAACTGTTGCCGATTGTCTATCTTCACTGATTACAATAGAATAGTCCGATCCATCCGCATATGAGCGCGGGAATAACAGGATCTTAGAGATTCGACCCATCCCCAAGCTTGCCGCACTGATTGTGATCTGATTTTCAGCGCGTAAATCCAAATCACTGGGATTTTGCATTTTGTTGATATCGTCCGTTCCCCACTTGCCCACCGCCGGTTTCTTAATGATTCCCTGTTTATCTAAATCCTTGAAAGTGGAAACGACGTAGCGCACCGTGTTCAGTTCCCGATCCAGATTCTCATTCTTCTGCGCCATCTCCGCCATCTGATTCATCATATTCTGCCGCTCTTCTTCCAAGGAACGGATTTCGCTTTGCAGTTCATCGCGGCGGGCTTCCAGATCCTTAACTTCCTCTTCCTTCTGATTGACCGCTTGAATCAGATTTTGGCGCTCATTGTCAATCCGTCGTTTGGTGGCGCGTGCCAGAGCATTCGGCGAGAACTTGGCCGTACCCTGTGTTACGAACGAACCAAAGACTCCGTCATTATAGTAACTCCAGACCTCGAAACCCGGCAGTAATTCCGCGGTCATCGCGGACTGCTCGACCAATTTTACGGCTTCTTCTTCCGATATTCCTTTTTCGGCGAGGAACTCCAGACAGATTTTCAGATGGCTGTCGCCCTGCTGAACCACCTTCGGGGCGGGTAACTTGCTGCGCACTTCCTGTAATTGTTGACTGATATCCTCGATTTGATGATTCAGATCAAGCACTTCCTGCAGCATGCCGCGATACGAGATATCCTGTTCCTGTCCGACCCGTTTGGCGATAATCTCCGCTTGCTCCGCCGATAAACCCATCGAGGCAATACCCGTCGTATCGAACGAGCCGTCGGGATTCGCTTCGTTGTATTGGCGGACCATGTCCATGATTTTCGACTGGCGGTCGCTGATTTGAGTGTTCAGCTTATCCACTCGCATAACCAGTTCCTGGAAGTTTTTCACTTCCGTCGGTTGACGACGGGACAGGAAATGGAATACGAGCACCACGATCACCAGAACAACCACGATGATACTGACGACCAGAGCTACGCTGCCGCGGTCTGACCGGCGGTGTAGTGTTGGCATTGTCGGTTCCCTTTTCATTAAAAGAGGCTGGGCCTCTGCTTTCTCAGATTCTGAATTCCCCCGTGCAACGTGCACGGTTCCGGAAGCGGGTACTTCCGATTAAAATACTCGGTTCGCGTCAGCGGACAGAACGGCGTGGCGAGCATCCCGGTTTCATCGCAGACTTGAGCTGTGGCGATTCCGCGGGGGGTGTCGAAGCTATCTTCCGCATACTGCATCTTGTCGTAAGCCGCCTTGATAAACCGCGCCCAAATCGGCAACGCCGCTCGCGCCCCCGACATTCCCCGACCGAGTTGTTTTGAGTAATCATCCAACCCGACCCAAACTCCAACCACGAGATGCGGTGTGAAGCCGACGAACCATGCATCAGCATAATCGTTCGTCGTACCGGTTTTCCCGGCGGCCGGATAGTAGAATCCGTAAACTCCCCTCAGTCCCGCTCCGGTACCGCGATCCACCACCGATTGCAGAAGGGATCGTACAAGGAATGCCGTAGCTTCATCCAACACGGCTTTGCGCTCGGGCCGATAGTCGCAAATCGGATGACCATAGGCATCGTCCACTTCGATCAGGTACATGGGCTTGGACCAAATCCCACCCGTCAAGAAAACTTGATACGCAGCCGTCAGATCAAGCGGGATTACTCCCGACGATCCCAACGCCAGTGCATCATACGGATCCAAGTGTGACGTGATTCCCAACCGATGCGCCAGATCAACCACCGTCTTAGGAGTGGTGTACTCCCGAATCAAGCGTACCGCCACGACATTCAGCGAGCGATATAAGCCTTCGCGCAAATCGACATCGCCGCCGTAATCGCCGTCATAGTTCGGCGGTGACCAAATCTCCCCATCGAACTGTTCAATCGCCAGTGAATCGTTGGAGATATGAGTGGAGATCGGAACTCCGCTATCCAACACCGCGGCATACACAAACGGCTTAAAACACGAGCCTGGCTGCCGTACGGCTTGCGTAGCGCGATTCCATTTCGACTCTTCGAAATCGCGACCGCCCACCATCGCCAAGATATGCCCGGTATTCGGATCTAAAGCCACCAACGCCGCTTGCACCGGCATATACAGGGATCCCAACGAATCCACGATCCTGGCATCCGCCGCCATCCGCCGGCGCGCCCGGGTGGACGAATCGGGATAAGCTTTTATCAACGTACTCGCCAGATCCGTCGCCCGGAAAATACCGTTGACTTTTCCCTGAAGCTCCGGCAACGTTTCATGAACGGCGGTTTCGGCGCAATTCTGCAGGCGAGCGTCAAGCGTTGTATAAGCGGTAATCCCGTCGCGATAGGGATCGAAGCCGTATTCGCGGCCGATACCGTTTAGCTGTTGCCGAACGATTTCCGTGAAGTAGGGGGCGATTCCGATTGCGCCCTCTTGCGAAGCCGGTTTTAATCCTAATCCAGTGTTGCACAGGCTATCGTATTCCGCTTTTTTCAGAAATCCGACTTGCCACATCCGCCATAGCACGACGTTGCGCCGGATGCGCGCATTGTCCGGATTATTCAGCGGATTATACTTCGTCGGCGAACGCAAAATCCCCGCCAATAAGGCCGCCTCACTCGTGGTCAGTTCGGAAACGGTTTTGGAGAAATAGGTCGTCGCCGCGGCACCGATACCGTAAGCCCCCGCCCCGAAATAATTTTGCGTGAGATACATCTCGAGGATTTCATCCTTCGAGTAGTATTTTTCGATATCAATGGCGGTGAGCGCTTCGCGGAGTTTCCGGCTGAGTGAACGCTTTGATGAATAGTACAGATTTCGCGCTAATTGCTGGGTTATCGTCGAGGCGCCGCGGAAGCGAAAGTCGAGCGTCAGCACTCCCTTTACCATGATTCCAATCAGAGCCGCCGGCCGCATCCCCCAGTGCTCATAGAATTTGTGATCTTCGATCGCCAAAAACGCCTGCGTTACGCAGAGCGGTGTTTCGGATAGGGGTACAAACGACCGCCGTTGCGTATAGATCTCTTTGATCGGTTCGCCGTTGCGATCCAATAACTTCGTACTCAGTTGTGGCGCAAAGTTCTCCAACTGCTCGACCGACGGCATCCCCGCCCGCAGCTCGAAATAATATCGTACTCCGATTACGATCAACAATGCGAGCATCACTACGATGCCGATACTGAGCCAAAGTTTCCACAACGAACGAAACGTGCGCGGAGGACGCTCGGGAGACGGATTTTCGTTATTCAATTCCAGCGGTCTCTCCAATACGGCTTTTCAGAACATGGCTCATTGTGCACGGTCTACTCATCTTCGTATCGGCGCAGCATTAACTGCGATCCGTCATGAAAACCGTATGTATAGTGAGTAATCCAATCGCCCAGATTAACATAGATCTTCCCATTCTCCACGTGTTCAACCGGGCGGTGGGTATGTCCCAATACGACTCCATGAAATCCGTCTTCGAACCGTTGACGCGCGAATTCCAGATATTCGGTATCATCGTTGTCATTCATGGTAATGATCGCACGGCTGGTTTTGCTGGTACCATGGGCTAAACGCATGGCAATGTCCGGATGCAACCACGAAAACATGCGTTGTGCGATCGGATTGCGCAGCACTCGCTTGAGCAACCGATATCCATGATCGCGCGCCAAAATTCCGTCCCCGTGGAAAACGAAAACCGACTGATCACCGATTTGTGCCGCGAGGTGATGGTGGTGAATCTGCATCCCGAGTTCGTGTTCCAGAAACCCATGCAGGCGGAAGTCATGATTTCCTGCTAAATAATGAATCGCAATCCCCTGCTCCACTAAAGCCTGCATTCGGCATAACAGTCGAAAATGCTGCTTGGGAATAACCTGCTTCCATTCATACCAGAAATCGAACAGGTCCCCGACAAATACCAACGTCCGGCCGGATTGGGCAATCCGGTCCAGCAAATGATTCAGACGTTGGGCTTGCATCGCCGGATTTGCGATGAGTGCAGCGCCTAAATGAGCATCGGATAAAAAGAAGACCGGTGCATCCAAGATAGTAAGGGATAGTATCCCAGTCATGCGCGGCAATATACTAAGTTTCAACCGTCAAATCAATACAAACACCCCACCAATGTCTCTCAAAGTATGGATATTTAAAGAATTTCCAAGTTTACGACAGTTTGATTCCGCACTTTTTTGAATTCTTTTGTATTCCGAACGCAAAAAATGATAGAAATAGTTGTATTTCGAATTCTATATGACTCGGCACTCATAGGATATCTGGCGAGCCATGAGGTTTTCGGAAAGTGAACTTCGGAAAATTCTCCATAGTTTTCCATAGCTAAATAATCAATAGAGGAATAACGAGAGATGACTTCTATATTATTATAAAATAGAAAGAAAGACAAAAATTTCACAAAAAATCCAGTTAATCATCACGATCAAATTGCCTTGACTCTGCCTATGGTATTTATTATTTTACTTAAAATGGACTTAGTGACCCGGCAATACCGCCGTGCTCGGCTGTCGGGAATAACCCTTTCATGGAGGAAATGTAATGACACGTCGCTTGCCCTTCTTTGCACTCCTGCTTGTTCTCTGTCTCGTCATGACCACATTTGCTGTACCTAATAATATCTACAGCACGGTCTCGGAACTACCGATGGCTGTCCCGACAACAGCAGAGGGTGATGTTCGGCTCCCCGGACGGCATCTTGATGAAGTAATTTTCTTTGAAGACTGGGAAAGTGGAAATTTGAACGGCTGGACTCCTTTCGATCTGACTGCCCAGCCTTCCACATGGCATCTGGATGATTTCAATGCCTTCGGTGGGACTGGAACCTCATGGTGGTTGGGCGACACCAGCATCGTCGGCACCACGCCCTTGAACGGCTATCTGGATGATTGGTATATGGCGTTGAACTCGCCATCAATTAACCTACCGGCCGGCACTCCGATGCTTCGATTCTGGCATCGTTATAGTTGCGAGAATCCCGCCGGTGCTGAAGCCCCATATGATGGCTGGGATGGGATGAATCTGCGGATTTCGACCAACGGGGGTTCCACTTGGAACATCGTTCCGACCTCTGCTTTGACCCCGGCCTATGACCGCACAAGCTTATATAGTTTCGGTTTGCAGCATGGCGAAGGTCCGAACATTCCCGGTTGGTGTGGTGTCTCCACGGGTAATACGTGGCATCTGCAAACGGCCAATTTGTCGGCATGGGCGGGACAAACCGTGAAGCTGCGTTGGGCGTTTGCGTCCGACCCAGCCTATTGTACCACAGACAACCGCGCCATGTTCGGCTGGCAGATTGACGCTATTCGCGTTTATGCCGGAACCGATACGATGTTTTCCGATGATGCAAATGCTATCGGAGAATGGACCCACACCAATGTTCGTCCGGTGGGCGGCAATTTATGGCGGATCGCCACCGATAATACGGCTCCTTCCGGACCGCACATTCTGGTGACTAACAACGTTGGAAACGGTCTGTATAACGCCAACATGAATTCAGTGATCGAATCACCGTATATTGACGCCAGCGACTTGGCCTATGGCCAGTTGATCTTTGATGTTCAGATCACCGGAACGGTCATGTGCGAAACCGGTTTCCCGGATTGTGATTATTGGGGTATGGAAGTATCCAGCGACTCCGGTGCCACCTGGTGCGCCGTTTCGAATCCGATCTGTGATCCCGAAGGGACTAATTACGTTTATTCCGACTGTCCGACGACGTGGTCGTCCTTCAACGATTCCTATTCTATTCCGATGGACTTCTCGGCGTTGATCGGTCATGCTCTGAAATTCCGGTTTACGTTCGAATCCAACGACGATGCGCTTTTGGCTGACGGCCCGAAATTTGACGCATTTTCGGCAGAGTACACAGCGGGATTCCCCAACGACCTGAGTTGCTATACTTTGCAAGTTCGCTATCCGAATATGGCCAATCGTCCGTTCAAGATCAAAGCCTATTTCCGTAATACCGGCTCGAACGAACAGAACAGCATTCAGACCTGGTGGCGGCAAGTCAGCTCCGGCAACTGGCGTCCGTTTATCGGCACCTTCGCCCTCACCCCCGGTCAGACGATGACCAAGGACACGATGGTCGTGGTAACCACCGCTGCAGCCGATCAAGTATTCCAGGCGCGCATCGCCTTGGGAAGCGATGAAAACACCGCCAATGACACGTCAACGGTGTATGGCGTTACCATTAATCCGGCCAGCGCGAACCTCGAATTGGGCTATGACAACCATCAGTTGTCGGATACGTTCTACTACTATCCGCGCTTCGCAACCGGCGAAGGCGCGATGGTGCACTTCACGCCGGTGGCTGATGAAATTGTTTCGGGGAACTACAATATCCAGTCCATTCTGGCTCAATTCTCCGATTCGCAGCCACAGGACAACATGCCGATCCGTCTGCATATTTTTGCCGGCGGCGAGACGGCTCCGGGTACGGAAATCTACAACGAACTGATTACCGTCGGATGGGCGGAGGTCGGAACGTTTGCATGGAAAACCGTTAATGTGAGCACCGATCCCGACACCCGCAATCTATCCGAAGATTTCTGGGTCTGGTTTGAGGTGGTCAGCACCGATCCGACCGAACGCTATCCGGCAATTCTGGGTGATGACAACCTCGGTTGGAGCGACATTCATCACTACAATTACAGCGGCAGCGGCAATCCGCAAGCGATTGACGGTTACTTCCAGCTGCATGCGATCATTAACGAAGCCCTGGACGTAGTGGATCCCGCGCAGCCGATGCCGACCGAGTGGAGCCTCCAGCAGAATTATCCGAATCCCTTCAATCCTTCGACGGAGATTCGCTATTCCGTTCCGCGCGCTGAATACATGACCTTGAAGGTCTTCAATGTGATGGGACAGGAAGTCGCGACGCTGGTGGACGGTATGGCGCAGCCTGGCTCGCATATCGCGACCTTTGACGGCGCGAATTTAGCCAGCGGCGTGTATGTCTGCCGCCTTGAATCGGCGACCTTCTCGGCAACGCAAAAGATGTTGCTGATGAAGTAATTCTCTCCACTTAGAGAAAAACAAGCGGCTCGGATCATGTGATCCGAGCCGCTTTCTTGTGGCGCAAGTTTTTCTACAACGTAAAAGTCTGCCCGCGCTGCGGATAAACACACTCGAAGCTGTTCCAAGTTTCAAATTCATTGATTAGCGACTGAGCCTGCGATTCTTCGCCATGTACCACAAAGACCTTTTTCAAGCGCGGTGAATTGTCCACAATCGCACGGGCATACCTGAGCAAATCGCTTCGTCCGGCATGACCGGAGAATGTGTTGAGAATTTTGACTCGCGCCCGCAACGGATAAACATCGCCGAATATTCGTACGTCTTTATGGCGTTCGGCAATACGCCGACCCAAGGTGTGTGCGGCTTGATAGGAAACGATGAGGATCGTGTTGCGCGAATCTTCGATATTATTCGCCAGATGATGCAGAATCCGTCCGGCTTCCATCATTCCCGAAGCGGCAATGATAATCATCGGCTGGCCGACTACGTTCAGCGCTTTCGAATCTTCGACCGACTCCGTATAATGCAAACCGGGGAAATCGAACGGATTAACCCCATCGCGTAATAGGGTTTTCGTTTCCTTGTCGTAGACATGCAAGTGCTTTCCGAAAATCTCCGTGCATTTGGTGGCTAACGGACTGTCCACATAAACCGGCATATCATGAGGTAAATCTCCCGAGGCATACATTTCCGCCAAGAGAAACAATAATTCCTGAGTTCGTTCCAAGGCAAAGGCCGGAATAATCACTTTACCGCGTTTTGCGTACGTCGACTGGATAACCTCGCGCAATTCGGGTCCGGTTTCATGGATGGGATCATGATCCCGGTTGCCGTAGGTGGATTCGATAATCAAGACATCAAGATCGGTCAACCGCTCGGGGTCTTTGAGCAATGGCAAATCCCGACGCCCCAAATCACCGGTAAAACCGACCCGCATTCGTTTGCCGCGCTCCTGCAACTCTAAGAGGACTTGCGCTGAACCCAGCACATGCCCCGCTTCGATGAGTGTCGCATGAATTCCCGGTGCAACTTCAAACAACGCATGCAGGGCATGTTGGCGTAACTGAGACAGGGTTTTTTCCACTTCGGCATCACCATAGAGGACATTGAACTGGGGGAGTCCCTTACGGCGATGGATTTTATTGACAAATTCGATATCTTTCTGTTGAACAAAGGCGGAATCCCGCAACATGGGATCGCAGAGTTCCGCCGTTAGGTCCGTGCAGTGAATCGGTCCGTTAAAGCCGATTCCGGCAATCCGCGGAAACAGCCCGGAATGATCCAGATGGGCGTGAGACAGAACCGCGGCATGGAGTTGGCTTGGATCATAATTCGGATGACGGTTCTTGCGGTAGGTTTCCTCGCGACTCCCTTGAAAGAGTCCGCAATCGAGGAGGACTTTTGAGCCACCACAGTCGACTAAGTGCTGCGAACCCGTAACTTCGCCGGCGGCACCATAGAAGGTTACTTTCATTCAACAGTCCTCAAGGGCTTGACTTTTTCAAAGTTATTCGATATGATAAGGCAGTACTATCAAAGGAGAAAAAGGCCGTGAAACGGTCTATTGTATTGTCTTTATTTGTTTTACTATTTACGTTGCAAGCCGTTGCTGAAACGGAAATCTTTTCATTTCAAGCATTTGCAATAGTTGATCATAGCCGATTGGAATGGGCGACCGGGCAAGAAACAAATCTGCGAACCTTCATCATTGAGCGTTCCTCGGACGGTCGTCAATTCATGGCCATAGGACAGCTCCCAGCCACCGGATCGTTCTCTCACTATGAATTCCTGGACAGTAGCCCGCTGGATGCCGGTCGTGAACGGATTTTCTACTATCGGCTGCGAATGGTGAACCGTGACGGTGGCGTCAGCTATAGCGGCACAGAAAGCGTTTCCTTATCGTTCTCTGCCGTTCAACAGACGTGGGGTTCAATCAAGGCGATGTTCCGCTGACCTTATCTACTACGTATTTAGAAGCCTCGAGCAATGCTCGAGGCTTTTTTGCTCTCAGACCCTTGTCCATGCACGCCCCTTGCGGGGCAAATCATTTCTCGGGCAAGAACCACGTTCGCAAGGGATATGCTACCATTAAAGCAACGAATATCCCCAAGAGATATCCGGCCGCGACATCCGATGGCCAGTGATGACCTAAATAAATCCGGCTGAAGCCCACCGAAACAGCGGCGAAAACCAGCAAGGGACTAATCTGCGGATAGAAATACCCCCAGTACATCGCCTGACCCGCTATATTCGCCGCATGGCTGGATGGAAAGCTGTAGGAAGACTTGTAAACGGTCAGACCGAATTTATCCGTGTAAATCCATCTTCCGTCCTGATAGAAGTGAGTCTGCGGAACCACGTTACACGGACGGTTGCGGCCGACAACGGGCTTGATCACGGTCGACGATAGCTGATCGGTTGCGGCAATCACCAGAAAGCAACAGAGCGCGATCAGCTTGCCGCGGCGATCCGTACGGAAAAAATACACCAGCCAGATGATTCCCAGCGGAATCGCCCATAAAGTCAGGTTGGAAAGGACCGGCATGAGGCTGTCGAAGAATCCGCTGGTGAACATCTTGTTGATGACTTCGAAAGTCCCCATGTCCAACCGGGAGAACCATGAATGTTGAGCTGCTATCATACGTATCACCTCACCCGCTATCCATGCCCATCATCGCCATAGATTGGCGGCCTATCATCCAATCAATCAATCGGGTAGCTCGGTGGGGAACAGCACGCGGAACGTGCTGCCTTCCCCGGGCGTACTTTCAACCTCAATCGTTCCGCCATGGGACTGCACAATGTTCATACTGATCGACAAACCAAGCCCCGTTCCGCGGTCCGCCTGCTTAGTCGTGTAAAAGGGCTCGAAAATCCGATGGCGCGTTTCCTCGTCCATTCCGGTGCCGGTATCCGACACTTCGATATAAACCTCCCGCCCGTTTCTCCACATCCCCGCCCGCAAGGAAATCCGTTTGGGAACCGAATTGCCTTGCCCGGCGGCTTCGGCATGGCTTAAGCGCTCTTCAATAGCGTGCCGGGCGTTCTGCATCAGGTTGACGAGCACTTGCTCGATCTGATGCTGCTCCCCAAGAATCGGACTAAGATTCGGCGGTACTTCACGAACAATATCAATATCATCAAGCCGGATTTGCTCACCGAGGATGGATAATGCTCCGTCCATCGCATCCGCGATGCGAACCGGCTCGAAATTGGCCGAGTCAATCCGCGTGAACCCGCGCAGGTGGTTGATGGTATTCGCCATGCGATCCACCGTGCGGCGGATTTTATCCAGATTGGAAACGAGCAAGTCTTCGGAGAGCGTGCCGTTCTTCTGCAGCAGTTTGATCAGATCCGCAGTGATCGAAATCACGTTCAAGGGCTGCTTCATTTCATGGGCGATACCGGCGGCGATTTCGCCCAGCGACGCCAGGCGGGCGGCATGGATCAACTGGGCATTGGTTTGACGCAATTCGTGCGAACTGGACTCCACCATGTGCTCGAGCTGAACATTATAGCTCTTCAGCTTCGTTTCGAGCTGTTTTTGCTCGGTGACGTCAATGCCGATAATCAGCCGCGCGCCATGCCCCGAACGCGACGGCAGCTCACGAGTACTCCACGATAAAATCCGTTTGGTTCCATCCCGCAGCGGAAGCTCGGCGATCAATCCGGACAACTCATCCTGCGAGCGCGGGCTGAAGATTCGCGACAGCGGCGACTCCGAATGCTTCGCGAAGCTGGAAAACACCTGCTCGGCTTCCAGTCGCGTATAGCGAGTCAAATCTTCCGCGAACTTGTTGATGCGTAATATCTTCCCTTCCGCATCAAGCACCACGATGACCACGCCCACCGTATCCAATAACCGCTGCGAAAATTCGAGCTCATTGGTCAAGCTGCGGGTCCGATCGGCAACCCGGCCTTCCAGCTCTTGGGATAGTGCGGCTAATTCGCGGTGCAGTTCCTTTTCATCGGTAATATCCGTCAGAACCAGCAAGCGGGAATTGCGCTCGGTTTGGTCGGTGGTATCCATCGGTTGGAGAATTAAAGCCCGACCACCCGTCTCGATTTCCACCGATGCCACCTGCGAACCATTGTCCGACGCATTGAAAAAAACGCGCGCCGATTCCAGATCGGGAACCTGCCACACATGATATCCGGCGATTTCCTGCTGCGCACGATTCAGTAATCCTTCGGCGGCCGGAGTCACCCCTTCGATAATTCCTTCGGGCGAACACCAGATCAATCCGATCGGCAGGTGCTCGACAAACTGCTGCCAGCGGTGCGACAACGCTCCCAATCGCTGCCGGTCGAAACTTCGCTCCAAAATATCGTTCAGCACGTCCAGATGAAACGGCTTTTCCAGATAGTCATCGGCGCCCAACCGCAAGGCCTGAATCGCCAGTTTCGCATCGCTGAACGCCGTCATCAGAATAACCTGCGTCAACGGATCGTGCCTTTTAACGGCTTTCAGAACCTCCAGCCCGTCCATTCCGGGAATCCGGATATCGGTTAAAACCACCCGAATACTGCCATGCTTGCGAAAGAGTTCCAGACCGTTGCGGCCGTCACTGGCGGAATAAACGGTAAAACCACGGGCACGAAGGCACTCCCCCAGCACCTTGTGTAAGGATTCCTCATCGTCAATTATAAGTAATTCACGTGGTTCCATACCAACAAAATATATCCATTTAAGCGACGAGAGTCAAGTATTTTGACCCACCTTCCAAAAGCAGTAAAGGCCGTGACATTCACGGCAATTACCACACAACCCGTTCAATCAGCCATAGTTGCGAAGCGTTAAACCAAGAACTTCTTCACCAAGCCGTCAATCGCTTCGAGCGAGAATGGCTTCTCAAGGAATCCATCGGCCCGTGCGGTCTTATCCGCGAAGAAGCGCCGGAAGTGTGCGAAGCCGGTAATGAATACCACCGGCAAATCGGGACTCACCCGCTTAACCGCCCGCAACAGCTGGAATCCGTTCATGAAGGGCATATGGATATCGGTAATGATCATATCCGGCGGGTCAACCAGCACGATATCCAACGCCGCCTGGCCATTGGGCGCTCCGATTCCCTCATACCCGGAAAATTTGAGGAAGTTAATAAGAAGGTCCCGGATGACCTCGTCATCATCCACTACCAAGACTTTTTTCTTCGACGTCTCCATGGCGCACCTTATTGATAGGACAATTAATTGTTAACGCGATTGCGAGAGATCCAACATCGTAACTCCTTCAATGGAGTAGTTCTTGACGATCGGATCACTCATGAGTTTGAGTTTGTTCATGATGCCCTTGATCTTGAGCACCTGCTGCTGAATCACTTCCAAGGCTGCGTGATCTTCGGGAGTCAAGTTGACCATTTTCTTCTGCAGAAATTGCGAGTAGCCTAAGATCACTCCGAGCGGCGTATTCACCTGATCATTGGCGGTCACGGCGGTCTGGGTAATGGCGCGCAAGCGGGCGGAGTTGATTTTCTCCGTCTCCAGCGCCTTGTGCAGCGTTACATCGCGCTCGATGACGGAGAATCCCATGTAGTGACCTTCGGCATCGAAAATGGACGAATACGTTGCATGCACCGGGAAGATCTCGCCGCTCTTTTTGCGCCGCATAATCTCCGGTTCAACCAGCGAGCCGCCGCGCTGTTGAAGAATCTTCATCACATCCGGCGACTTACGCTTGAAGTCGGGTGGATCCAGGAATTCATCCACGATACAACCGATGATCTCGTCGGCAGTATAGCCGTACATGCGCTCGGCGCCCTTATTCCAGATTTTCACACGACCGACATCGTCGCAGGAGAAGATCGCTTCCTGGCTGAGGTTGATCACCATATCGAGATAGTCGGTGACCGAGCGCAGTGTTTCAATTTTCTCTTGGAACTGTTCGTGAATGCGCAGGAAGTTGTATTTGTCCAGCGCATTATGGCAAGCCGTTACGACATTTTCAACCTCGAAAGGCTTCCGGATGTAGTCATCCGCACCTTGCTTGATCAAATTGATCGCCACATTCTGATCGGTGTTCGCCGTCACCATAATAACCACGGCATCCGGGCGATTGGTTTTGATCCACTGCAGCATTTCCAGACCGTTCAGATCGGGCATCTCATAGTCAAGCAGGACTAATTGGATTTCCGATTCGCTGAGTAGCTGCGTCGCTTCGGTACCGGTCGAAGCCGTATAGGCGCACCATCCCTGGGCTTCCAAGTAGTGCTTCAGCAAGTTTGCGATATCGGGATCATCATCCACAATCGCGACCGTGCCGACAAAGCGCAGCAGATATTTATCGTCGCTATGGGTCGTTCGACGACCCAACGCCAGGTCTATCAATCGGTAGAGATCGCTCGGTTCATAGGGCTGCTGCAGATAGGCAAACGCCTTGACACTGCGAGCCACCTGTTCGGCAATAACATCACGATAGGTTGCCGATGTCAGAATCACCGGAATATGTTCGCTGCCGTCGAACAACGGGGATTTCAGAATTCGGCAGAGCTGAAAGCCGTCCACGCGTGGCATGGATACATCCGACACCACCACCGTCGGATGATGCTGACGGGCGATTTCGATTCCCATCTCGCCGTCATCAGCGGTAAGTACCGAGGTATATCCGGCCGCCCGTATATGTTCGACGGTCAGATTCAATTGATCGCGATCATCATTGATAACCAGTATGATGGGCTGCGGATCGCTCACGGTTTCTCCGTCACTACGGATTTGTTCGTCAAGGACTCCAGTAACGTTTTGAATTCCACCAGCATGAAATCCAGAAGCGCCGTCCGACGATCCAATCCGATTTGTTCGATACGTCCACCCAGCTCCGAAACTTCGTGGAATCCGTAGGATCGTCCGGAGCCTTTCAATTGATGGCCAATCCGGCTGATCGCATCGAAATCGTGCGTTTCAGCCGCTTTCCTTAAGGCCGATAATTTGTCTGCAAGTGACTTCAGATAGCCTTCGCGAAGCTGTTCCAACACCGGATTGCTGGTCATATCAGGCACGGTTCTCTCTAATTAGTTCCTGAACGGTTTGCGCCAGTTTCTCAGGATCGAACGGTTTAGGCAATATGCGTACGACTCGATGGCCATTCAATTCTTTTTCGGTTGCATCCTGCGGCCGCGCCGTAAACAGCGCCACCGGCGGAGCCGTGGCTCCGAATCGCTCAGCGATTCGACTCAATACCTCATAGCCAGACATATCCGGCATCATCACATCGAGAATCACCAGACTGTACTCGGAAGCGTCCAGTGCGTCGAGACCCTCTTGCCCTTCCGCACAGGCAACCACTTCGATTCCATTCATCCGCAGCGTCATCTCCGCCAGCAGCCGGATATCGGAATCATCCTCAATCAAGAGGACGGGCTGCGCCATCATGTTCCTTTCCCGGCGGCTGCGGAATCGTGAACGTAAAGCAGCTTCCGATGTTTAACCAACTCGTCACGTGAATATCTCCGCCATGCTCGCGCACGATGCCGCGGACAATCGCCAATCCTAAACCCGTTCCGCCCGTATTGCGATGCAATGTTCCGGCGACCTGCGCGAATTTATCGAAAATCCGCTGTTGCGCCTCGTCGGGAATACCGATTCCCGTATCCCGGACATGAAACGTGAATTTGTCCGCACTTTCAACGGCATCCACCGATACCGAACCCTGATCCGTGAATTTGATCGCGTTATTGACAAGATTGACGATTACTTGAATCAGCCGATCCCGATCCGCCGTTATTTCGATTTCCGGCGGAATCCCGCAAACTAATTCGATATTCTTTTGTTGCGCCAGAGCGGCCACGGATTGGAAGCACTCGCTGATCATTTCCCGCAATGAAAAGCGCGTGAACCCCAGACTCAAACGACCCGACTCGATGCGCGTTACATCCAGCAAATCTTCGACCAGCCGGTGCAGACGGTCGGTACTGCGCCGACAAACCGTCAGCAACTCAACCCCCGTCGGACTCAGCTTGTCGGTTTCCGTACCGGTAATCAGGGTGACCGAGGCCTTAATCGAAGTCAGCGGCGCTTTCAGTTCATGGGAAACGATGCTGATGAAATCGTCCTTCAAATGATCCAACGAGCGAAGCTGCTCATTAGCCTCTTCCAGATTACGATTCTTCTCTTCCAGCTCGAATTGGGCGCTTTCGAGATGGTGATTGATCTCGATCATCGAACGATTGATCGTCTCCAGTAATTCCTGCTGCCGAATCAACGCCGCCTGCAGTTTCTTTTCCGCGGAAATATCCCGATAGATTTCGAAACTGGCCAGCTCCCCGGCATCGGAAATCTGGACCGGTACGGTTTCGACTTCGATATACAATCGCCCCAACCACCGTGTTCCGTGCTGCGGAGCCTGCAATCGAATCGTGCGGGCACTTAAGCAGTCCAAGTCATTATGCCGCAACCCCAGCGCATCGCAGCATCCGCCCCCGGACTTACACTGGACCATTTCGATAAGCCGCGGCGACTGCCATAGCACCTTCAAATCCGACGAAATCAACCGACACCCCACCGGCATCAGTGAAAGATACTCGAGGGTTTCAAGCCGGAGCCGCGCCCGCTGATCATCGGTCGTATTATCCGGTGCCGCTTGGCCACCGGCACGCGCTTCATCCGGCAATGTATCGGTCAGAATCCCGATGTCCATTTACTATGCCGCCGTCCGTCGTTTCCGCAAGCATACTTTGGCAATGCGCCCGTCATCCTCATACTCAAACCGATCGGCCAGTGCCAAGACAATCTGCAAACCCGTGGCGCGGCTTTTTTCCATGATGGATTGAGCGCGCGAAAGTTGCTTGCGCCAATCGAATTTCGGGCCGGAATTCACTACGATTAAACGCAGCTTCTCGCCGATATCGGTCATCTCGACCGAGTAAGTCGAATCATCGGTTGTTGAACCGTGGATGCCGGCGTTTTTCATCAGCGATACAGCAATCAAGGGCAAGTTATGTCCGGCAATCAGGGGATCCGTCCCATGAATACGAGCGAATTGCACTAATTGCGCAAGATCCTCGGCTTTTATTGACGGGCCGGACGGACAAATCAAGGATAGGATTTCGGGCATGTCCACCGGCGGTTCCGACTCCGCCTGAACGGATTGCTCAAGCAACATCGCCAGATCAATTAATTCCATCAGATCGGTTATCCGATAGGGCTTACTCAGCATCGAACTCGCCCCCGCCTGCAGCGCTTGTTTGAGCAGATGAAAATCCGCCATCCCGGTTGCCAAAAAATGTACTCGGTCGGGCTTTTCCGACCTCAGTTGTTCCAGGAGTTCCAAGCCCGAACACCCCGGCATGACATAGTCTACCAGCGTAATATCGGGCATGACGGAACGCGAGGCTTCCGAAGCATGTGCCGCCTGATCTACCGTAACTACAGCATGACCAAGCATCTCCAGAGATGTCTTGACCACTTCATTGATCTGATTGTCGTCGTCTATAAGAAGAATCTTACTCACAGGTACAGTTGGTTAATCAGGCTGTTCGCAGAGATTCCTTTTTTCTGCGGATCATTCTGTTCTTAAATCGGCAAGATTCATACCAAGGCAGGAGGGAAGATTAGATGTGCAAGGAAGTGCTATTTGCGGGAAATAGAGGACTACTACCCCTCAGTTTGGGGTAAAAATTCGGCAATTTTGGCCGCTTGTGAGCAGAAAAGTGAGCCGGAAGTTGGCTATTGAGCGTAGAATTCGAGGAGTTTGT
The DNA here is from genome assembly GCA_964444755.1 of uncultured Alphaproteobacteria bacterium. Classification (GTDB taxonomy): domain Bacteria; phylum Electryoneota; class RPQS01; order RPQS01; family RPQS01; genus JAHJDG01. The sequence continues at coordinate 4,528 of CAYUIF010000012.1, read as the reverse complement.
TCGCCGTATCCTCCGAAACCACGGGCGTATCGTAGAACCCCGAGTGGATTCGCTGCTCAATCTGCCGGAGACGATCGCGGGAAAGGGTGATTTCGGTTGTTACAGCCGCTTCCTCAACAGAATTGGATATATCCGAAATACGGCTGGATAATTGAATATCCAGGGAGTCACCATCACTATTCCGGACATCCTTGGGGGAGGTCGGAATCGGCTGTTGCTCCGGTCGTTTGGTCGTACGTGGATCAATTGACCGGACTAAACCATTGACATCTTGAACTTTCATAAACTCAGTCTGGGCTTGAGGTTGTTATAAACTGTTTTTGAGCAATTTACATGCCAAATAAGGCATCAACTTACCATAGCGGCTTGGTTAGCCGTTGTCTCGGTCAGCCGACCTTCCGCTTTCAGGCGGCTAAATAAGTCCTCCCACGCCGCTCGAATGGGTTTAACGGCTTCAACGATTTGCTCGAATTGCTGGGGATCACGGGTAGCATTGGCGTAGGTCAGCTTGGTGCTGAGGAAGTCGTACATCCGATCCAATTGAAATGCCGTATCCCCGCCATGTTCGAAATCCAGGCCCTTACGCAACTCGCTCAGGCATTCATAGGCAGCTTCGACAGCTTGCCCCTTCTCCGCCCATCGTCCGGCCCGCAAATGCTCGGCGGCTTCCCGCACGTAACGAATAACACCATCGCACAGCAACAATACCAACTGCGGACCGCTGCAGGCGACATCCACTTGCTTATAGAGGGTATGACCGGTGTTCAGTTTCATAGTAGTCCTACGATAGAATCCTCGAAAGATAGTTGCTCTGGTTCTGCATTCTTGAAATGTAGGTTTCCAGAGCCGTAAATTGGCGGCGCAAACGTTGTTCCACCAGTTCGTAACTTTTTTCCCACATTTCGAGCTGACGATCAATGCTTTCGTTGGATCGTTCAATCCGATCGGTCGCCGCCTGAATTTGTCCGGTATCGGGATCTTGAATCTGGAAGGCCGCCGCCGCCAAAGTTCCGGCGGCTCCTTGGGTGAAGCGAATCGTCGTGTTTACCGTACCGGGACCGGATTCGGGTTTGGTAAAACTCAATACCAACCCTTCCAAATTTGTTCCTTCCGCACCGCGGATGAGCTTACCGTCAACAACCGCCGTTTCACCGTTGATGGTGGCGGAAGTCATATTCCCGGACGCATCGTAATTCACTACCAGTGAATACTCGCCGGAACGCGTGTTGTTGTTGGCGCTGATGAAACCGATTTTGCCGTCACCGGAGGAAAACGATTGCGTGAAGAGGTCCACAACGTCTTCGAAGTGATTTTCCAGCGCATCGTTGAGCTTGGTCGAATCAATGGACAGCAATCCACCGGTGGAGGAACGAATTCCCATCACCGCCAGACTATCATAGAGTGAATCACCCGGCATTCCGCCGATGGCCGAAAAGGCTGCCGTGGATAATTGTGAGCGAATCGAACTTAGATAGCTATCGCCCAGAAGCGGCGCTGCCGTTTCGTTTTCCTCATCGTAAGACGAAAAGGTTGAGATGTCCGCCATGACTGAATTATAAGCATCTACGAAACTCTGGATTTTCGCGCGAACGGCAGTATTATCATTGGAAATGGAGATGTCCACTACTGACCCGACTTCCGCCGAGAGTAGGTTTAGCGTCACGCCTTCGAGGACATCTGTAACACTGTTGGAGGTCTTATTCATATAGATGCCGTCAATCCGAATCCGGGCATCCTGCGCCGCCGACAATTCGGGATTGAAAACATCCACATTGAACGTTTCACCGCCGACCAGATCACCGGCGCCGAACGACAATTCCACACCCTCCGCAACCGAGATGTTGCTTCCGCTGTAGCCATTGGGAATGATGAAGGAACCAGTGTTGCCGAGGCTGTCCACCCAATCTACGGTGATGTCTCCCGAACCGATCGTTTGGCTGCCCGAGCCAGCAACCGTAAACGTAAAGCTCTTGTTGACGGAACCGGAATACGTTCCCGCCGTAGTAATTGCCGATGTTCCCGACCAATTCGATTCCGCTTCGGCATCGTCAATATGGGTTCCGGAAAAATCAAGACTGGTCGGATTGGAAATGATCGTGATCTCGTTTTCGACCCCCGTATCGTTGCTGGAAATGACCAGCCGATAGGGATTCGATCCTGATCCGTCATCCAGAATGGAAGCCGTGACGTAGTTGTTGTT
>CAYUIF010000012.1:0-2318 GCA_964444755.1 uncultured Alphaproteobacteria bacterium | reverse complement strand
GAATTAATCAGATTACGCAACTCTTCCAACGTAGTGGTGGAAGAGAGATCGGCGTCGGCGATGGTAATGGTTTCCCCGTTGATTTGGATCACGAGGTCGCCACCACTATCGCCGACGCCGGTTAGATTCTTGTCAGCCCATCCCTGTGCCGCGATTCTGTGGGCTTTCGCCAACTGCAGCACTTCAACCGTGTGTGCTCCTTCGGCCGCAGCAGCGCTGGCATTTACCGCCACTAAGGCAGCATCGGAGGAGGATGCTGATTTAACCGCGAACTCAGACCGTTGGTTCATTCCCTCCATTGCACTTTGGAGAGACGCCACTTTGCTTTGGATCTGCGCCCACAGATTCAGCTGGGTTTGATTCTCGCTTTTGCGTTCCTCGAACAGCGTGGATTTGCGCCGCTCGATCTGCATCAGCTGTTGAATCGTGGTCTCCCAATCCATTCCGGAGACCAAACCGGACACAGTGGATGTCGGACTCATTGTCACTCCCGTATCATGAGATAAGACTCAGACCGCTTATCGTGTACTCGCCGGACTACCGACGGTACGCCGGCCCGTCCTGTCCCGTGGTGGGAGGAGGGTCGGCTATTACCCGACCAACTGACCGACAATGCCCGGCAGCGAGTTAGCTGTCGAAAGCATCGAAACGCCCGTTTGCATCAAAATCTGCGCGCGCGTGAAGTTTGACATTTCCTGCGCGAAATCGGTATCGCGAACCGTAGATTCGGATGCGACCGTGTTCTCCTGGGAGATCTTCAGATTCAGAATCGTATTCTGAAGTCTCTCAACCATCGAACCGATGAACGTCCGCTCGGTGTCCTTGGAGTTGATGGCAGCGATCAAAGTTTCGACCGCGCTCTGCGCCGAAGCCGTATCCGCCACATTCATCGCATTTAGACCCAATGCCGACGACGTCATGCCGCCCAGATTGATGTAATAATAATCCTGGCCGGCGACGTTGTTCTCACCGATGTGGAACTTGATTCCTCCGGCGCTCGCCTCGGTGCTGACCGCATTGAATCCCAACGCCAACGTCGAATCGGCATTTGCGGTGGCGGCCGCACGGCTTCCATCCAATAGATAGAATCCGTTGTAGTTGGCCGTATTGGCGATCCGGTCAATCTCCGACTTCAGTTGCTGGAATTCGACGTTGGCAACTTGACGGTCAAGGGTCGTCAACACTCCGTTCGAAGCCTGCACCGCAATTGCGCGCATGCGAATCAGCTTCTCGTCAATGACACCGAGGGCGCCTTCGGCCGTCTGCAGCATGTTCACATTATAGGTAGCGTTCTTTTCGGCTTCCTGCATACCTACGATGTTCGCGCGCATCCGCTCCGAAACACCCAGACCCGTGGGATCATCCCACGCATAGTTAATCCGCAGACCGCTCGATAGTCTCTGCACGGCCTTGTCAAGGTCGTTCTGGGTTGTCCAGATCGCACGCTGTCCGGACAGAGACAACAGGTTGTGATTGATTCGGGTACTCATTTGATTCCTCCTCCGAAGAGACTATGTTGAACCTGATGGATGTTCGTCATACCCGTTGGACGCTCGTCCAACTCTGTCAGAGTTATCGGCGAGTGTTGACAGGACTTGAGAAAATCCGGTCCGGAGAAGGAATCCTATACCAAAGAACTACAGAATGTTGCGATTTAGAAACATGCTCAAACTGACCAACAGCCAACTTGCGAGCCCATGTCCGGCTCCGTTGTTGCGAACCATCCACGCATCGAGCAAATTGCGGTCGAAGATCTCCAACATGGCGGGATTACGACCGATGTTTGCAAGTTGCCGCTGCCCGTCTCGACTTGAAAACAACTGTTCCAGAGAGGCATCAAACGGTTTTTTTGACCGATTCAGCACCTCGAGAGGCACAATATCCGAAAAATAATTCCGAAGCAATGGCTTATCTTGTTGATTTGCTTGAAACTTCAACTCTGGTGGAAGGGCCGAAACATATCTGACCAGGTCGCGATCCGTGTAAGGTACTCGTCCCTCCAACGATGCAGCCATGGTCGCACCGTCAAGGCGGGCTAAAAGGTTCGGCAAATGGGCGTATTCAAGCAGCCAATGAAACCGCTGCATGAGCGGTAAATCATCCCATTCGCGCAACCGGGCTTCAAAAAAATTCCCTGCCCTCTGCCTGTCCAGTTCCTTCCGCCACGCCTCTGTTAACAGTAAGTTCAACTCTTCATTTCTGAACCAAGAGTAGGCATCGGCAAAGAATTCGCCGTCATTTGTAAAGCGGCACTGGGGAGTCTCTTTTTTAAGCAATTTCATCAATAACGAATGACCGCTCTGCTCCGCTTCTTTGGC